>JBDSWM010000077.1:0-6584 GCA_039926685.1 Fibrobacteria bacterium | reverse complement strand
ATCCGCCGTCCCGTCCTTGCGACGGTTTTGTCCATCCTCATCGTGGTATTCGGCCTGATCGGCTATTCCTACCTGGGCGTGCGCGAATTCCCGGCGGTGGATCCGCCCACCATCACGGAGACCACGTCCTACCGCGGCGCCAGCGCCGACATCATCGAATCCCAGATCACGGAGATCATCGAGGAGTCGGTAAACGGCATCGCCGGCATCCGTTCCATCACTTCCGTAAGCCGCGAGCAGCGGAGCAGCATCACGGTGGAATTCGATCTGGGCGTGGACCTGGACGTGGCCGCCAACGACGTGCGCGATCGCGTTTCCCGCGTCATCCGCAGCCTGCCCGTGGACGCGGATCCGCCCACGGTGGCCAAGGCGGACGCCAACGCCTTTCCCATCATCATGGCCACCTTGCAAAGCGATACCCGGGACATCCTGGACGTGACGGCCATCGGCACGCGGCTCAAGGAGCGTTTCCAGACCATTCCCGGCGTCGCCGAGGTGCGCATCTGGGGCGAAAAGAAGTACGCCATGCGGCTGTGGATCGATCCCAAGAAACTTTCCGCCTACGGCCTGACCGTGGTGGACGTGCGCAACGCCCTCAACGCCGAGAACGTGGAGCTGCCTTCCGGCCGCATCGAAGGCCAGGAGACCGAGCTGAACGTCCGCACCATGGGCCAGCTGCGCACCACCGAGGACTTCAACCGACTCATCATCCGCGCCGAGGGGGCCACCGTGGTGCGCTTCCAGGACATCGGCCGCGCGGTCCTGGGAGCGGAAAACGAACGCACCATCCTCAAGAAGGGCGGAGTGCCCATGATAGGGCTGGCCCTATCCGCCCAACCCGGCGCCAACAACCTGGCCATCGCCAAGGAGTTCCACAAGCGCTTCGCCCGGGTCCAGCAGGACGTGCCCAAGGACGTGGTCCTCAAGCTCGGCTTCGACAGCACGCGCTTCATCGAGAAGTCCATCCTGGAGGTCAAGGAAACCGTCCTCATCGCCTTCATGCTTGTTCTGCTCATCATCTTCCTGTTCCTGCGTGACTGGCGCACCACGGTCATTCCGGTCATCGCCATCCCGGTTTCCCTGGTGGGAACGTTCTTCATCATGTATGTATCCGGGTTCACCATCAACGTGCTGACCCTGCTGGGGATCGTGCTGGCCATCGGCTTGGTGGTCGACGACGCCATCGTGGTCCTGGAGAACATCTACGCCAAAATCGAACAGGGCATGGATCCGATGGAAGCGGGCCGCAAGGGCGCGGCGGAAATCTTCTTCGCGGTGGTCTCGACCACCATGGTGCTTGGGGTGGTGTTCCTGCCCATCATTTTCCTGCAAGGCTTCACGGGGCGCCTGTTCCGCGAGTTCGGCGTGGTGCTGGCCGGTTCGGTGTTCATTTCCGCCTTCGTATCCCTGACCCTGACGCCCATGATGACCACCCGCATCGTCAAGGCGCGCTCGCGCCACAGCCGCTTCTACGAATTCACGGAGCCTTTCTTCCGGCGCGTGCAGAACGGCTACGCTTCCAGTCTGGAAAGCTTCCTGGGCCACCGCTGGCTGGCCCTCCTCCTCGTGGCCGCGTCCATGGGAGCGGGCGTCTGGTTCTTCCTGAACGTGAAGCAGGAGCTGGCCCCGGTCGAGGATCGCGGCATGTTCATGATCAACGCCACCATGCAGGAAGGCACCACCTTCCCCGCAATGGACCGTTACGTGGACAAGATGATCAAGGCCGTGAGCGAATCGGTGCCCGAGCAGGAGATCCTGCTTTCCGTGACCGCGCCCGGCTTTTCCGGCACCGCCGTCAATACCGGCTTCCTGCGCATGTACTTGGTGGATCCGGAGAAGCGCAAGCGTTCGCAGATGGAAATCATGAACGCCTCCCTGGCCAAGGTGAGGGCCATAACAGGAGCGCGCGTGAACGCCACCTTTGATCAGACCATCCAGGTGGGGGCGCGCAACGGCCTGCCCGTGCAGATCATCATCCAAGCGCCTACCTTCGAAAAGCTCAAGGAGGTGCTGCCGAAGTTCGTGGAAGAGGCCCGCGCCAATCCCACCTTCTCGGTGGTGGACGAGAATCTGAAGCTGAACAAGCCGGAGCTGCGCATCGATATCGACCGGGAGCGCATGCGCAGCCTCGGGGTTTCCGTGCGCGACGTGGCCACGGCCCTGCAGCTTTCCTTCAGCGGCCTGCGCTTCGATTATTTCATCAAGGACGGCCGACAGTACCAGGTGATCGGCCAGGTGGATCGGCAGTTCCGCATGGAACCGGGGGACGTGAAGAATATCCAGGTGAGGAACAACCGGGGCGAACAGGTGAGCCTGGACAATCTCGTCACCTATAGGGAGCAGATCAATCCGCCCCAGTTGTTCCGCTACAACCGCTACGTTTCCGCCACCGTATCCGCGGGCCTGGCGCCGGGCATGACCCTGGGCGACGGCATCAATGCCATGCAGGGAGTGGCCAAGAAGGTGCTGGACGAAAGCTTCGTGACCGCCCTGGCGGGTCCCGCCCGCGATCAGGCGGAGGCTTCCGGCGGACTTTTCTTCGCGGCCATCCTGGCCCTGGTGCTGGTGTACCTGGTGCTGGCGGCCCAGTTCGAAAGCTACCGCGACCCGTTCATCGTGATGTTCACGGTGCCGCTTGCCTTGTGCGGCGCCATGCTGGCCTTGTGGTATTTCAACCAGACCCTGAACATCTTCAGCGAAATCGGCATCATCATGCTCATCGGCCTGGTGACTAAGAACGGAATCCTCATCGTGGAGTTCGCCAACCAGCGCCGCCATCACGGGTTGGAGCTGGTGGAGGCGGTGAGAGACGCGGCCGTTTCGCGTTTCCGGCCCATCGTGATGACCAGCCTGGCCACCGTGCTGGGCACCTTGCCCATAGCGCTAGCGCTGGGCGCCGGCTCCAAGAGCCGCATGCCCATGGGCATAGCCGTGGTGGGCGGGCTGCTGTTCTCGCTGGTGCTTACCCTGTACGTGGTGCCCGCCATGTACAGCTATCTGGCCAAGCGCGGCGCGCTGGCTCCCGAAAATGAGGACGTGGATGGGCATGCCGATGAAAAGCACGCCATGGCGCATCGGAGCGAGGTATGAGAGGCGGGGGAAGATTGCAAAAGTCAAAGTTCAAAGTGCAAAATGCAAAATTGAAGATGAGATCCCAGTTTTCACTTTGCACTTTGACTTTTGCACTTTGCGCTTTGACTTCTCACGGTTCGGCCGCGGAGGTTCTGACCCTCGATCAAGCTCTCTCCCTTTCCTTGGATTCCAACCGTTCCTACCGCATCTCCGTACTGGAAGCGCATGCGGCGGAGGACGCCGTGTCATGGGGTGAGGCGGGACTGCTCCCCAGACTGGACGCCACCGCTTCCTATTCCAAGAGCGTGAACGATACGCGCCTGACGCGGCCCGGGAATCCGGAGCAATCCGTCAACGGCGCCGAATCCAGCAGCAAGCTGGCGGGCATCAACGGCACCTGGACCATATTCGACGGGCTCGCCGCGTTGGCCGCCCATGATCGGCTGGCTTCCATGGCGGCCTTGGCCGGGGAACGCCGGGAGCTGATGCGCCAGAACCTGGCATCGCTGGTGACCCTGGCCTACGTGGACGTGGTGCGGCAGCGGACCTTGCTGGCGGCCTTGGATTCGGCCGTAGCCTTGTCGCAGGAGCGCGTCAAGATCACCAAGGGCAAATACGGTTTCGGAGGCGTGTCCAAATTGGAAATGCTGCAAGCGCAGCTGGATTTGAACCAGGATCTTTCCGCGCGCCTCAAGCAGGCCGTGACGGTGGCGACGGTCAAGCGCAACCTCAACCGACTGCTGGCGCGGGAGGATTCGCTGGCCTATGAGGTGGAGGATTCCATCCGCCTCGATCCTCCCCAACCCTATGAGGCTTTGCGCGCCGCCGCCCTAGAGGGCTCGCCGGATATCCGCCAGGCCGAATTCAACCGCCGCGTGGCGGCGGCGGGACTGCGAGAATACGTGGGCCATCTGCTGCCGCAAGTGGGAGTCTCGCTCGGATACAACTATTCGTTGGCCGAAGCCCAGGTGGGAGCGGTCACTTCCAACGAGGCCTTGGGTCTCACCTACGGCATCAATGTCAGGCTCAACCTGTTCGACGGTTTCACCTTGCCCTCCGATTACCGCAACGCCCGCCGTGCCGTGGCCAAGGCGCGCCTGCAAAGCGAGGAAACCCGGGACGCCGTGGGCGCGGCGCTGTCCGAGGCGCATGCGGCCCATGCGGCCAGCCTGGAGGTGCTGGAGCTGGAGGTGGCCAATATGGCCGTGGCCAGGGAGAACGTTGGCATCGCCATGGAGCGTTTGCGCCTGGGAACCATCGCCTCCCTGGAATTGCGGGCCGCGCAGGAAGCTTTCATCTCCGCGGAAACACGTTTGGTGTCCGCCAAGTTCGAAAGCAAGCGCGCGGAAACGGAATTGCTCCGCCTCTCAGGCCGCTTGGTGCCGCGCGGCAGCTGAAACTTTCCTCGCGGCCCTGCGGGGTTTGGCCGCCACCACGATCAGCCTGCCCGTAACGGCCGCTTCCGATCCGGCGCCTTCCCAGCCCCCGTACACCCGTTCCAACCGGAGCCCGACCCCGCGCAGCAAGGCTTCGATCTCGGAACGATTCCAGGTTTTCTCATCCACCGGGACGCTTCGTCCGGGGAACGGGACGCTCCTTCCAATCGGGATGAAAGGAGGCGCCACGCGGCCCGTGGCCGGATTGAAACGCGCCCCGGCCAGGATCCAGGCCAGATCCCGATCGAAAATATGGAAGCAGACTAAGCCTCCCGGCCGGATCGCGCGGCCCAAAGCCCGCAATCGTTCCAGGATATCCCCATCGGATCCGACGCCCAGCGCTTGCGACAAAAGCAAAGCCCGGTCATGGCGGCCTTCCCGCCCCCGGCGACCTTCCTGGCCGCGGTTCCTTCCGGTCGCGTTCGTCCGGGATCCGCGCTGCCGTCCCGGCGCCTCGGGCGCGGAAATGGAAAGGCTATGGCCGAGCCGGGTCAATTCATCGGCTACTCCGACGGGGACGCCGCCATGGGCGATCAAGGTATTGTCGCCGAACAAGTACAGCGCATTCACCAGAAAGGAGGCCAGGACAGCCGCATCGGGGAGGAAGCCGTTTTCCGGCCAAGGGGAGGCATGGGCGGCCGCGGCGCATTCGGGGCGTAATCCCTTACCTATGGTTTGTAAAACCTGGTTACTCGGCTTGGCCTGTGTCAGCTCTTTCATGCTAATCCTCCGCGAAAAAAACAAAAAAAAGAAGCCCGCTCTGAGGAGCGGGCTTCTTCTATACACGGTAGTTACTGTTTTACTGTGTATTAAAGCGACCCGCTCCATTTTCCCGGAATTTGGGCATGCATGGACATGCATACGGCCAAAGTGCGTCCCATTTGCACGCGACAAGGGCGCCAATCGGAACGGTACTGGGTTTTACGGATAGCCGTGAGGGTCATAGGGTCAAGTATACTCAAATTCCTGTTTCTGTCAAAGCCGTAACAATTCGGGAACTTACCCTGCGTTGCGGACTGTATGAAATAAGGGTGAAAAGCGAGTGTAAAAAAAACCGTCGCTACCGGGTAAAAATAATTGATATTTATATGACGTTGCTCGATTATCAAGGAGACTGGAAATGCTTTGGGCTATTTGCGCTTTTCTCATGGCTATGTGGTTGGTGTCCATGGCGACATCGATCACCATGGGGGGACTCGCACATCTTTTCCTTGTCGCCGCTATCGCCGTCATCCTGGTAAGCGTCTGGCAAAGCCGGACCACGCTATAGGCTCCGGCTCCAGAGGCTCGATAGGCTGGAGAGGCTCTCGCTAGCCGGCGCGCCCTTCAGCGGCGATTGGCCGGTTTCGGTTTTGTTTTACCTTCCGTCTTAGCATATTCGTCCCGGCTTTTTCATGCCTGACGGCGCATCCAGGCTATGCAGGTTGTCAATTGTTCCGACATGGCTGCCTTATCCGCATGGAACCGGCGTCCGTGCCCAGGTAATACCCATTCGCAGCCATACCCGCGCAATTTCTCCATGGATTCGATCTGTTCCTTCCAGGAATACCAGCAAGCATCCCGGAAAGCGTAGAGATGGCCGCGGCGTTGCGAATAGGCGAGATGATCGCCCGTGAACAGGAAGGTTTCCCGATACCAAAGCGCGCAACTGCCCTCCGTGTGCCCGGGTACGGGGATGATGCGCAGATCCGGGGCCAGCTCGGCTTCTCCTTCGCCTTGCAGGATCCTTTCCGCCATGCGCGTGGACGCGCCCGCATCGCCCGCATGGATCACGCGTTCGCAGCCGAAGCGCTCCCGCCAGAACGCATGATCGGCCACGTCGTCCCCGTGGGTCAGGAACAACCAGTGCACTCCGCCCATGGCCTCCAGGCGCATGGCCAGCGTTTCGGAACGGCGCGGCGAATCCACCAGCACATTGCCGCCGGAACGGCGGATGAAGTAGGCCGCGGCGCCGAAGGATTTGGCGCTATGGTAACCGCAATGATAAACCTCATCGGCGACGGGGATGGGGAAGGCGGCGCGGATCTCCGGCATGTCTGCAGCGGGGGAGAGGGTGCCGATGGAGGCGGTGGGGCA
>JBDSWM010000076.1:0-3505 GCA_039926685.1 Fibrobacteria bacterium | reverse complement strand
GGCCTCGTCGTGAACACCACCAGCGGATCGGCCTGGCCTTCCACCTGGAAGCGCACTTCCGCGCCGGTGGATTTGCCCACCCAGTTCTTCTGCATCGACTTGATGGATTCGGGCCATTCCAGCCCGTCCAAATCCTTGATCAGGCGTTCCGCATAGGCGGTGATGCGCAAGACCCATTGCCGCATGGGGCGGCGCACGCAAGGGAAGCTCCCGCGTTCCGATTTGCCGTCCATGACTTCCTCGTTGGCCAGCACCGTGCCCAGCTCCTGGCACCACCATACAGGGTTATTGGAGATGTAAGCGAGCCTTTGCGAATCGCGGTACCGGCGTATGTCCGCTTCTTCCTTGAGCTCGGCCGGGATGGGCAGCTTGGCGATGGGCATGGCCTTGTCGGCCAGGGGATCGTAATAGCTCTCGAACATTTGCTTGAAAATCCATTGCGTCCATTTGTAGTAGGCCGCATCGGTGGTGCTGATCTCGCGGTCCCAATCGTAGGAGAACCCCAGCGCCTGCGTCTGGCGGCGGAAATTATCGATATTGTCCCGTGTGGTGGCGGCGGGATGCGTCCCGGTCTTGATGGCATGCTGTTCGGCGGGCAGGCCGAAGGCGTCCCATCCCATAGGATGCAGCACGTTGAATCCGCGCATGCGCTTGTAGCGGCAAACGATGTCGGTGGCGGTCCAGCCTTCCGGATGGCCCACGTGCAGTCCATTGGCGGAAGGATATGGGAACATGTCCAGGGCATAGAACTTGGGCTTGCCCGGAGCCATGGTGGCCTTGAAGGTCTTGTTCTGGAGCCAATACTGCTGCCACTTGGGCTCTACTGATTTGGGATTGTACCTGGACACGTCTTGCCTTGCTCTATATCGTGGAAATCTGCGAAGATCGACGCATTGCGCCCATGGGGCGGCTCGCGCGCTGCACCCTGCAAAGATAGCAAGAGCCTGGCCGGGGAGTGTACCGCCCGAGGGTTTGCTAACTTGGGGACCGGCGGACAAGAGGAGCAGCGATGAAGTCGAGGAGTTTCGGGAAAACCGGTTTACGCGTATCGGAAGTGGGTTTCGGGGCCTGGGCATTGGGAGAATCGTGGTGGGGCACCCAAGACGATGGCGAGTCCATCAAGGCCCTGCATCGGGCGGCGGAATTGGGGGCAAACTTCATCGACACCGCCCAGGTCTACGGCGACGGCAAAAGCGAGGCTATCATCGCGCGCTTCCGACAGGAATGGAAAGGCGATCTCATCGTCGCCACCAAGACCCCGCCGGAAAAGGGATCCTGGCCCCCTTCCCCATACGATCCCCCCGAGATCGCCTTTTCCCCCGCCTATTTGCGCGCCAATGTGGAGAACCGCTTGCGCAGCCTGCGCACCGATTGCCTGGATGTGCTGCAATTGCATTGCTGGTCGCGCGCCTGGAACAAGGATCCCCGGCCTTTCGAAACCCTCCGGCAACTCCAAAAGGAAGGCAAGATCCGTTGCATCGGCGTGTCCACGCCGGAACATGATCAGAATTGCGTGGTCGATCTCATCCGCAACGGCTGGGTCGATTCCGTGCAAGTCATCTACAACCTGTTCGAACAGGATCCCGCGGCGGAGATCCTGCCCGCCGCCCACGAGCACGGGGTGGCCATCATCGTGCGCATGGCTTTCGACGAAGGCGCTCTGACCGGCAAGTTCACGCGCGAAACGGTTTTCCCTCCCGGCGATTTCCGCTCGGATTATTTCCGCGGGGACAGGTTGGGCCGGGTGGTGGATCGCGTCGCCAAGATAAAGGCCGACGTCGCGGATTCAGGCTATACCCTGCCCCAAGCCGCCCTGAAATTCGCCATGACCCATCCCGGGGTGAGCACCGTCATCGCGGGTATCCGCAATGTGGCCCAAGCGGAGATGAACCTGGCGGTTTCCGATTTGCCCGAATTGCCGCCGGACCTGCTGAAGAAGCTGCGGACGCATTTCTGGCGCCGCAGCATCTGGTATGGGGATAACTGGTAACCTGTCTTACGGGGCGGGTGGCGCGAAGGAGGAGCGACGTGGAGTCGGACAGCCGCCTCCAAGCGTTCAATCCACGAAATGGATGGGAGAGTTGCGATCCACGCCCACGGCGCTGCGCTCATAGAAAGCGGCAAGCAGGGCTTCCCGATCCGCATCCGACAGGCGGAAATTCTCCCGCCCGTGATCCTTGAGCCAGCGATCCAGATTCGCGATGATCACGCCGGCGCAAACCGATACGTTCATGCTTTCCGTCAGGCCGTATTGCGGGATCCGGAAGCGGATATCCGCCGCCGCCAGGGTATCCGGATGGTTCCCCATGGTTTCCGAACCCAGGTAAAAGGCCGTGGGCTTGCTAAGATCGATTTCATCGAAAGGCAGGGAAGCAGGTGCGGTGGAAGCCACGGCAATGCGATAGCCTTTTTCCCGGAGGCCCTGGAGGCAGCGCGCCCGCTTGGAATAGGAATAGATATCCAGCCATTTATAACTGCCCTTCAATACCGAACGCCCCACGCGGTAGGGATTCACTTCGGAAATCACATGCACGTCCTGGAATCCGAATACCTCGCTGGTTCGGATGACGGCGCTGATATTGTGCGGGTCCTTAAGATCCTCCAGCACCATGGTGAAATGCCGCACGCGTTGATCCACGACTGATTTCAGGAGTTCGCGCCGGTGATCGGTGAGCTTAAAGCCGTATTTTTCCAGGGGGGATGGGTCCATAGGGGGAGTCAATATAGGAAGATTCGTTGGGGTCTTATTTTTTCAGGGGAGTTTCAGAAACTCGGCAATCTTCCGTTTCTCCTCCGGCGTCCAATCCTTGCTGGCCAGGAGCTCCGCGGATCCGGCGGAAAGCTTTTGCGCCGTTTGCGTGATGTCGATGAGCACTTCCTTCACTTTTCCCAGCACCACTTTTTTGAAAAGGCCCAGGTTCATGATGCCGTTGATGACGCCATTGCCCGGAAAGACAAGCAGCTTCATCTTGTATTTGAGGACCTTTTCCTTTGCGGGCGCGGGGGCATAGGAAAAATCCATAAGGACCGGACCGCGCAAGGTCCACCAGGCCAAGGTGGCGACCCCGTACCCGAAATAGAAAATGCGCTTTTCCCGGGTGGAGCCGGAGATCATGGAGGCATCCCCGCGCAGGCGCTTGCCCTTGGTGCCTTTGAAGTGGCTGTGCTGCGGATCGGTATACTCGGCCGTATAGGGCTCTTTCTGGAAATGGCTCACCAAGTGGGCCGCGAAAGGCAGGTCTTCCAGCAAATAAGCCAGCCTGGCTTCGCTGATAGGCAATTCATCCTCGACCGTATACACGAGCCGGTATTCCATGCCCAGAAAGCGATAAAGATTGTATCCCACCAGCGGATGGGAGGGTCCCACGCCGCGTGCGTTGAGGGTGCGGCCCTCCTGGCAACGCGTGCTGTCATAGCCGAACTTGGGCTTTTCCAAAGTCGTAGGATCGGGGCAATACCCGCCGGGAACGGGCAGAGCGCAGCCCCACAGGAAATTGCAGAAATC
>JBDSWM010000075.1:0-19923 GCA_039926685.1 Fibrobacteria bacterium | reverse complement strand
AGCCTGTATCCCGTTTTCCACCCCCAAAATCAGCTCCCCATCCCCGCCAGCCGGGGGACCGCTTCACCGCGGGTCCGGCATACGGAAAGCAAGTGGATTCTATTGTATGGGGAGAGGTGTCATTTTTGGCAGAGCAGGCGGTTTTTCGAAATGCTTTGGAATTCTTTTGAAAAAATGAGGGGATTGATAACCATGCCCGCACTATATTAATTGGCCTACGGCCAGGAATTTTTCGGACTTGCGAATGGGGTAAGAGCATGATTGAGGTGGGTAAGGTATTTCGTGCTTTCATGGTCGTATTTTCCTTGGCTGCGGCGGCCCAATCACAAACGTCCACGGTGCAACTCCCTAAACCGGATGCCGACGGCTGGATCAAGCTTTGGCGGGGCGACAATCCCGGGGATTTTTTCACTTATTACAGTCCCACCAACAGCAATAACGCCTTCCCGGACAACACTTTCAAATTCAACAAGGACACCATCGTGGTCTCGGGATCCCCGACCGGCCATATCCTGTTCAAGCAGGCCTTCTCCCATTACCGCATCCGTTACGAGCAGATGGAGCCTACCAATATCGGGAATTGCGGAATGATCCTCCATGCCCAGATGGGCGATCCCGTCCTGTACGGTTCATTCCCCCGCTCCATCGAATGCCAGGGCGATCCAAAGCAAGGCATCGGCCAGGTCTGGTGCATCAGCAACGTGTGGGTCTCGGTGCATGCGAAGACCGGGAGCGGAGCGCCCCGTTATGATCCCACGGCGCCGCTCATCACCTACGGGGCCAAGGATGACGGCTCCCGGCAGATCCTGGGCGTGAAGGAACCGGCCGCGGCGCTCAACGAATGGGTGCTCATCGAGGCCGAGGTGCATGGCTCGGACAGCCTGGCCCATTTCGTGCGCGGCGAGACGATGATCAAATACTCGAATCCGCATGTCGCACCGGCAAATAATCCCAACCAGGTGGAGAAGACCCTGAAAAGCGGTATTATAGGCTGGCAGTCTGAGGGCGTACCGGTGCGTTACCGCAACATCTATATCAAGCTGTTCAAGGAAGATCCCCTGTACGCTTCCCTGTACGGCACCACCGCCCTAACGGACTACCGCATCCTGCCGAAGCCGGCCAACAAGCCGGTGATGCGGATGGAAGGCGGGGTATTGAGCGTTCTGCGCGGATCCCGCTCCCTGACCCTAACGGGCCGGGCTCTGCCACTTGGGCCATCCCGAGAAGGGCGTCAATAAATCGGTATCCTCCCCGCTCGCGTATAACGACGGTCAACGGCATCATGTAGCCTGACGGCTGTCGCATCGGCTACTATCATTTCCATCCGGCCCGCTTTCGCGAACCGGAAGCTGGGTTCCACTTTGGTCTCCAGGAAAAAGTAACCGCCCATTTCTTTCTATTTTAGAGCCCCGATGAGCAGGGGCTTCCAAAAACCGCCACCGGGTCGCGCCAAATTCACCCGAGTGTCTTTTTGGATCGTTTTCACCCTGCTCCTGGCCCTCCCCGCCTTCTCGCAAATGCACGCTTTGGATCATTCCGCGCTGGACAGTCTCGCGGCCAAGGCCCTGGCCGATTCGCTGCGCGCCCAAACGGATTCGGTCAAGGCCGCCAATGATTCCACCTCCGGGGACGATACCGTCGCCTACTCCGCCGAACGCATACGCTACCGCAACGATCGATTCTCGCTTTCGGACAAGGCCCTGCTCACCTACCGCGGCTCCTCGCTCACGGCCGATTCCATCGTTTTCTACAGCGACGAAAACGTAGTGGAAGCCATCGGCGCCCCGCTCATCCAGGATCCGGCCAATCCCCCCATCCTGGGTTACAAGATGCGCTACAACCTCAAGACCAAGGTGGGGGAAATCTATTACGGTTCCTCCAAGAAAGGCAACCAGACCTTCAACGGGGTGGAGATCCGCCGCCAGAAGAACGGCGAAATCCTGATCGCGCGCGGGGATTTCTCCACCTGCGACCTCCCCCAGGACAAGCATTATTACTTCTACAGCCGCCGCATGATCCTGGAGCCGAAATCCAAGGTGCTTTCCGGGCCCATCGTCATGAACGTGGGCGACGTGCCCGTGGCCATCCTGCCCATGATGGTGATGCCTCTCGGCACGGGGCGTCGTTCCGGCCTGTTGCAACCGAAGTTCGGCGGCGATCAAACCCAGGGCTTCTACATCACCGGCCTGGGCTATTATTGGGCCATAAGCGATTATACGGATTTCATGATGTCCGGGGACGTGATCGAAGGCCAGCAAGGCACCTTCGATCGCACCAATGTGAATTCCACCTTCCGCTATAACAAACGTTACCAATACAGTGGTTCCCTGGGCGGCAGGCTCTACCTCACCGAGTTCGACCCTTCCAATCCGGGTTGGAGCCTGGATTATGCCCATGATCAGAACATTACCCCCGATCAGAAGCAAACCTTGAAAGGCACCGGGCGCATCCAATCCGATCCCGAGGTGGTGCGGAATTCGGCCTTCACGGAGGAAGAAATCGTGAAGCAAACCGCCAACGCCACATTCGGCTATCGCCGCCAATTCGATTGGAACCAGGCCACCTTCAACGCCGACATCAGCCAGGATTACAATCTCACCGACAGCCTGATCGACAGGAACATCCCCAACCTGGGTTTCCGGGTGAGCGGCCCGCTTTTCCCCAAGTCCGACGAGGATATGCCCCTACTGGCGGGAAGCGGCGACGATCCCTGGTACCGCAAACTCACCTATAATTTCGACAATCGTTTCAACGTGAACATGGTCAGCCGGCCGGATCGTGCGGGCGCGCGCGGCGATTCCAACACCTATGTCGGCTATCTGGATCATGCGGGCTTGTCCGGCAAATACCCCTTGCTGCATTATTTCAACGTGACGCCGTCTGTGAACGTAAGCCAGATGTGGACGGCGACGGCGCGCGGCGATTCCGCCAATCCCGTGCGCAGCGCCTGGGATCCCGCCGCCGGGTACAACGGGGAATACTTCGCCTTCTTCAACACGGGCGCGTCCCTGGATACCCGCATTTACGGCATCGCCCAGGCGGCGGACAAGCCCTGGTTCGGCAAACTCGCCGGTATCCGGCATACCATCATCCCTGCCATGAGCTTCACTTATGCCCCCAAGCTGGATTCCAATCCCCGCTTTCTTCCCAACCCCAAGATCGGGGGCCTGGCCTACCAGGAAAAGCAGCAAACCGTCGGTTTCACCTTGGGCAATGACGTGGATTTGAAGCTGGCTCCCGAAAGTTCCGGGGCCGCGACGGCCGCCGCGGGGGTACTTCCCGGCCAGAGCGCCGGTTCGGCCGGCGCAACCGGAGCTGGCGGCGCAAGCGGTCCTGCCAGCGGAGCGGCAGCGAATGGCGCGGCCAAAAAAACCGAGCCCTATAAGCTGTTCTCATCTTCTTCATCCATCAGTTACAACTTCGCCAAGGACGTGCGGGAATGGTCGGATATTCCCAGCGTATTCAGCGTTTACCTGACCAAGAACGTGGCTTTCACCCTCAATGCCCGGCATTCCCTTTACGACGATTTCGCCGTCGGGGCGGAACACGATCGCCTGGTCTCGCCCATCCTGACCGCCTACGGGTTCGGTTGGCGCAAAGGCTTGCAGGTCAGCGGCAATTTCAACTCCGGGGCGCGCATCAAGGACACGCAGGGTTTCCCGACCCCCCGATTCGGAACCACTCCCTGGTCGGCGGATCTCAATTACAGCTTCGACTATTCCTCCACCCGCGCGGGCGGCGACGATAATTCCTCCTGGGAGCGGATCTTCGGGGCCAACGGTACTTTCCGGCGCACGCTCACCCATTCCGCCAACGGCAGCCTGAAGCTGAACCCGACCCCGGGGTGGCAAATGTCCTACGATACCGACTACAACTTTTCCGAGGGCAAGTTTTCCAGGCATTCCTTCGCTTTCCACCGCACCTTGCATTGCTGGCAGATGGATTTCCAATGGACCCCGGAAGGGCTTTCCCCGGGCTGGAATTTCAACATACGCATCACGGATTTGCCGGACGTGAAGCTGCAAACCAGCGATACCCGCACCAAGCGCGTCAATCGCTGAAGCGGCAGCCATCATCCGTTAATGGCAAAGGGATTGGCTTAAACTAACTTGTAGGCATGTCCTCCCCTTTTTCCGCCGCTCCAAGCCTTTGGGTTGAAAGGCTTTATGGCAAAGGGTAAACTGGTCCTGGCCAGCCGCTCGCCGCGGCGGGAGCAAATCCTGCGTATGCTGGGGGTGGACTTCACCGTCAGGGTCCCGGATTATGAGGAAATCAACCCGCCGGGCATGGATCCCAAACTGGTTCCGGAGCACTTGGCCCGGGGCAAAGCCGCCTCCATGGCCGATTTGGGTTCCGACACCCTGATACTAGGATCGGATACCGTTGTGCTAATCGGGAATCGTATACTAGGCAAGCCGGAAAATTCCGAGGCCGCCCTGGAAATGCTGACCGTCCTGAATGGACGGACGCATCTGGTGGTGACCGGAGTGGCCCTGGCGCGGCAAGGAACCGTGATCGAATCCGGTTCCGTGGCCACGGAGGTTACCTTCGCCGAGTCCAACCCGCAAACGTTGCGGGATTACGCTTGGTCCAAGGAGCCGATGGACAAGGCGGGAGCCTACGCCATCCAAGGCGATGGGGCCCGGTTGGTGGAAAAGGTGAATGGATGCTTTTACAACGTAATGGGCCTACCCATCCAGCTGACCTTGCGGATGCTCGGCCCTTATCTACAGCAGGAGTGACATGAGCGACGAACCCAACGCGAGCGCCAACGAAGGCACGGCCAACGCCGAGGCCGGCATCGGGCGGACCATCCGCGAAGCCCGCGCCGCGGCCAATATAGACGTGAACAAAATCTGCACGGACCTGCGCATCGCGCCCCAGGCGTTGGAAGCCTTGGAGCAGGGCAACTACCACCTGCTGTCGGGCGATCCCTATATCCGCGCCTTGCTCGGTTCGCTGGGACGTTACCTGAACCTGGATCCGATCGCCTTGGTGCAGGGTTACAACAAGGAAATCGGAGCGGTGCACGCGGCTCCTTCCATCGCGCCCTACAAGGACAGGACGCAAACGCACACGGCCGCCCATAAGCAGATCTTCATCGCCATCTTCGCGCTGCTTTTCATCGTGCTGTTCTTCCTGTTCCGCAAGCTCGGGGTGGAGGAATCCTTCGGCGGAAAGCCCGCGGTCCCGGTAGCCGTGGCGGCTCAGGACACCTTGGCCTCGACCGCGCAGGACACAACGCTGGAAAGCCGCTCGTTGGCGCCGGACACATCCCAGACCAAAGCCTCTCCGGATTCGGGTGAAACGCGCGGCTTGGGACCCAAGGTCATCCCCAAACCCATCGCCCCCCCCGCAGGCAAGCCGGCGGGGCCCGCCGCCGTTCCGGGCGCCTCGACTCCCGTGGAAGCAACCCCCGGCGCGCCTCAGACGGCCGACGCGACTTCGGCTCAGGCCGAAGCCGGGACGGCCAGTCCCGCGCCCATCGACTCTTCCCATTTGATCCTGGCCGTGATCAAGCCTCTCATCGACAGCGTGGGAGTCAAGGTTCTGCGCTTCGGCAAGGAGGATTTCGCCACCATGCTGCGCCTGGGCAAGCAGATGCAAGTGAGCCATACGGACACCATCACGGTGATGATTTCAAAGCGAAAGGCCGTGGAAGTCACCGTGGGCGGCAAATCCGTGATTCCCGATAAGAAAAGATTCAAGATTTACGGGAACACCCTGAAGACCTTCTGAACATGACCGTAGTACTCCTGATCATAATCGCCCTGGTACTGCCCGCCGTCCTGCTCTACCTGACGGTGTCGGCCAATGATTTCGAGAAAAGCACGCGCGCGCTCTCGGCCCTCCTCCAGAAGCGGTACGTCTACGTGCCGCCCAAGAAGGTGGTCGAATCCAAGGCCATGCAGGCTCTTTCCAAGCCGCCGGGGAAATTATGACGAGGCAATTCAGCATAGGCGGATACCGTGCGTAAAGCGGAAATCAAGCGCAAGACCAAGGAAACGGACATCAAGCTGTCGCTCGATCTCGATGCGGCCCTGGACGGCCCCATCGATACGGGCTCGCCTTTCCTGGATCATATGCTTGATCTCTTCCGCAAGCACAGCGGCGCCGGGCTCACCGTGGTCTGCAAAGGCGACAAGGACATCGACATGCACCATTCCGCCGAGGACATCGCCATCTGCCTGGGCGAGGCTTTGCTGGAAGCGGTCGGCGACAAGCAGGGCATCGAACGCTACGGCTTCTATTACGTGACCATGGACGAGGCGCTGGCGCGCTGCTGCCTGGACCTTTCCGGCCGCATCGGATTCGTGTACAACGCCGCCATCCCCACCGCCCGCATCGGCAACCTGGATACCGAACTGGTCCAGCATTTCTTCCAAAGCGTGGCTGAGAACGCAAAGATGAACCTCCATCTCGACCTGCTGCGCGGCACCAACACCCACCATTGCATCGAAGGCATGTTCAAGGCCTTCGCGCGCGCCTTGTCCATGGCCATCTCGCCTTCCCGGCGCGTACAGGGCGTGCCCTCCACCAAAGGGACTCTGAGCGCATAAGGCGCGTAAGGGCTCCCGACCGCCTCTTGGCGGGCTTTCCTCCCCGGTGCTATACTGGAAGCGGATCGTATCCCATGCGCAAACTCCTATCCCTATTTTCCCTGTGCGGCCTGTGTCTGTTCCCGGTTTCCCCATCCGGGGCGGCTTCCGGCGCCGCGGCCGGGGAAGCCGTCACCACGGCGACAGAAGTTGTCGCCGGCGCTGATTCCGCCTGGACGTCACGGGATTCACTGGCCGCCACCCGCTTCATCGAGGTCATGCTGCATAGACCCGAATACATCGATTCCATCGCCTCCGGATCCCTGAAGCGCGACCATGATTTGGGTTTCGGCCGGCGTCTGCGCGAAGCCTGGATCGATCCGGCCGGCGCGCTCGGGTTCTCGCTCAAAATCGTGTACGCGGGAGGTAAGCCGATCAGCTTCGAAGCCCTTCCCGTGATGAACTACGGCAGATTGCGCGCGCGCTACCAGGCGGTACTGGGCCCGGCCTTCAAGATAAAAGGGGGCGGCCAAGCCGGACTCCCTTTGCGATGCGAGCCATATCGCTGGAATCTGGAGGCCGTATCCGCGCCGTTACCTGCCGATTCGCTGGGGCTGGCCGGGGACACCTTGCCGTCTCCGGCCATTCGCGCCGCCTTCGCATATTACATGTCGCCGTATTCGGGCACATTGTACGGCATCCGGGGCGGGCAGCAGGGCCAGATGCTGGAGAACCGCGATCGCTTCCTGGACCTGGCCAGCATCGTGTCGGCGGACAAGCGTCTGGTACGCTACCTGATCCGAAGCGCCAATCCGGCCACGCGCCTTACGGCGGCGGAATACATCCTGCGCCATAAAGACGACTTCCCCGCTTACGACAGCCTGGAACGGACCGCCCTGCGCGCCGCGTTCTCCCATCCCGCCAAGGCCGCCACCTTGCGCGGTGGGAAGGAAACTCTAGAAGATCCACGCAAGCTGGTAAAGGAATACGCGCGCCCGGAAATCGTCCGCGACGGGCGCGGCGTGTTGCGCATGTACTGAGGCTGGCGGCAGCATGTGGATTTTCGTCCTAGCGGCCGAGAGCGGGCCCTCGTCCTAGCGGCCAAGGGCCTTTGCGTACAGGGCTTCGTATTGCGGCACGATATTGTCCGGGTGGAACCGTTCTTCCGCGGCCTTGCGGCCGGCCTTGCCCATGCTCACGCGCATTTCCCGCGAGCGGCCCAGGGCCACGGCATGTTTGGCCATGGCGTCCACGTCCCCCACATCGGCCAGGAAACCGTTCACGCCATGGGTCACCACTTCCGGAATGCCGCCGGAGCGCGTCGCCACCACGGGAACCTCGCATGCCATCGCTTCCAGGGGCGCCAAGCCGAAGCTTTCCACCTCCGAAGGGAAAAGCAGCACGTCCGAGCACCCAAGCAGGCTGACGATATCCAGCTGTTTGCCCAGGTAGCGCACATGTTGCTGCACGCCCAGCTTCGCGGCCAGCTCCTTGGCTTCCCGCAGCATCGGCCCCTCCCCCACCAGCACCAGCACAGCGTCCAGTTCCTCGCGCACCTTGGCGAATATCTTGATCACGTCCGGAATACGTTTCACGGGGCGGAAATTGCTGACATGGATGTAGACCGGCTGTTCCGGGCGCGCGAAGGTGGTCCGATGACAGCCGAAGGCGGTGTGCCGGAACAGATCCAGGTCCACGAAGTTATGCACGCGGTCGATGCTCTTGGTCGGTTGGAACACATCCTCGGTCATTTTCTTCAGGTAATCGGATACGGCCGTCACCACAGTGCTCTCGTTGATGCTGAAGCGGGTGATGTCGAAAAAGCTCTTCTCCTGGCCCACCAAGGTGATGTCGGTGCCATGCAAGGTGGTCACCACCGGGATGGATTTGGGCTTCATCAGCTGCGAGGCCAGGTAGGCGCTGATGGCATGCGGAATGGCATAATGCACATGCAGCAAATCCAGGTTCTCCTGCACGAACACGTCCTTCATCTTGGCCGCCAGGGCAAGATCATAAGGCGGATGCTCGAACAACGGGTAAGGCTCCATGTCCACGGTATGGAAATAGATGCGCTCCTGGAAATCGCGTTGCAAGCGGTACGGGATTGTGGAGGTGATGAAGTGGATTTCATGCCCGTGCTTGGCCAGGAACTTGCCCAGCTCGGAGGCCAGCACACCGCTGCCGCCATAGGTGGGATAACATGTGATGCCGATTTTCATGCGAATCTCTCCCCGCCCAGGGCGGTAATGTCATGCACTTCCGGAAGCTCGCTGGAAACGAAGGCTTCCGCGTACCGGCGTTTGATGCGCGATCCCCAGAAGCGGTTGCGCACCGCCAGGAATTCCAGGAAGGCCGGGCTGGCAAGATCGGTCTTGCCCTTGAAGTCTCCGGCCTTGGGATTGTGGAACTGGCTCTTATAGCAGAGGATGGTCTTGATTTTCGCGTCCCAGAAAGGCGTGATGTCCACGCAGAAGGACGGTTCATGGGCTTCCATGCCCACGAAGCTGAACAGCCGTCCGGGTCGATGGGGAGCGCCCGCCACGTCCAGTTTGGCCAGGCCGGCCTTGTACATGGCTTGCTTCACGATGCGCGCGGTGGTTTCGTGATCAGGGTGCTCTTCCTGCCAATGATGGGTGAGGATGATCTTGGGGCGCCATTTCCGGATCTGATCGATGAGGCGTTTCTGCGCATCCCATCCGTCCGCGAGCCGGCCGTCCGGAAGCCCCAGGTTCACGCGCTCGGCCTTGAGCACCTTGGCGGCCGCCTTGGCCTCCTTGGCCCGGATCTCAGGCGTCCCGCGCGTGCCCATGGAAGCGTCTGTCATGTCCACGAGCACGCCGCGCTTGCCCAGGGAGGCGAGCCGCAACAGGGTCCCGCCGCAGCCGAGCTCGATATCGTCCGGATGCGCCCCGATGGCCATGTAGTCAACCATGTTTCACTCCCCTCCGTACTTCAAAAGTTGCATTTCCGTAGCGGTAGGATCCACCGCCGCCCGCAAGCCGTCGAAGCTTTCCCTGCCGATGGCGCTCAGCAAGGACCCCAAACCCAGGTGCCTATCCTGCCCCATGCCGTTGCCGAGCCAGCGGAGATGATCGAAGAGGGCGCGTTTGGCGGGCGCGATGGCGGCGTATTGGGCGCGCTCCATGCTGCGCAAATACCGCTTCCAGGCGGCGGCGGCTTCCCTTTCGAACCGTTCCATGGGTCCGGCGTCCCGGAAAAAACGGGCATGGAGTTTATGCGGGGCCGCGAACCATTTTTCCGCCAGGGCCGGCGTCAAGGCCGCGGAAGCGGGATGGGCCTGCCAGGCGCGTTCGCTGAGGCGCACGCGCAAGGATGCGGGACCGAAGCGCACCGCTTCCGGCACATCGAAACCTTCCGCGCGGAACTCCTCGAAGGCGGCGGCGGGAGCGATGGCCGCGGTCATGCGGGGATGGACCAGGGGCATATCGCCCGTATGCGCCAGGAACAGCGGGGCCATCTGGGCGAAGTAACGCAACTCGGCGGGCCCCAGCACGTGGCCGAGCACGGGGAAGATCCGATCGGCGACCAGCGGACGGCTGAACACGTCGTGGGTCAGCTCCAACGCGCCGATTGCTTGCCCCAAATCATGGCCGGGGCGATCGGGAGTGTACAACGTGTCACGGCTTTGCTTGCGCTCCCCGAACAGCCGATGGCGCTCCCCGGCCCGCAAAGCGAAAGCGTGCACCACGCCTTCGCGCAACTCCACCTGCGCGGGAATGCCGGCCTCTTCCGCCGCCGCCGTTCCCTGGCGGAGCCGGGCCTGCCAAGCTTCCCGTTCTGCGATGGCCCGCTCCAGCACCGGACGAGACAGGGTGCGCAAGTTGCGGGAGTAGCCGTCCACGAACAGGATGCCTTCTCGGCCCAGTTGCGCTTGAGCCAGGCGCAGGAAACCGGAGCTGAGGGTGCTGGGTACGGGATAGGCGCGGCGCATGGTATCAGCCGCTTCCGGACTCCAGATGGCGCCCAGGCGCTTGAGCAGATCGGCGAAGGCTCCCGCATCCACGCGGCGCTCGCCCATGGCCAATTGCCGGTACGCGTCGGGGAACGGCAGCCTGAGATCCCCATGAGCGTCGGCCGCGCGGCGATCGAGCAGTTCCACGTGGTTGCATTCGTCCAGATCGGAATCGTCCCCGGCCACCCAGAAAACGGGGATCACCGGCCGCTTGAGGCGCGCGCTCCATTCCCGCGCCAACGCCGCGCAGGTCAGGGCCTTGTAATACCAGAGGATGGGACCGCCCAGCAAACCGGGCTGCTGGCCGGTGAGCATGAAGACGGCGGCCGGCGAGGCGGCGGCATCCAGGTTGGCGCGTTGCTCAGGAGCCAGCGGGGCGAAAGCGTTTTCATGGCGCAGGAACTCTTGCAAGCCCGCCCGGACGCGGCCTAGGGCCGGATCCAAACCGGTTCTGCCGTCCAGGTGGGCCAGGCGCCTGGCCACATGGGTTTCCGATCGGAAATGGCCGCCCGGATAGACGACCGCCCCCTGGGTAACGGGTACGGTACCCTCGGCCGGATCCGGTTTTACGGGAGAATCGAAAAGGGCGCGCTGGGCGGCATCCTGGGCGGGCAGGAGAGAGTGCAAGGTGACGCGCATGGGAGTCAGCCTGCTTTCGGTCCCGCGGTCTGGAAAAGCATGGACATGCGCGGGGAATCCTCGAGGCAATAGGCCGCGCCCGCCTCATCCCCGAAGGTCGCGATATGGCGGAGGGAAAAGCGTTTGGCCAGGTCCAGCATGGTATCCATCTCGTAGAGGCGGACGCGTTCCTGATGGCTTTCCATGCTTCCGTCCGGGTGACGGATGGAGATATCCTTGACCACCACGGTGCCCGGGCCGGCGAGTGGGCCTTCCAGACTGCGGCGTTGCTCCACCCTGGATCCGTCCATGGTGCGGATATCATGGGGTATCAGGTTGCGGATCAAAGGCCCCCTGTTGATGAGATCGAGGAAAAGAAAACCACCGGGCTTCAGGACCGAGGCGAATTGCGCGAACGTTTCCACGTCGGCTTCGAAGGTAGCAAAGTACCCGAAGGAAGTAAAAAAGGAGGTTACCAGATCGAAACATGAAAGGCGGAAGGGTAGGTGGCGCATGTTCCCGCGCACGACCATCCTATCCGCCTTGCGCGCATCCCTCAGCAATGGCAGGCTATAATCCAACCCCATTCCCTTGGCAATTCCGTTTTTATGGAATGCTTCCAAATGGCGCCCGGCGCCGCAACCGATGTCCAGTACCCGCCACTCCGGCGTTACCGGTAACGCGCGTAATACGAAGGCCGCCTGCGCCGCCGCCTCCAGGACGTCCCGGTGCGGGTAAAGCCGCTTATAGGTTTCGCCGAACCAGCGGGCGTACCAGGCTTCAGACATGGAGCGGCGCCAGCGAAGGGGAGACGGGAAGCGGGGAAAGAGGGAAGGAAAGACATCGCAAATTGGAATTTGAAAATTGAAAACTGGAGGGGCTGCCCTGCGGGCCATGCTCCCGGTTAAACGGAGCGGCATAAACCGCATCTTGTCTTACAATTTGCGGTTTACGATTTTCAATTTCCAATTTGCAATCCGCGGCCCGCATATGACTCGCCAGCCGAGTCCAGGGGTACCGCGCTTTGTCGTTTAGGCGGGTACCAACGCTGCCGACATTTGCTGCAGGGCGGCGTAGAAATCCTCGGTCTGGGGCGGAATGCTGCAATGGGCGGTGAGCGCCTTGACATTGCGGAACTTCAGCGGCGGCAATTTCTTGCTCTTGCTGAACACGATGATGGGCTTGGGGTTGATTTCCTCGAGCACGCCGAAATATTTCAGCAAGGAGACGCAACGTTGCCAGCTTTGATGATCGACCAGCATGCCGTCGAAGGCGCCTAGGCGTCCGCGGGACAGCACGGCAGCCAAATCGAAAGTCTGGAAATTGTGGGGGGTGGATGTGAGAAGGTCCTCCAGATGTTTGCGGAGGCTGCTGTTTTCGGAAAACACCACTAATTTCATGTCCCGGCATTCCTTTCGGTCCGGGCGGACAAATGCATCCGCTACCGACCCAAGTCTATTGAGGGCATAAATCTAGCAAGACCGGGGCGAAAATGAAAACCGTCCCCGCGAATGAGGCCGGTTTTATCCCAAAACCGCCCGGATGGACGCGGTTGTGATGACTTCAAGTTCGGAAATGACCCCGGAATCCGCATTCAAGGGCAAAAGCCAGTAGACGGTATCACCCAAGGTACGCAAGAGCGCTCCCCGGCCGACGGCTTCCTGGAAGACCCGGAATCCCGCCCGCGCCTGGAATCCCGTGCCCGGGCCGTGCAGTTCCGCGGCCACTACCGCCCCCAAGGATCGCACATTGCGCAGACGTCCCGTGGCCTCCGCCACCCGGCCCAGCGCTGCCGCCAATTGCGGACCGGTGCGCCGCACTTGGCCCAGAATATCCTCGTCCCGGTAAATGTCCATGGCTTCCAGGGCCACGGCCGCCGCCAAGGGGTTCCCGGCATAGGTATTGGAATGCAGGAAATCCCGCCCATGGCCGTATTCGGCATAGAACATGGCGTAAATCTCGTCCGAAACCAAGGTAGCCGACATGGGCAGCCAGCCCGCCGTCAGCCCTTTGGACAGGCATACTATATCGGCGGTGATGCCGGCATGATCGCAGGCGAGCATGGCTCCGGTGCGGCCGAAGCCGGTCAGGATCTCATCCGCTATCAGGATCACGCCGTTCGCTTTGGTCCACGCGCGCAAGCGGCGCAGGAAATCCGCGCTGTAGAAGCGCATGCCGCCCGCCCCTTGCAGGATGGGCTCGATCACCACCGCGCATAGGCCGATCCGGTTCGCCTCCAACTGCCTTTCCAATTCCGGCCAGGCCGGGGAGCAATCCGCCCATAAAGGATGGGCCGCCGAGTCGACGTAGGGAAGCCCGCGCAAAAAGGCGACGGGCGGAAGCATTTCGCGATAGGGCTCGCTGTAAAGGCCCAGATCGCCCAGGGCCAAGGTCAGGGCGGTTTCGCCGTGATAGCCGTTCTCCAAAGCCAGGAAACGGGATTGCCCGCCGCCTTGGATCTTGCGTGCGTGCAGGGCCAGCTTGGCCGCCACCTCGACCGCGGTGGATCCATCCCCGGAATAAAAGACATGGTTCAGCCCCGGGGCCAGCGCGGCCAGCCGCTCGGAAAGCCGCACGATCACGTCATTGGTGGTATTGGCCAGGATCACATGCTCGAAACGATCCATTTGGCGCGCCAGCGCAGCCTTCAGGCGGGGATGGCCATGCCCCAGGGACTTGCACCACCAGCTGGAAACGGCGTCGATGAGCTTGCGCCCGCCTTGGAGGTGCAGATGGCAGCCTTGCGCGCCGACTATTTCCAGGGGGGGGAAGTCCGCATAGTCCCGCATTTGCGAACATGGATGCCAGACATGCTTGAGATCGCGCGCGATCAGATCAGGCACGTTCAATCCGGATCGGGAAAGGCGAAAGCGCCGCGCTGGGCGGAAGGATCGACGGTCCGCGTGGAATCGGGGGCTTTTTCCAGCAGCCATTCCGGAGCGCCCCTGCCCCGTTCGCTGTCCTCGATCCTGATGCGCATGGACCGCAGTTGCGGGCCGGTGCGCAATAGCACGGTGTAAAGGCCGGCAGGCAGATTGCGGGGGCGCAGGGTCCAATCCCCCGCCTCCAACTTATACGCGTTGCGCGCCAAGGTGCGGCCCGCGCCGTTGCGGATTTCCGCCGTAACATCCTGGTTACTCACCATGCGCAGGGAGAAGCCGTCCTTGGCGGAGAAGGTGAGCCGTTTCAGGGGTGCGGGACGCTGGAACCGGGCCTTGACCAGTTTTCCCGCCGGCGGGGCATCGGGTGAAGCGGATGGAACCGGATCCGGCCGGCCGGACTGGGTATTCGCGGGCAAGGGATCCGGAAGGGGATCCACCGCGCGCGCGGCGGCCATGGGCAACAAGATGAAACAGGCGAAGGCGGACCATCGGATGCCGAACGGCCTGTTCATTCCCAATCCCTTCCCGCGACCTAGCGGAGCCGGGGATAAAGCTACTCACACCGGAGGGCGCCCGCAATATCGGGAATCAGGATAACTCATTGCGTAACCGGTTACCAGGCTCCCGACGCTGGAATGGCGCTTTCCCGTCATCGCGTTTCCGCCATGGCGACGGCCGCCTGGGAGGCGGAGGCCTTCAACATCGCTTCCGCGAATTCCGCTTCCGGGTCCGATTCGGCCAGAATGGCCCCCCCGCAGCCGATGCGGAAAACCCCATCGCGATGCACCAAAGTCCGGATCACCATTCCCAAATCCATGGCCCCGTCCCAGCCCAGATAACCCAAGGCCCCGGAAAAGATCCCGCGCGGCCGGCGCTCCGCCGCCGCCAGCAATTCCATGGTCCGCTTTTTGGGCGCGCCCGTCATCGATCCCCCGGGAAAGCAAGCGCGCACGGCGTCCACGGCATCGCGGCCGCGTTCCAATTCCCCCGTCACGGTGGATACCAACTGCCAAACGGTGGGATGCGCCTCCACCTTCATCATCTCCGGCACCCGCACGCTGCCCAACGCGCATACCTTGCCGAAATCGTTGCGCACCAGATCGACTATCATTAGGTTTTCCGATCGATCCTTGGGGTGGGCGGAAAGGTCCCGGCCCAACGCCGCATCCTCTGCCGGATCGGCGCCGCGCGGGCGCGTGCCCTTGATGGGGCGGCTTGCCAGTTTCCCCTCGGCATCCAGTTTCAGGAACCGCTCTGGAGAAGCGGCCAGGACGCTCGCCTGGGGGAAGCGGAGATAGGCAGCGTATGGCGCCGGATTGAGGCGCCGCAAGCGAAGGTAAACCTGGAAGGGATCGGCCGGGGACGCCATCCGCAATTCATTGGTGAGGCAGGCTTCATAGGTCTCGCCGCGCAAAATGGCCGCTTGCAAGGCGCGGATGCAGTCCAGATATTCGGATTTGGACACGGAAAGCTCCCAAGCGCGAGGCGGGGCGGAAGCGCCCGATCCCGGCGTTGGCTGCGGAGGGGCGGAGTACGCCGGCCAAGCCTGCCCGGAGCCGGCGGACGCGAGGGGGACGGCTTCCCATTCGGCGCGGACGCGCTCCAACCAGGCGCGCGCGGAAACGGAGGGCTTTTCCAAGGGACCCACTGCCTGCCCGGATTCAGGGCCGCCGGCACCGTTGCCCGGACCCAAGGGCAGGATGGCGTAGGCTTTGCGCGCGACGGGATCGAAGGCCAGCATGCGATCGGGTTGCAGGAACATGGCGTCGGGAAGATCGGAGGGGAATTCGGTACAGGCGGCCTCGCTTCCCTGCCCCTGCGGGTTTTTCCAGCCAACCTCCCCTCCCTCGCAAAAACGCTTGAGCTCATAGCCGAACCATCCCACCAGGCCGCCCAGGAAGGTAGCCGGGAAAGCCATCCCCTTAGGTAACACACAGGGTACGGAAGCGCGCAGGAAACCCTGCAACGCGCTCAGGGGATCCCCTTCCGGGGCCGATGCCGGGGCCTGGGCCGGCGGGGCGGCGAAATCGTCCAGAACACGGAAGCGGCCATCCCTGATTTCTAACCCCCGCGATCCCGATCCCATATAGGTGACGCGGGTTTCACCCGGCACCGGCTCGGATAGGGAGTCCAACCAGAAAGCTGCGGGAGGCTCCCCGCCCGCGGCGGGCGTGGTCGGGAAGAAATGGGAAAAGGCGGCTTCCGGATCGCGCCAGGGCAATTCGATCGCCTCCAGGATGCGCGCCGGCGGGAGGCCCGCCGCGAACAGCAGGCTTTCAGCCGGGGAGGGCGGCTTCGGAGGGTTGACGGGCAGGGCCGAGGCGGGCGGCGGGGATTCCGGCCAAACGCGGCCGGCCAGCCAACGCGCGGCCAGATCGCGGAAATTCGCCAACAAGGCTTTACCGTGTTCGGTACCGATCGATTCCGGATGGAATTGCACGCCATGGAAGGGTTTATGGGCGGAACGGATGGCCATGATCTGGCCGTCATCCGCGGCCGTGGCCGTTACCAGGAGCCCGGACGGGAGGCGGGCGGGATCGAGCACCAGCGAATGATAGCGTACGGCGGAGAACTCCGCGGGAAGGCCCGCGAACAGGCCTTCGCCGTCATGGCGGATACGGGAATGCTTTCCATGCCGGACGGCGGGGGCGGGGATCACCGCGCCACCTTCGGCCAGGCCCAAACCTTGCAGGCCCAGGCATACCCCCAGTATGGGGCGATCGGGGAAGGCGGCGATCACCTCCGCGCATACGCCGAAGTCGCGGGCATTGCCGGGATGGCCCGGACCGGGCGAAATCACGATGGCATCGAAACGGGCGAGGCGGATGGTTTCAAGGTTCCACTCATCGTTGCGCAAGAACAACGGCTTCTCCCCGGTCACCTCCCAAAGGTATTGGAAAAGGATGCGGCTAAAGGAATCGTAGTTATCGAGGAGCAGGATTTTCATTTTCCTATAATTTAGGAATGCTTCGAGAATCCATGGCCGATGCGATTTCCCGGCCACCACGCTCAAGCCGCGCGGCGCCCAAGCGACGGACCGGGCGGGCTTGGCTGGCGGCCGTCGCGCTTGCGGGCTCCGTGGGCGCGCTCGGCGCGCAATCCCCGAGCGCCCCGCCTGTCCCGGGACCCGGGGTCATGGCCTTGGGCAGCCAGGATGGATACTGGATTTCCGCGGCGTTATTCACGGCCATTCCCGCGCAGATCCTCTATTACCGTATGCCCGCGACGGACACGTCGGCCTTGGATAAGGGCCGGGATTTGCCGGCGTTCGATCGTTGGGCGGCGGGGATGTACTCGCCCAAGGCCGCCCTGGCCAGCGATTTCGCGATAGCGCCCTTGCTTCTCTTGCCTATGGCCGCCACCGCCTGGGACAGCCGGCAAGGCCGGCAAACCTGGGGAGCCGCCTTTTCCGACGCCGTGATTTACGCCGAAGCCGTTACCCTTTCCTCATCCCTGGATCTAATGGTGCGGTCCCTGCGCGTGCATCCGCGACCGCTGGTTTACGGCACGGATGTTCCCGACAAAGAAAGGCTCGCGGGGGAAGCCTCGGGAAGCTTCTATTCGGGTCATGCCAACGCGGCCTTTCTGTCCGCGGTCTATTTCTCCTATACCTATTCCCTGCGGCATCCGGAATCGCGGGCCCAGGGATGGATCTGGGCGGGCAGCCTGGGCGCGGCCACGGTGGTGGCGGGCTTGCGCGTGGCGGCGGGCAAGCATTATCTGTCGGACGTGGCGGTCGGGGCCGCGGTCGGTTCCCTGTTCGGTTGGGGTCTGCCCTATCTGCACCGTAGGAAACCGGCCGGCGGTTCCGCCGAAGCGGATCTGGGGATCAATCGGACCGGGGTATATCCGGTGCTGACCTGGAGGTTTTGACAGTCCGGAGCGGTCGGGCGACAACCGGCCAGGTAACCGGAAAGCTACGGTAGCAGACTGGAAGGCCCGCGTTCCGCGAACCCCCCTCTTTCGATCAGTCTGCCGGCCGCGGAGTCTTCCAGCGGCTTGGAGAAATAATACCCTTGCCCGTAGGCGCAGGCCAATTCATTCAGCAAGGCCCATTGGCCCGGGGTCTCTATGCCTTCCGCCACCACATCCATGCCCAGGTTCTTGGCCAACGCATTGATCACCTTCACGATTTCCGCGTCCTTGGCCCCCGCTTCCAGCTTGGATACGAAGGAGCGATCGATCTTGAGATTGTGGAATGGGAAACGGTGCAGGTAGCTCAGGGAGGAATAACCGGTCCCGAAATCGTCCAGGCTGAGCTGGATGCCCAAATCCCGTAGGCTTGTCAAGATGGCCGCCGCTTTCTCCGGATTCTCCATGATGGCGCTTTCCGTCACTTCCAGCTTCAAGGAGGCGGGAGCCATTCCCGTCTCCTTGAGGACGGCCTGGATTTGGCGCACCAGATCCAGATCCTGCAATTGCTTTCCGGACAGGTTGACGCTCATGGTCAGATCCTGCCCGTTCTTGAACAGCTTCTGCCATTCCACCAATTGCCGGCATGATTGCCAGAGCACCCAGCGCCCGATGGGGATGATGAGCCCGGTATCCTCCGCCAACGGGATGAAATCCATGGGCGAAACCAGGCCGAGGGTGGGATGGGACCAGCGGATCAGCGCCTCGAAGCCCTTCAGGGCGCTGTCTTCCAGGGATACGATAGGCTGGTAATGGAGGCGGAATTCCATCCGCTCCAGGGCCTTGCGGAGATCCGTTTCCAGCGTCATCATCTGCACGGCCTTGGCATGCATGGAATCGTCGAAAACCTCGTAGCGGCCCTTGCCGGCGCTCTTGGCCCGGTGCATGGCCGTTTCCGCGTCGCGCAACAGATCCTCAGGCCCGAGGGTCTGGGCCCCGCCCACGGAAATGCCTATGCTGGCGGCGGCGTACACTTCCTTGCCCTCCAGATCGAATCCCATCCCCAGCGCTTCCTGCAGCCTGTCGGCGAGGATGGTGGCATGCGTGAAATCGCGCAACTCCTCCACCAGCATGCAGAACTCGTCGCCGCCCAGTCGCGCGATGGTGGTGCCTGCGGGGATGAAGGCTTCCAGGCGCCGCGCGAAGGCTATCAGCATTCGATCGCCCTGGGAATGCCCCATGCTCTCGTTGATCATCTTGAAGCGATCCAGATCCAGGACCAGCACCGCGGTCATGATCCCGGGCCGACGGCGCGTGCGCTCCAGGGATCGCCCCAGGCGCTCCATCAACAGTGTGCGGTTGGGCAGGCCGGTGAGGGAATCGTGCAAGGCGCCGTGGATCAATTGATCCTCCATGCGCTTGCGCTGGGTCACGTCCATGACCGTGCCTTCGAAATAATCCAGGCTGCCGTCCGCTTTGTTGACGGCGCGGGCGTTCTCGGAAACCAGGATCACGTTCCCGTCCTTGCGCCGCACTTGCGATTCGAATTCGGTGATGCGGCCGCGTTCGCGCAGGATGCGGGCGAATTCCGATCGGCGGGTCGGATCCACGTATAGATCGGCGGCGATATCCCGCACCGCCGACAATATCCCCTCCGGGTCCGCGTATCCCAGGATGCGCGCCAGGGCTGGATTGACCCCCAGGAACCGCCCCTCGGGGGTGGATTGGAAAATCCCCTCCACGGCATTCTCGTAGATGTTCAGGTAGCGGGCCTTGGCCTCGCGCAAGGCCAGATCGGCCTTCTTCCGTTCCAGTGCGTTTATGAAAATCTCCGCCGCCATTCGCAGGACCTGGATGTTTTCGTTCGACCAGATCTTTTCGCGGTGCACGGAATCAAAGCCGAGGTATCCCCGCAGTGTGCCGCTTTGCACGATGGGAACGGCGGCCAGCGATTTTATCCCTTCGCGCTCGAACTCAGCCTTTTCGGCGGAGGCTTCCGAGGGTAGTTCGGATACGCTGGGCACATGGATGGTCTGGAGCATGCGGATTCGCTCCATGA
>JBDSWM010000074.1:0-25637 GCA_039926685.1 Fibrobacteria bacterium | reverse complement strand
CAGGTGAAACGATAGTTGGAGTACAAGGAATGCGCCCCCAGATCGCGCGAGGCCGCGTATTCCAGGAAATAGGAGTTGTCGGCCCACATGCCCACCCCCCACCCCGCGGAAAGCGAATGATGGGCGCGGAACCGCTTGTCCAGGGGCAGCCCCAATTTGACATCGAATTCCACCGTGCCGGGATTCGTGGGCGCTTCCACGAGCCAGCCGAGTTCCACGCCCGTAAATGGGCCCCATTGGCCCCGCACGCCCAGACGATAACTGAGGCTGAGCTTGGGAATGCTCATGGTTTCGAGATCGGGCCTGATCGCGTTGGTATCGTAAAGGAGAATCTCCCCCTGATCCACCGGGCCGCCATATGCGTCCGGGCGGCAGAGCCGGTTACCTTCGCGGATATCATTATAGTAGCCGTCCGGACAGGATTCCGTATAGACCTGCTGGGTGCCCACGCCGAAAGTTACGGCGGTTTTGCCTGGCTCCAACAGACGCCCGGAATTGAAATGATGGGTTGTATACAGGCAGCCCGTTTCCAGAAAAGCAGCCGCCACGGCAAATAGGGACAAGGGGGACAAGCGAGGCCACAGGAACCAGAGGGACAAGCCGCGGGGCTTGGCCCGGGAGGTCTTTATAGGCGCGGTACGCCGGGCGGAAAATGCTGGCGGGGTATTTCCGGGATTTTCGTGCAAGCGCTAATCCGATCTATGGATTCTGGAAAGATTCGCTTTCGGATTTCGGGAGGCAACAAAATACATTCCCGTTAGCATCTCCTCCACCACTGCTGAATAACCGGATTAAGCCGTTTCCGTGCGCATAGGAGGGTGAAGTATATTTCACAATATGGATAGCGCCCGCGAACCCGATCAACCGTTAGCCAGGATTGGCCCATGGACCCGCTTGGCCGGCCGGGAAATATACGAGAATCCCTGGATCCGTGTACGCGAAGACCAGGTGCTTCATCCCGATGGATCGCGGGGCATTTACGGAACCATCCACTACAAGCATACCGCCGTTGGCGTCGTCGCCATCGACTCCCAGGGCCGGGTCATCCTGGTGGGCCAGCATCGTTATCCTTTCGACCTTTATTTCTGGGAGCTTCCTGAGGGCGGATGCCCCATAGCAGGGGAAGGGGCGGAGCTTCCCGCCGTTTCGGCGGCGCGGGAATTGCGCGAGGAAACAGGATTCACCGCCTCGCGTTGGGATTATCTCGGCCCGTTCGTCCTCTCCAATTCGACTTCCAACGAAGCCGGGCATCTCTATCTCGCCAGGGATCTTTCCCCCGGCCCCGTGCAACCCGATCCTTCCGAACGGATCGAAGTGAAGGCCGTTGATTTCCACGAGGCCTTCCGCATGGCCATGGAAGGGGAAATCACGGAATCGATCACCATCATGGGCCTGGCCCGGGCCCGCCATTTTCTCGATCGGGAAGAGTCCGGGAAACCATGATGTCCGGATCGCAAGGCTTTGAGGGCGGCTTCAAGGACCATTTCTCCGGCCATTCCTCCGGATATGCCCGCGCCCGTCCCGCCTATCCGGAAGCCTTGTTCGCATGGCTGGCCGGTTTGCCCGCCGCGCGCGAAACGGCTTGGGATTGCGGCACTGGAACGGGCCAAGCGGCCCGCCCGCTCAGCGCCCATTTCCGGCGCGTGTTGGCCACGGACGCCAGCATGAACCAGGCCAGCAGAGGCCGTGCGGGCGAAGGCGAACGCCTCCTGTACGCGGCCGCGCCGGCGGAACGCGCCCCTTTGCGGGACGGCAGCGTGGATTTGATCACCGTGGCCCAGGCCTTGCATTGGTTCCACTTCCCCGCCTTCTTCGCCGAAGCGGCGCGGGTGGCGAAACCCGGGGCCGTTTTCGCGGCCTGGTCCTATGGTAACTGCCAAGTTACTAAGGGGATCGACGCCATCTACGACCGGCTGTACGAGGGGATACTGGGGTCGTATTGGCCTCCGGAAAGGACGCATGTCGAGGACGGTTATGCCCGCATCCCCATGCCCTTCGCGCCAATAGCCGGTCCCGCCTTCGCCATGGAAGCTTGCTGGGACATGGAAGGGTTCCTCGCCTATCTGGATACCTGGTCGGCGGTGAAATACTACCGCCAAACCCTAGGCGGCGATCCCCTCGCCCTGGTGCGGGAGGATATGGCCCGCGCCTGGGGCGATCCGGCGCTAAAGCGGGTGATCACCTGGCCGCTGGCGCTCAAAACCGGCAGGATGGCCTGATGAACCCCAGCATGCAAACCGGCGGCAAGAGCGCGGCCAAGGCGAAGAACGAGTTCAAGGATTTGGGCTTCGGAACCAGGCTCGGGTCCCAGCAAACGCGCCTGCTCAACCGGGACGGCAGCTTCAACGTGGAAAGACGGGGCCTGCCCCGCCTCTATGCCGTCAATCTGTACCAGGAGCTGATCAACCTCAGCTGGCCGCGCTTCATCGCCACCGTTCTGTGCTTCTATGTCATCGTCAATTTCGCCTTCTCCCTGCTCTACCTTGCCATCGGCGTGGATCACCTGGTTGGGCTGGACAACTCTTCCATGCCGAACCGTTTCTGGGAGTCTTTCTTTTTCAGCGCCCAGACGCTGACCACGGTAGGCTACGGGCGCATCAGCCCCGCGGGCTTCGTCACCAGCATGACGGCGGCTTTCGAATCCCTGGCCGGCCTGATGGGTTTCGCGTTGGCCACGGGCCTTTTATATGCGCGTTTTTCCAGACCGCAGGCGCGCATGCTTTTCAGCAAGAACGCGCTCATCAGCCCCTACCGGGATGGTTCCGCCCTCATGTTCCGGATCGCCAACGGCCGCAAGAATGAGATGATCGAAACCGAAATCCAGGTCTCGCTTTCCAGGCTCATGCCGGACGGCTCGCGCCAGTTCTTCGAACTGCCCCTGGAGCGCGACAGCATCAACTTCTTCCCCTTGAGCTGGACCATAGTGCACCCCATCGACGCGGAAAGCCCGCTTTCCGGCATGGGCGCGGAGGCATTCCGCCAAGGCGGAGAAATCTTCATACAGATGAAATCCTTCGACGATGTATTCTCGCAAACGGTGTATATCCGCAGCTCATACCGGTTCGAGGATATCGTTTACGGCGCGCGCTTCACCTTCATTTTCGGGCGCAACGAGGCCGGCGCCACCACCATCGATCTCCATCGCCTGGACGAGTTCGAGCCCGCCGAGCTTCCTCCGGGAACCGTTGCCGCGAACGTCGCCGGGCAGCAGCATGCCGATCGAAATGAACCCCGTTCCCCAGAGGTAACATGAAGAAGACCCCAGCCGCGCTGATGGCCCAGGCGATAGCCCTTTCCGCTCAAGGGATGCGCGCCGGACGGGGCGGGCCTTTCGGAGCCGTTGTGGCCCGCGACGGCAAGGTGGTCGGCAAGGGCAGCAACCGCGTGGTCGCGGATGCGGATCCCACCGCCCATGCTGAAGTGGTGGCCATCCGGGACGCTTGCAAAAAACTGGGCGTATTCCAATTGGACGGCTGCGTGCTGTATACGTCCTGCGAGCCCTGCCCCATGTGCCTGGCGGCCGCTTATTGGGCGCGCGTCAGCCGCATCGTCTTCGCCAACTCCCGCGAAGACGCCGCCCGGATCGGGTTCGGGGACGATTTCATCTACCGGGAAATCCCCTTAGCGCTGGAAAAAAGGAACTTGCCCATGAAGCGTCTGTCAGGCCGGTTGGCTTATGCGGTATTCCTGGAATGGGATCGAAAATCCGATAAAATCCCCTATGGACCGGACCTGGAAGCCTAGCAGCATGCGGCCCGATTACCGGCTCCAATATCGTCGGCTGCGCGCGTTTTGCCTGTGCCTATGCCTATCCTTGTGCTGGTCCGCCGGCGCCGCTTCAGCCGCCGACCTGCAACCCCGGAGTTACCCCTATCTGTTCTCCCATGCCGAGGTGGTGGCGGTAGGCAGGGTCACGGCCGTGTCCAGCGGATTCATGACCGACAACCACAATGCCAATGTGGCGGTGGAGGGCTTCATCAAAGGCAGAGCGGCCGCCGGCGAAATGACCGTGGTCTGGGACGAAAAGGAGTTCGAGGAAACCGCTTTCAAGCGGGATGCCCGCGTGATCCTGTTCGTCAGCCAGGGCCGGGACTCGACCTGGTGGCAGGTTTCCCCGGGTGTTTCCTGCTGGCCGGTGGAGAAGATCGCGTGGAAGGGCAAGCAGAAGCGCGTGGTCGAATACGCCTATCCCCTGGACCTGGTCACGGAAATCCCCGCCTCCGCCATCGCGGAAACCGACGCGGTGGAAAAAACCCTGAACTTCCAGGTGGACAAACGCAAGCGCTGGATTTTGACGGATGCGCTATTACCCCCGGTCAAACCGTTGCCCCTGCCCAAGGTTGAATCCCGCTCCGCCAAGCCCAAAGGGCCGGCGTCCCGCAAACCCGCCGGCGGCAAAACCGCTTCCGGGCAGCGGAAATCCGTGTTCTAAAAAAACCTACCCGGCCCCCCCTTCAGGTTTTTTGATTAGGGAAAAGCGCCGCAAAGCGCTTGTGACCGTTGATCGACAAGACCCGTAAAGGAGCTTCTATGGAAACCACCATCCTTACCGATAAATTCACGCTGCGCGAGCGCGCCCGCAAAAACCTCGATGAAGGAGCGGTGACGGAAGGGTATTCCGCCGATTTGGATACGGCCATTAAGCTGCTGAACGAAGCGCTGGCCACGGAAATCGTATGCTGCCTGCGCTATCGCCGCCATTATTTCATGGCCAACGGGGTCAATTCCGAAGCGGTCAAGGCCGAGTTCAAGGAACATGCCGATCAGGAATTGGGGCATGCGGACCTGCTCGCCGAACGCATCATCCAATTGGGAGGGGAACCGGACCTCAACCCCGATACGCTCAGCGAACGCAGCCATGCGGAATACGTGGAAGGGAAATCCCTGGTCGACATGATCAAAGAGAACCTGGTCGCGGAACGCGTCGCCATCGACAGCTATCGCGAAATGATCCAGTTTTTCGGCGATAAGGATCCCACCAGCCGCCGCATGCTGGAAGCCATCCTGGAAGTGGAAGAGGAACACGCGGAGGATTTGTCCAGCCTCTTGGGCCGTTAAAAGGCCGTTAGCGGATCACATCTCGGCCTGGGAAACGGCCACCACCTGTTCGATGGTGGTGAGTCCGGCCAAGGCCTTTTCCAATCCGTCCCGACGCAAGGTGGCCATGCCGAGATTCCGGATGGCGTACATTTTGATTTCCTCGCTGGATTTGCGCTCGAGGATCATCTTCTGCACATGCTCGTCCGGCACCAGCAGCTCGAACAGGGCGAGACGTCCCTTATAACCGGTATTATTGCAATGCTGGCAGCCCTTGCCTTGGAAGAAAGGCGTTCCGGGCCGGATGCCTATGCCTTCCAGGACCATGTCCGGGACTTGCACCTGCTGCTTGCACTTCTCGCAGATTTTCCGGCACAGGCGCTGGGCCAGCACGCCTTTGACGCATGAGGTGACCAGGAACGGTTCCACGCCCATGTCCAGCAAACGCGTGAACGCGCCGGCCGCATCGTTGGTATGCAGGGTGCTGATCACCAGATGCCCCGTGAGCGCGGCCTGGATCGCCATTTCCGACGTTTCCTTATCGCGCATCTCGCCCAGCATGATCACGTCCGGATCCTGGCGCAGGATGGAGCGCATGCCTGCGGCGAAGGTGAATCCCGCCAGGTTGTTGATCTGGCCTTGCGTGATGCCGGGGATGTTCTTTTCCACCGGATCTTCCATGGTCACCACGTTCACTGAAGGCGAAGCGACCCGCTGGATGAATGCGTAAAGGGTGCTTGATTTGCCGCTGCCAGTGGGGCCGGTGGTGAGCAGGATCCCGTCCGGCAATTCGATGAGCCTGTTGATCATGGGCAGGACGGTGGCCGAGAAGCCGATCTTGTCCACGGTGGCGATCTCGGTATTGGGATCGATGATGCGGATGACCATCTTCTCGATGACGCCGCGCGAACGCAGCAGCATGGGGAAGGTGGACAAGCGCAGATCCACTTCCTTGCCCTTGTATTGGATATGCGCGCGCCCGTCCAGAGGCTTGCGCCTTTCCGCGATGTCCATGCCGCCCAGCACCTTGAGACGGGAGATTATCTGCACCATCAGGCGGGCCGGAATCGGGTTCTGCTCCATCAATTCGCCGTCGATGCGGTAGCGGATGCGGAGATTGCGCTCCTGAGGCTCCAAGTGCACGTCCGAGGCCCCCAGGCGGATGGCTTCGCTCACGATCAGGTTCACGATCTTGATGATCTGGCGGCCTTCTTCGTCGCCGACTAGCCCCTCATCGGCTTTGTCATCCTTGGCGGTTTCCAGGACCAGATCCTTGTCTTCCTGGCCGCCGATCAAATCGCTGAGTTTCTCCTTGTCGCCCGCGTAGGCGCGCGCGATGGCCCCGAGGATTTCCGCCTCGGTCCCGATCACCGGTTCCACATCCTTGCCGGTCTTGAACTTGATATGATCGAGCGATCGCAGGTTGGTGGGATCCACCATGGCCACGGTGAGCACGCCATTGTTCTCGTACAGGGGGATGACCTTATAGGACCGCGCCATCTCCTCCGAGACCAGGCGCGTGATTTCAGGATTGAACTTGAAGTTCTCGAGATTGATATGCTGCAGGTCCAGCTGCGCGGCCAGCACGTCCAGCAGCTTGGTCTCCTCGATGAATCCCAGCTTGACCAGGCATTTGCCCAGCGGCAGGTTCATGGTCTTCTGGTTGGCCAGGCCTTCCGCCAATTGCGCCGGCGTGATATATCCTTGATCCACCAGGATTTCGCCGATGCGCTTCCGGTACGACAGTTCCAGCTGCTTGCCGAGCACCGCGTTGAGCGTGTCCTCGTCGATGAAGTTGAGCCGCACCAGCACCGTACCCAGGCTGATGCCGGTATTGGCATGCTGCTCGAGCGCATGGTCCAGCTGCTGCTGGTTGATATAGCCTTGCGAAAGCAGGATTTCCCCTACCTTGCGCTTACTGCGTTTTACCTGTATGTCCATCGCTAACGCAAATTACCAAGGAAGCCGCTAATGGCCCCACCCCGCAGCTTGCAATTCCCTTTCCTTGCCCGTTTCATCCACGAATCCTACGCCCTCGCCCGCCGTTACGCGGCCTATTTCGCGCACTTCGGCATGGCGCGCCAAGTCGTCCAATTCCGCGGAGGAAAAATCGCCCGTGAACAGAAGTTGGTATTCCTCGCCTCCGTTCCAGACCCAGTCCATCCACGCCTCTCCGCCGGGGAGCCTCCCCAGAGCCTCATCATACGGAAGCTTACCCCATTCCACCGTCAACCGGCAACCGGACTGCCGGGAAAGATGCCAGAGTTCCGATGACAAGCCGTCGCTGATATCGATGGCGGCGACGGGCCGGGAGCATGCGGCCAGGGCCGGTCCCAAGGCCAAGGGTGGCCGGGGCAGCAAATGAGCGGAAATATACGGCTCCGGGGAAAGGCCTATAGGCAGAGAGGGCGCCGAGGCTCCCGTGGCCAGCAGGTGTAGGCCGGCCGCCGAGCGTCCCAATGTGCCGCTGACATAGATGCGCTGGCCCGGGCGGGCTTGCGAACGCAGCAGGGGCGTCCCCTGCACCCTCCCCATAACGGTGAAAGTGAAAAAGCTCTCCTTATCCTTGCGCACCGTGTCCCCGCCTACCACTTTGAACCCGGCGGCTTTTTCCCAACGGGCCAAGGTGGCGCCCAAACGATCCACGACCGCGTCGTCCCAGTGCTTGAGCGCCCCCAGGTTAAGGAATGCCAGGCTGGCGCTGCCGCCCATGGCGTTGATGTCGGAGAGATTGGAGAGCAGGGCTTTTTCCAAAGCCGCCTCAGGAGAAGTCCAATCCAGCCGGTAATGGATGCCTTCCACACTGGAATCGGTGGAAACGGCCCAGGTTTCCTTCCCTGCCCGCAACAAATACGCATCGTCACCCAAACCGCTCCCGTCGCGGGCGAAATGCGAGGTGTCGAAAAGCCTTTCGATCAGGGAGAACTCCCCGCCGGGGGCGAAAAACCGGTTCATGCCGGCCAAGCTATCCCGGCCCGGAATGCAGTTCCGGCCCGGAACGCAGGTCCGGCTCGGACCGCGGGTCCGGAAAGCGCGAAATGGATCGGCGGCAAGGGGGCACGGCCGTCCTCTATATGGGCTTTCTTCTTCTTCATCGCCTTCTCGGCGCATTGCATCATGCCGACAATCACGCAGATCAGGATGAAAAACACGATCAGCAAGCGCATGCCTTTTGTCATAGGAGCCCCCCCGGAACTGTGCCCGTTCCCAATTATATCTAGAATCCCCGGGCGCGCCTATCGGATCCTGGCGGAATCGGAGCCCGGCAGAAGATGCACGTCCAGGTGCAGATTCTGGCCGGCGGAAATCTCGAAGCGGTTTTCATATCCGCGGAACCCGGTTTTCCGGATGCTGATTTCATGGGGTCCGGGCGGAACGGAGATGAGCCAGACGCCTTGATCCAGGTAAGCGCCGTCCAGGGCGATTTCGGCTTTTTCCGAATCGATATCCAGCCAGATCAATCCGTATCCGGAGGGAGCGGCATGAGCGGCCGCCGAGAAGAGGATAGCGCCGGCCAGGCAGGCTTTCAGCATCGCAGAAAATTATAACATTCTTTGCGAGGCCTCGTTCCCGGGGCGGAATGGATAGGGCGGATGCAGGCGGATACGAAGGCGCTCAAGGCAAAATCGCCGCGCAGGCGAATGTCGAAATCGGACCCAGAGGGCGAGGAGGTGGTCGGCCTTTCCGGCATCGAATTGCTGCGGGAAGAACGCCTGGTGCTGAAGGATATCGACCTTTCCATCCGGCGCGGGCAGCATTGGGTGCTGTTAGGCCCCAATGGGAGCGGGAAAAGCTCCCTGCTGAGCGTTTTGCAAGGATTGCTCTGGCCGGCGGAAGGGGAGATCCGCGTGCTCGGCCGGCTCTTCGGCGATAGCGATCTCAGCGAATTGCGCCGCCTGATCGGATTCGTGGGCAATGAGATAGAGCCTGAATTCCCGGCCTGGCAAAGCGTGGAGGAAATAGCCTGGTCCGGCAGCGTGGGCACGGTGGGTTTGCGCTTCGATCAACCCACCCCGGCTGATCGCCTGCGCGCCAAGCGCCTTCTGCGCGCCGCCGGCATCGGCCATCTGGCCAAGCGGCGCTTCACCTTCCTGAGCCAGGGGCAGCGGCGCATGGCCACCATCGTGCGGGCCCTGATGGTGAAACCCGGCATCCTGATCCTGGATGAACCGGCTTCCGGCCTGGATCCTGTGGCGCGGGAGAATTTCCTGGCTAAGCTCTCGGCCCTGATGAAAACGCCCGCTGGCCCCGTCATCGTGTACGTGACCCACCATGTGGAGGAAATCATCCCCGCATTCACCCATGCGCTGATGTTGAAACAAGGGCGGGCCGTGTGCCATGGGGACATCGCGGCTTGCCTGACCGACAAGAACCTGGGAAAGGTGTTCGGACAGGCGGTGGCGCTGAAGAAAAACGAAGGGCGTTATACGCTGCGATTAGCGGGCAAGGCATCCCTGGTCCGGGATTCCCGGTAGGGCCGAGGCCAACAAAAAACCCCGAAGCCGATTCGGGGTTTTTCCATTTCCGGTCGCTTTCGTTTCCCTTCTTTCAGGGGTATTCGGATCGGGTCGGAGCGGCTTGGACGGGCGCGCTTTTGGCGCCGCCGATATCCGCGGCCGGGGCCGCCCCTGTTGCTCCCGAGGCCCCGGCGCCGGCGGTCCCCGCCGCTTTGCCGGAATAGTCCCCATAGACGCCGTCGCCATCCTTCAACTCCTTGGGTTCGTACTTCGCCAAATCCTCATTGCGAGTGGCCGAAGCCACGATATGCGGGGTCACGAAGATGATCAGGTCGCGCTTGCGGGAAACCGTGGCGGTGTGCTTGAACAGGTAGCCGATAAGGGGGATGTCCTTCAGGAGCGGGACGCCCGTCTCCGATTCCGTTTCCTCCTTGGTCGTCAAGCCCGCGATCACCACGGTCTCGCCGTCGCTGACCACCACCGTGGTCTTGGCGCTTTGCTTCTGCAGGATGGTTCCCGCGCTGGCGTCCACGCGGAAGGAGTTCTTCTCCGGGAAAAGGTCCAGGAGCACGCGTCCATCCGCGGTCACATGCGGGGTGACGGTCAGGGAGGTGCCTGCGTCCTGCAATTGGATGGCCTGGCGCCCGTTGGCGTCGAGCACGCGGATGGGGACCTGTTCGCCCATGAAGATGCGCGCTTCCGTGTTGTCGATGGTGGTGATTTGCGGCTTGGCCAGCACTTCGCCCTTCAGGTTCTTGACCAGGTTGGCCACCGCCACGGCCAGATTCCCGTTCAAGAGCCCGAAAGCGAATTGCGTGGTCGCTCCCGCCACGCCGCCCACGATGGAGCCGGCCGTGCTACCGGAGGATCCGCTTGAGCCGGCATCGGAGGCGGAGGCGGATTGCGCGCTTTGGTTGGAAGTCCCGATCATGCTGAAGTCGGATTTGGCCGTGGGCAATTTACCCGGATTCGCGGTGAGCGAAGTGAGGGAACCGCCCCCCACGCCGAATTGCCAGTCCACGCCCACTTCGCGCATGGCATCCGCGTCCACCTGGATCAACTGGGCCTGGATGTTCACCTGATAGGTCTCGATATCCAGGTCCTTCACCGCTGCGCGGATCTCCCGGATGTTGGCATGCGTGTCGAAGATGAGCAAGGCGTTGTTCCGTTCCACCACGTTGATGCGGCCGCGCGGCGAGAGCAGGCCCTTCACGGACTCCTCCAAATCCTTGGCCTTGGCGTTCTTCAGTTTGATGATGTCGCGCATCAGGGGCGCCATGGATCCGGCCTGCTGCAAGGCGGCGGCGTTCTCGACGGAAGACTTGTTGAAGTCCGCCACGTTCTGGACATAGAGGTAGTTGTCTTCCACCAGGTATTTCAGGCTGTACATCTGGCATAGGATGAGCATGGCCTCCTGCCAGGTCTTATCCGTCAGCTGCAGGTTCACGTTCTGGCCCGCCACGTTGGGCGCAACCACCACATCCACGCGGCCGGAAGCGGCCAGCGCCTTGAAAGCGGAACGGATCTCCATGTTGGAGAAATTGAAATTTTGTCGGTGCGCGACCCCGCTCCCCGCCTGGGCGGAAGGAGCCTGTTCCTGGCCCCGGGCCTCTCCGGGCGCGAAGAATTCCGCGGATGCGAGACAGGCCGCCATTGCCGCCAAGGCTTTTAAGGCCTTTAGGCCCTTCAAGCCATTTAAAGGCAGGCTCCTCAAAGTCACAGAATTCATTTTCTAGCCCCTTCCTTCGAGGAAACCAATTTCAAGCTGTAGGACCTAGCGATCCCGTATTCGCTGATGTCGAAGGTCACCGCGTCCCTGCTGATGCGCGCGACCCGTCCATTATGCACGGGGTCGCCTTCCTTGATGGTGAAGGACACACCCGATTCCTTGTTATGCTCCAGCACCGCCATCGGCTGCTGGGACTGCCAGATGATTCCCACCACCTTCATCTGATCGATATCGATGCCGTTGTCGGAGGCTCCCTGTTCCACGGGGATGAAGGGATCCCGGCGGCCGTAGCTGTTGTAGGAAATGCGTTTCTCTTCGGGTTCGATGCGCTTCTTCTCGTCATCGGCGGCCAGTTTTTCCTGGGCCAGCTTGGCCGCCAGTTCCGGATTGTCCGCGATGGCGAGCTTGGGGCCGCCCTGGGAAGGACGGCCATCCCTCACTGCCGCATCCGCGTTGGGGGAAGCGGCGGGATTCTTGCCGGCGGCAATCTGGGGAGCGCCCACCGCTCCCGGGGCCTGGGATTCCCTGAGTTGATCGGTTTGTCCTTGGGGAGGTTGCGCGATAGCGGGTTGGGGATGCGCCTTCGCGAAGGCTTTCGCGGCTTTGGCCGAATCAGCCGCGGCTTTGGCGGCCACTTTGGCGGCCTTGGCCGAATCGGCAGCGGCCTTGGCGGCCAACTTCGCGGCCTCCGCTGCCGCTTTCTTCGCCATTCTCTCGGCTTCCGCGGCGGCCTTCACGGAATCGGCCACGGCCAGCGCGCGCGCCTTCTTCTCGGCTTTGAGCGAATCGGCGTGGGCCTTGGCCAGCGCTTTGGCGGCCTCCTCTTCCGTTTTTTTCCTCGCAAGTTCCTCGGCTTTGCGTGCCTTCTCTTCCTGTCTGATCCTGGCCTCGGCGGCCTTGGCTTCCGCCGCCGCCAGCAGCGACTGCTTGGCCTCGATCCGGCCCTGGATGGTTTTCTCCTGCACCTTGGTCAGTTCATCCTCGTATAGGGCTTGGCCGGAGGCGATATAGCCGGTGTCGGAACCGGAAACAACACGCAGGTTACCGCCCTGATCGCCGATGCGCGTCAGCTTCTCCCCGATGGGTATCTTCCGGATGGTGGTTCCCTTCGCTCCCGGCGCCGTCTTCAAGGCCACCGAATCCTTATACAGCACCATGGTTTTGGCGCTTTGCCCCGGGGAGAAAATCCGGCTGGAGGAAAGGCCTTGCGCGGTTTTGGCGGGGTTGGTCGCTTTGCCCGCCTCCAAGGCGTGGCCTTCCTCAAAGGCGGACCTGACCGGGTCGGGCCCGTCGGGCACTTCTTCCGCGGCAACGGCTGCCGTGCTTGCCGTAGCTGCCGGAGCGGATAGCGCGGGGGTCTTCACGGGCGAGACTTTAGCAGAGGCCGTGGCCCCTTCCGGGGATAGGGAACTCCAAGCGAGGGTGGCGCCGTCCTTGACCGCGCCAGAAAGCACCATGCCGACGTCGCCGGGCGCCGACTTCACACTGCCGCCGGCCGCGATCTGAATGCGCAGGATCAGGTTGCGGCCTTGAACCGAGGACTTGATGCGCTTGAAAAGGGGATTCTTGGGAAAGGTGTAGTCCTTTTGGGCCAGGCCGGAAACCGCGTTAACCACGGTAGCCTGCAGCCAGGTGGTATCCTTCGCGCCGCGATGAGGCACGAACGGCGCGGTCAAGGGCGGGTCGAAGGCCAGGATCAAATCGGCCTGCGCAGAAGCGACATTCAGCTTCACCTCTTTAAGGAAAATCTGGGTAACTTGTGTGTTACCCGTGCCGCCGGCGGGCGCCGCTTCCGCTTTGGCGGAAAGGTAGGCATCTCCGGCTTTCAGGGAAGCGGTCAGGGACCAGGCGTATTTGGCCTTGGTCTTGGCCTTGCCCAGCATCACCTTGAGCACCCCGTTGGGGGCGGTTTGCAGTTCCGCTTCCGAGGTGAGCGGCTGCTTGAATTTCAGTTCCAGCCCCAGGAGGGACTTCCCGCTGGGGGTGGTCACCTTCTTAATCTGGATCTCCTCCAAATCGGGGCTTTTCTCTTCCAAGGCATGCCGCCCGAGCGGATAAGCCGTTTCCGTTTCCAGGAAGGACAGGAAGATGGTCCCCTTGACCAAATCGGCCTTCTCGGAATAAAGGGGATAATCCCCATCGGATCCGTTGGGTACGAAGGTCAGCTGCAAATGCGTCTGACCGCCGGCGGAGAGGAGGGAAATGTCCTTGAGCTCATGGGCCAGAGCCGGAGCGGCGGAAGCGATCATCAGGGCGGCCAACATGGCCGGGGCGGAAATCTGGGCGTACGGGGACCGGATTGCTTTTCTCATTTTCACCGTTTGGAAGTGAAGGTCGTGAGTTGGAAGTTGGCCACGATGGTGCGCGGCGTTTCGCCATGATCCTTGGCATCCTCCACCTCTTTGTCCAGATCGGGGGCCTTCTCGATCTGGAGCTTGTTGATGGCGGTGGGATAGCGGAAATTGGCGACTTCGCCGAACAGCATGCCCAGCGCATGATAGCTGGACGAGATGGTGATGGCGTAATGGTTTTCCTTGTAGAATTCCTTCTCTTCCACTCGCAGGGGCAGGAACTTGGTGGGCACGGTCAGCGACTTGCGGGTCACGGCGGTGAGATCGATCAGGCGGCGCGGGATGAGCTCCTCGTCCGGAAACATTTCCTGCAGCCGGGTGAATTCCGCGTTGGCGAGCTCGATTTCGGACTCCAAATCCTTGAGCCGTTGCTTTTGCGCCAGGATTTGCCGCAGCTCGCCCTTCTTCTTTCGGATGTCGCCGTTCAGATTCTCGAATTTCTGGGCGTACTCCACGTACTCGGTGTCATAGAAGGTGTAGCCCAGATAGGCGATTATGGCCATTACGGCGCCGGCGAAAAGCCAGAGCCTGGCGTTGAGTGTCAGGCCTTTCATGCGCCCTCCTTGGGATCGGCGCCGGCTTGCGGGGCCGGAACCGCGTCCGGAACGCTGCCAGGTGCCGCGGCCGGCACGCCTATCATGCGATCGAGACCGACGTTGGGGTTCATGTTGATGCGGATGGTGAACATGAAGGAGCTGCTTTTCTGATCCTTCAGCAGTTCGATGCTGTTGAGGAATACCTTGGAGAAGTATTCGTTCTTCTCCAGTTCCAGCATGTATTCAGCGATCTCGGGGAAGATGTAGGTGCGTCCCTTCACTTCCAGCTCATTGTCGTTGGCGTCCGACTGCTTCATGGTCTCGATCCACATGTTGAGCGGCATCGATTTGTTGATGCCTTCCAGGATCCGCACCCATTTCTTCTTGCTGACGCTGATGCTCTTCAGTGAATTGTTCTTGGCGGTCTTCTCGTCGCGGAGCTTTTCCAGCTCCTTGATCTTCTCGCCAACATAGGCGTTGGCGCCGATTTCCCGTTGCACCTGGGCCAGCTCCGTCCGCTTGCTTTCCAGGTTGGCGGCGAAGAAGGATTTGCCGATCAGGTAGGCGGCTCCCACGGCGATCAAGGCCACGGTGGAAACCAGGATGCGCATATCGATCAGGTACGAATAGTCCTTGCGGACCACCCGATACTCGATCGGGAGCAGGTTCACATGGATGAAATCAGGCGCTTTGGCTTCAGTCAGTTGCGATGCCGCCATGCTATATCCGCCTCAAGGCCAGCCCGGTCGCCACCGTCAGGATGGTGGAGATGTTCTCGGGAATGGGCCCGCTGAATTTCTTTTCGTCGTACGCGATATGCTGGAGCGGGTTGGTGATCTCCACTTCCACGTTGTGCCGCTTGGCCAGGATGCCCGCCAGGTCCCGTATGCAGGCGCCGCCGCCGCACAGCACCATCTTTTCCACCTTCAGGTTGTTCTCTGAGGACTGGAAATAACTGAAGGCCAGGTCTATCCCCACGGAAAGCTCCTCGGCCGAAAACTCGATGCTGCGGTTCAGGGTGGCCGCGTTGTACTTCTCGATATTCTTCCCGCGCAGGATGTTGCCGGCCTCTTCCCGCTCCACTTTCAGGTTCTTCATGAGCGTCTTGACGAAGAAGTCGCAGGCCGTGGCGATATCGCGCGTGGAGTGGTAGGTGCCGTTCTTGAGGAAGGTCAGGTTGGTGAGGTGTTCGCCGATGTTGATGAGCGAGACAACCCTGTTCCCGTCTTCGGGCGGCGCGGAAAGCAGATACGCATTGGTCACGGCGAAGGCGTCCACGTCGATGACGACCGGGCGGAGTCCCGCCTCGTAAAGCAGATCGATGTATGACTGCATCACCTGCAGCTTGGCCGCCACCAGCAGCACTTCCATCTCTTCGTTCTCGGGAATCTTGTGGAGTATCTTGTAGTCGAGCGTGATGTTGTCCACGTCGAACGGGCTGCGCTGGCCCGCCTCCATCAGGATCACTTCCTCATCGCTTTCGCCCTTGTTGGACTTGAGCTTGATGCGATCGGCGATGACGCCGTACGACCAGGACAGGGAAAGGATGACATCCTTTATCTTGCCCGTCGGGTCGGTGCGATGCACCAAGGCCGTCAATGATTGCAGCAATTCGTCGCGGTTCTTGATCTCGCCGCCGACTATCGTGTCCGGCTTGAGCACGTGTATGCCCGCGCCCAGCAGAACCGGGCCTCCCGGCCTATGCGCCACGCGCGATATCTTGATGCTGTAATTGCCGATATCGATGCCCACGGTGGTGGGCTCGCCCTGAATCGCGTTTAGAATTTTTTCCTTGAAGCCCAAGTAAAAGCCCCCGCCATTGGGATATCCTGTATTTTCTCAATCCAGGCTTAATTTTCTCAACCGACTTATTATAACACCGTGGTAAAACGAAATTCAACGAAGGAACGCGATGATTCGCAGGGACTTATGCCGGAGATGGAGGATTACGGTAAGGGAAAGGATAAGGAGGGAATATGGATAAGGAGCGGATTAGGGGTTAACCCTAGCCCCTGCCCTGATCGACGCCACCGCTCCCTGCCTTCAATCGATCTTGATCGGTCCCCGCATTTGCGAATCCAGGCGCTGTTTCTCGAAAACGTAGCGGACGATCTTTTCCTGGGCCGCCGTTTCCATGTTCATGAACTTGAGGTTGTGCTCGAAATCCTCGCGGGTCCCCTTGATCACCGAGATCATGCGCATCACCTCGCTCTGCACGCCGCGCAGGGAGGTGCCGGGCAGATCGAAATTGACGGAAAGCTTGTAGTTCTGGGGAATGGGCGAGGAGAAGCGAGCGCATGTGCCGCCGCCGCTCAAGTCCAGCATGCGGCCCTCCAGCACCATGCCTACGGCGGGACCCGGGCCCTCAGGTCCGGTCGATTCCCGCGTCCAGCCTTCGGGCTTGGCCATCACGGTGACGCGGCAGGGGATGTTCACGTCGATGCGCACCCAGTTGCGCAATTGCTTGCGTTCCAGCGTGCGCGTATGCTCCAGGAAGATGCCTCGCGACCCCAGGCGCGTGGCCGTAACGGGGAGGTTGACCAGGTATTCCCCGTCCCCGGCCCTTAGCAGGGACAGTTCCACCGAGGAGCCCACGGATACGGTGGGCGGGATTTCCGTTTCCAGCACCACGGCCCAATTCTTTTCCCGGACTTCGTGCACGCGCCCTTTACGCACCGCGCCCTCGCCGTCTATGAGGCTGACCGGCATGCCCTCTTCCAGTTGGCGCGTGCTGCTGATGGGGACTTCCGGGGGCAGATGCGAGTAGCCCAGCTTCATGCGCAGGCCGCGCATCAGCGCGTATTGGGTCTCGTCCTTGTCGAGTTGCTTTTGATTGTCCTTGAGGAAGGCTTCCAGCGCGTCTTCATAGATGAAGGAGGATTCGAATACCATGTCCGCGCTGCTCACGCCTCCCTGCTCCACGATCCGCCGCAGTATGTCCGTCTCCTGGGGGGTGAGCCGCTTCTGGCCGGCCATCTCGGCGAAGTATTGCCAGCCGATGTCGATTTTCTCTCGCTGCCGGCTGTCGGTACGCACGATTTCGAAGATCACGAACATGGCCAGCACCGCCACCAGCAATACGCCGAACAAGGCCATTCCCAGCGGGCTGATGCGGCCGAAACCGCTGCCGAGCGAATGCAGCACTTCCACCGAAGCGGCCGCATTGGCGGGAATGGCCGCGCAGCAACCGATGGCGGCGGGCAACGCCGCGCGCCGCAGGAAGGATTGGAAAAGGGCAGGTTTCACCATAAATAACCGTTCAAACCCAATTGTCGCATATTTTACATTGCCTGTCCTCCCGTCTGGGAGATAAAATGGAGCGACCGCATCCCGCCCCTCCCGCCAGGTTTCCCGGCCGGGCCGGCGGTATCGGAAACCGGAGGAGCGGTCGCTTGCACCAGGATTCAATCGAATCGAATGAATTGAAGGCCCTGGTCCAGAAGATTACGGACCTGCCCACGCTTCCCGCCATGATGGCGACCATTACGCGGCTGATGCAGGATCCCCGCACTTCGGCCGAAGAACTGGGACGCGCCATCGCCACCGATCCTGCCCTGGTCTCCAAGATGCTCAAGCTCGTCAATTCCGCCTTTTACGGATTTCCCGGGCGCATCAGCACCATTACCCAGGCCATCGTCATCCTGGGTTTCAGCACCATCCGCAACGTGGTCCTGACCACTTCCGTGCTCAAAGCCTTCGGGCCCAATTCGAACCAGAACGGATTCGACGTGGCCCGCTTCTGGGAACATTCCCTGCTGACCGGAGCCATCGCCCGGTCGCTGGCCGTGGAGCGGGAAGCGAACTTCATCGAGGAGACCTTCATCGCCGGACTGCTCCACGACATGGGCCGCATCGTACTCAGCCAGAAGCTGACGTCCGAGTTCGAAAAAGTGGTACTGGTCAAGAACAAGGCCGGGATCAGCCAATTGCAAGCCGAACAATCCGTGCTCAAGCTCACGCATGGGGACATAGGCGGATGGCTGGCGCGCAAATGGAACCTGCCCATCCCTTACGTGGACGTGATGCGCTTCCACCATTTCCCGCTGGAATCGGCCCGATTGGATCCCAATATCCAGGCGGATACCACCAATCTCATCTATCTGGTGCACGCCGCCGACGTGCTCTCCAAAAATCTGGTGGACGGGAAACCGGATCTGGCCGCCATCGAGGGCATAGATCCCGCCGTGCGCGCCGAACTGAAAATCGGGCCGGAAGGCTGGGAGCGGTTCCAGGAGCGAACCGTGGAAGAGATCGGCAAGGCGCGATCGTTTTTGGACATGCTATGAAGATGGGCGAGATGGGTAAGATGAGCAAGGTGAACAAGGTCGCATATGCCCGTTGAATACAAGCGTTCAACCAAGAAGAAGCTCACCTTCGAGCAATTGCAGGACATCACCTTGCCTGTGAGCATGGAATTGGGCCACAAGCTGATGCGCGTCAAGGATCTGCTGGAGCTCACGCCCGGGCGCATCGTAAAGCTGGACAGGCTCGCGGGCGAGGCGGTGGATCTGGTCATCAACGGCAAGACCATAGCCAAGGGCGAGGTGGCCGTCGCGGACGAGAATTTCGCGGTGCGCATCGTAACCTTGCTGTCTCCGGAAGAGCGCCTTAAACTGCTTTAACGTGTCTCCTCCTTCTTCACCAGCGCAATCAGACAGGTTTTAGAAACGCTCCTGGGGAGCGTTTCTGGGGCGTCGGCCGCAATCCGGGCACGCCACTTCCTCACTAAACCCCTTGGGTCAGGTCCGTCTCAACTACGCGACCCTGTCGCCCATGCCAAGGGATGTAACGGCGACCGCCTGGTTTCGTTTTAGTTTTAGTTTTCTTTTACGCAACGCTGGCTGGACCGGGAACCGACTTTGCAGGCAACTCGCCGACCTCGGCATTTTCCTGCAGTGGACTTTCCGTTGCCACCCCCGCAGCCTTCAGTATGATCAGTTTTCGCCAGCGACTGTTCGAACACCGGCCAGATGGTCGGCGCCATGCTGCGGATTTTCCCGGCGTTTGCCGTTGGGAATCCCGACAGGACCCTGGGTGCGAATCCATGGAGTGTGGTATGTTTAAGGAATGAATCCATTTAAGCACAAACTGCTGCATTCAGCCTTATTAGGCCTTTCCTTGTGTCCCACTTTGGCCTTTTCCGCCTGGGTGCATTTCGACCCGGCGGACACCTCCAAGGTGCCCAAGCAGTTTTCCAAAACCGGTTTCTACAGCAACATGACCTCGAAAACGGTCACCAGCGAAGCCGTCGCGTTCGACGTCAATGCGCCGCTCTGGAGCGACAATGCCCATAAGGGCCGCTGGATTTTGTTGAAACCGGGCTCCGCCAAGATCAAGTTCGATCCCAATCAGGATTATTTCGAATATCCCGATGGGGCGGTGTTCGTCAAGCTATTCATGCACGACACCATTCCCGGCGACACGACCACGCGCATCTACTGGGAAACGCGGCTTTTGGTCAATAAGAAAACAGCGGACACCCTGAGCACCGAACCCCTCGAAGTGGCGATACGGGACAAGTGGCATCCCTTCAGCTATAAATGGAAACGCAATGGTTCCGATGCCGATCTCGTCGGCAGCGATGGCGAATCGGCCGCTCTTGTCCTTACCGTCAATGGCCAAAAGACCTTCCGGAAATGGAACTTCCCCGCGGCCAACGATTGCGATAGATGCCACCGCCAATTCCTCAACGGCGCCCAAGGCAGAACGGTATTGGGGTTTTTCCCGGCCCAGATCAACAGGAGGACGGCCGCGGATGCCAGCTTGAACCAAATCCGCAACCTCTTCCAGAAGAACATATTTACCTGGGATAAACCCAACCCCACCGAGGCGGAACTCGCCGCGATGCCCAAATGGGCGCGTATCGACGATACCACGGCGGCATTGGACCTGCGCGCCAAATCCTACATCGCGGCGAATTGCTCCGGCTGCCATGGGTCCCGCGGCATACCGACCGGCGCCCTCGATCACGGCCGTCCCGAGCTCAACTATGACTTCATCAAAGCGCAAAACAAGGCTTTCGTTTGGACCGAGGATTTGCGGACAATCACCTCGATCCATTACGACAGCATGCCCTTCGCCACCAATCCGGCCGGCGATACCATCCCAGCCGGGGTCGTGGTTCCGGGCCACCCCGAAATATCCACCATCCTGTTCCGGATGACCCAGCGAAATAGACTGCCTCCCACGGCTGAAGACGCTTACGCTTCCAACCTTGTACCGGAACAGATGCCTCCCTTGGGCGTTTTCGAAGTCGACACCATCGCCACCCGCTGGATACGCAAATGGATCGCCGGAATGCCGTCGGTCGGCATACGGGGATCGCGCCCCGGACACAACGCCGTTTCGGCCCCCCGGATCACGGCGGGCTACTTGACGCTCGGTTCCTATTTCCGCGGCAAGCTCATGCTAACGGGATTGGATGGCCGGCAGCATCCATTGATACCGGTAACCGGCAACATGTTCCGAGTGCCCAAATCCTTGCCCAAGGGGGTTTATTTCCTCCAACTCGGCAACAGGGCCTATAAGGTTGTGAACTGATTCCCACAGCTTGGATTGCCAACGACGTAGTCTCATAAACAGCTTGGCTGCGGCCGGCTGCGGGCCCCAAGGGGCCTTTACCGGACCCTTTCCAAAGCGGCACTGTTTTTCTGCCGATAGCCCAATAAAAAGGCCGGTCCGTTACAAACGGACCGGCCTTTTTATTGGCTTAAGTTACCCGGCTTAAGTCATTCCGCGCCGGGTTCCTTTATTCAACGGGTACCCTTATTGGAATTGCACGAATCCAAGGGTAGCGCCCAGACCGGAAGGCAGATTGAGTTGGCCCGCCGACACCGCGCCTTCCCAAATGCGATTGCCCTTCAGGTCGAAAAACGCGCCGTGAACCGATCCCGCAGGAGCCCGGACCTGGTCACCGGACGCGAGGTTCACCAACAGGCGATGCCCGGAGGATTTGGAAATACCCGGTGCGGAGGCGATGCCCACGGTCGACGCGGGAGGAAGCACGTATTGGGTGCAAGAGGCGGCGGCATAGTGGGTGCCTTTGTACTGCATCTTATACAGCGTCCCGTTATTCGTTCCCCCCAGGGTCAGGACGTAAAGATCGCCGTCCGGCCCGATGGCAAGGTCGATAATCTGTGAAGCGCTCCAGAGCTGTTCGACCTTCTTAAGGGCCTTATTCGCATCCAACTCCAATGACCAGATTTTATTCCGGGAATAATCGCCCACGATCCATTTGCCGTGGAAATAGGCCGGCATGCGGGCGGCGGGCTTCGCGTCATCGTAGCGGTAATAAGGCCCGGACATGGCGCTTTCGGCTCCGCTACCGAACGTCGTGTTGACCCCGGTCTGGGAATTCAGCGCATTGTAATAGCCCAAGGCGCCGATCGCCGGCGGCAGGTCTTCAATGCCGGTATTCAATTTGGATTTATTCTTCAGGTTCTTCAGGTCGAAAACCGTTCCCTTGGGATAGGCCTCTCCGTCGTATGCGATATAGGGTTGATTGTCGGCGATGGCGAAAGGCCATCCGTAATTCCCCGCCCCCGTGACCAGATTGAATTCATCCGAACCGGTGGGGCCGCGCGCCGCGTCGGGACCGGGAGCGTCCGGACCCACTTCGCCGATCAGGCCGACTCCCGAGACCGGGTCGACGTTGATCTTATACGGGTTGCGATGTCCCATGGTGTAAATCTCGGGCCTGGTCTTGGCGGTACCGGGCGCGAACAAATTGCCCACGGGAATGCTGTAAGTGGTTCCTACGCCCATCGCGGGCGTCTCGGAATCGGCAAAGGGAAGAGGCTTGACGCGCAACACCTTGCCCCGCAAATCATTGGTATTCGCCGCGGTGGACAGGTCGCACAGGTAGCCGGACGTCTCATTGCGGCCGCCCCAATAGGTCTGCGTGACAGACGGATAAACGTCATCGCCAGTCGGTATGTATAGATCTCCCGTGGCGGCATTGAAAGAAAGCCCGCCCGCCGAATGCCGCTTGGACTGCCTTCGATAGGACAGGATGTCTTTGATGTTCCCCAATTTGCCGTTGGCGAAAGTCATGCGCGCCAGCACATGCTCATGGGGACTGATGTTACCGTCGCCGGCATTGAAAGTGGCGCCGGACAGTTTGCGGGAATAGAATATATACACCCAATTGTTGGTGGCGAAATTCGGATCCGCTGCGATACCGAGCAAACCGTTTTCGACGGCGTCATTGTAAACGGAGATGCTCGCGACTTCGGATAATCCCGTACCGGGCGTGTACAGTTTGATTCTTCCCGACCACATTTCGCAGATGAATACGCGGCCATCCGCAAGGACGGACATTTTCACCGGCTGATCCATTTTCATGGCGGAAGACCCATCCACCAAGGTGACCTTCTGCCAATCCGAATCCGCAGGCTTGGTACACTGCGCCTGAACGTGCGACAAGGCCGCGGAGGCGACCATGATTGAGCCTGCGATCGATAATGCTTTCACTATTTCCCCCCCTAGAAGGAATGCTGATTAAACCCGAAAAATATGGTTCCCACTCTGTAAAATAGGGCCAAACCCGAAAAAATACCCTGCCAATCAGCGCTCTTTCTTGTTCTTTTTCGGCATTTACGGCGAATATTACTCTAACATGACGTTTTTTTGCGAAAACTGGCCCCATACCCAATCCTTCCCCCCTGTGGTGGGCCTGTTAAAACTAAACAGGCCAGCGGAAACCTCCACCAGCCTGTTCAGGTTCAATTACCCTAGCTCGAACTATTGCAGGGTGAGGGTCTTGGAAAAAGCGATTCCCTGGACTTTCAAGTTCAGGAAATAAACGCCAGGCTTGAAGCGCGCCTTCTCCAAAGGAATTGTCCTTGCATGGCTGTCCCTGATGGTTTCCAACACGGTCATGCCTTCGACATTGACCAAGGATAATTCGTAGGGCGTGGTGTAAGGCACCGATAAGGACGCGACTCCGTCCACGCCTTGGAACAGGCCTATCTGACTCCGGAGGTTTTCACGCTCCTGATTCAAGAGTTTTTGGTGAGCCTGGGAAATGGAAACCGGATTAAAAGGGAGCGAGGCGATTTTCATGTTCCTAACATTAAGGTTGCCTGCATGGTCTCCTTGGATGCCGAGATACCCGGAGGGAATATACCCGGTCTTGTCCCCTTTGTTCACCCGGCAAAATTCCGCGAAATCTTTCCATTTACTACGCGCGCCCTGGGATCCGCGGCCTTGGCCATTCATGGCCGCCGTGAAATTGGCATCCCAATATCTGAAGGCCACGACCTTGATCCCATTCATCCAATGCTCCACACTGTCCTTGTTGACTACGATCTTGGCTTTATTCCATTTTCCGGTAGAATAGGGGTAAGAGCTATCCGGCTCGGCGGACATAAGCTCATAGGCCGCGCCATTCCGGATCCAAGGGGCGAGGGTTTTGTTGTCCTCCAAAGCGAACTCCGCTCCGGTTTGCCAACCGTAGTTGTAACCTTGCGCGTCGTTCAATCCGGTGAGCGATCGGTAATACACCCCTGAATTACCCGTTGTCTTGAAATCGAAACGCAACTCGAAATCGGTGTACTTATTGCGCGAGCGGATATCCCTGGGTCCGCCGGTTTTCCCGAATGAGCTGTCGGCGGGAAAGACTTTCCAATCCGGAGACAAATCGGTATTGGTTTCGTTTTTGCTTTGGTAATTCACCCATTTGGTATTGCTCAATGTCTTGCCGTCGAATAGAAGTTCGAATCCTTGGGCAATCTCTTCCGCGGTCAATTCATTGTTCGCAGTGTTGCCGATCCCAAACGGCAGCATGCAAGCCAGCCAAAGGAGTTTGAAATTTATTTTCCGAGTCCATAAGCTCATATCTTTGCCTCGCGCTTTCGTTCTATTCGATGCTCGCTAATGTGAATTAAATCAGATACCCATGGAAAATTGAACCATCCAATACCAATTCTTGGGCTGCATTAAAAGTTCATCCGGCTCCAGGGAGGGGCCGTAATAAAATTCCCTGCTGACCAACCGCAAATGGTCATGCGCCACCTGGACGTGCATGGCCAATCCCTTGGTCAAGGTGCGAGTCGCATTCACCGACCAGCGGGTATTGTCCTTACCCGAAATTCCCTTGTAGTACGTCTGGGTAGAATCGGGGATGCGTGGAATCGGCATGGAAGGGAAATTGCCGATGTTGTAAGTGCTGTTGATCCAAGGTGAATTGAAGGACTCATATTCCACGGAGAGGCGATCCAGGAGCTTGAAAGTGGGGACGTTGAACCCGATCATGATGGGCGTCCGTTCGGACCTCTTCTCGTAGAAGTAGGGGTAGTTTTTCAAGCCAATTACCGTCAATTCGCCATAAATCTTGCCGTCATTCGGACCGATCCTGTCGTTTTCCAGGAATGCAAGCGGGCTGAAAGCGATACGGGCCATCACCTTCTCGGCTTTATAGGTGTAGATGGCGTTGGTGTCGAGTCCGATCAGGTTATAGTTGTTTCTCGCTCCCACCAGCTGTTCCCTTTGCACGGAATCAGGCAAAGTGGTTTTCTCCGGATTTACCGAGATATAGTTTGCGAGAGTGATGCCGGCTCCGAGTTCCAAAAATTTGCCCACCTTATAGCTGCCGACCAGGGAAAAGCTCCAGTCGTACAGTGGCGCGAGCTTGGTTTCGGTGGTGGCCAGAAAATCCAACTTCAGGTTTCCGAATTGCGATTCCGCTTTGAAACCCTGAAGGTACGAGGCGGTGCTATTGACTACCACGTATCCGCCGGTCATGATCCAGGAGGGGTAGGTGCCGGTTCGGAACAGGTACTCGCCCAGATTGGCGGCATCGGGATTGTATTTATAGGGGAATAGACCGAGGCCCAATTTCAACCACGGTTTTTCCACCTCTCCAAAGAGATAGTCGGCCGTGGCCCGCGTCGGTCCGATGAAGAAGGCCTTATTTTGACTGCCTCCGAAGACGGGATTCACCAGTTCCGGTTTTGGGAATTGGAAAACGCCGCCCAATCCGATGGCAAGTTGCAGCCTTTCGTTTACCGTCGCCTCCTGGGTGAGGAATGCGCCAAAATGGTCCACCCAAATATCATCAATCGGATCTCGAACCTGAGTGAATTTGGCCGAGCTTATCTTGCCGAATTCCCACAGGGCTCCTATGGACAAGGGCTTATAAACGACAGCAGACGGTTCCTGGGAACGTGCCGTCATGGCTCCCGAAATGAATGCTAAGCAGGTTAAGACGGGAACGGAAGAATTCATTAAAACCCCAACCTAAGGTGGTCCCCCAGTAATTCCGATTTCTTCCCCGGCAATCTTCATGAAAGTGGGCTCTACCCACCCTTTATGATCGAGAACTGGAGACTCTGGAGGTAGGGCTAATCTAATACGGGCACTAAGGGGAGTCAATAGACAAATTGGAGGGAGCGGGGCAGCGTATAGGTAAATCGAACCCTGTCGTCCGTCCATCGCCATGTTCCCAGCCCCGACCTCCCCCATCCTAACCCCTCCATTCCAGCCCCACGCCCCCATTTTCCAAGCCTGTATCCCGTTTTCCACCCCC
>JBDSWM010000073.1:0-7349 GCA_039926685.1 Fibrobacteria bacterium | reverse complement strand
GGGTGAGCGCTGGTTTCGGCTCAGGCAAAGCTATTCTCGGGGGGTGGGTCGCGGTGCGAATCAAAAGCGACGACGGCCGTGATCCTACCCTGGGGCGAACGCCGGACACACGGCCTTTCGCTACCCTGGGGAATTGTCGCTTTCGATTCGCCGATCGCTTTGATCCGCCGAAACCAGCGCTCACCCCCCCCCGGGCCTGTCGCAGCGAGGCTGCGAGCGGGCGGACCGAGGGGGTGGGTCCAACCCCACTGAAGTCGCGCGGCGAGGTTGTGGGTCGCAAGGATTAGGTTGGGTCTCGGCAGGAAGTCGATAGAGGTCGGTTTGGTGGCTTTTGAAGAGAAGAGTGGGTCGCTTGGGGTGCCGCGAATTAGGGTGGTCGGGGCGTCCGACCTGTTCCAAACCTCAGTCATCCCACGGAGAGGTGGTACTGTATTCTGTTTCCCGAAACGGCGATTTTTTTCTCTTGAATCAGGTTCTCCAGGGCGGCGTCAACCATGCCGCCAGCTATTTTGAATCGATGACTCAGATAGGCCTTCAACTTCGCCCTATTCTTGGGGCGCATATCCACTTTTTCTTTCTTGAAATGCTCCTCTATCTCCCGGACGAATACAGCGAGGGCCCCAGCTTCTCCCTTCTCTCCAGCCATCGCCTCCATTCGATTACAATGGATGGCTTGGGCATTCATATGCTGCACGAGCGGATCGAATCCCTTGTCTTTCGATAAGATCGTGAAGTGGGAGTTCGGTTCAATTTTGGAAATCCGCCCAAGGTAGAAAGCAATATGGAAATCCAGCGCATTCTTGCCGCACCCGGTAATCCTGATCCATTCCACCTTTTCGCCTCGGGGTTGGGTGGACTGGACAAGCGTCGACTTGATAGAGTCTTGCTTTTCCCCGAAAAAGATGAGAATTGAGAGGTCCTTATCGGCGTTTAGAACATCTTGAGGAGAGACGTTTTCCAGATCGATCAGGAGGTATTCCATGGTGCGTTCCCCGGGCTGCCCCCCCAAGCATACCTCGGTTCAGCACGGCAATACAAGACCTGGGGCTGAGCGCTGTGGCCGGGTAGATTCTGTGGAGGTGGCGCCGCAGAGCAGGATTAAGGTGGCATATTCGGAAGATGCGAGGTTCTGCCCAAACCATCGTAAAATCCGGGCAGGCCCAAGGAAGCGCCGTCCCAGCGCGGCAGGTAGGATTGTCCGTAAGCAGGCGGCTGGTATCCTGCGGTTCCGGGCGATGCTGGTTGGGGGCGGATCGCTGAAGTGTTTTGCCGTTGGTAAACGTGCACCCAATCGACGAGCATTTTTTGCGGAAAAACCGTGGAGCTATCCGGCGGTCCGCCCCAGCTTCCGCCGACGGCTAGATCCAGGATCAGGAAAAACGGTTGTTCGAATGGCTTGGGGAAGGCGACGTTATCGGGTGACCATTTATCGGGACTGTAATAGGTATGCGCACTGTCCAGGGTGAAACTGAAGGATGTCGAGTCCCATATCATGGTATAGACATGGAATGCATCCGACAGGGATTGATTCGCCGGGGTGGTATAGGTTCCCTGGATCGATTGGTTGCCGGCCCCGAAGTGCAGGTTCGTGTAGGTTAAGCGCGTGTTGTGCCCCAGGTTTTCCATGATATCGATTTCCCCGCTGCGCGGCCAAACGCCGTAGGCCGCGGGTTGGGTCGGCATCATCCAGATCGCCGGCCACATGCCCTGGCCGTAAGGGAGCTTGGCGCGGACATCGATGCGGCAGTATTTCCACGCGGCTTTGTTCCGGGTCGAGATTTGCGTGGAGGTAAATTGCTTGCCGCCGTAATTCTCCTTTTGCGCTTGCAGCGCCAACTGCCCGCCCGAGACGGACAGATTTTGGGATCGGTTGGTATAGATCGTCATGCCGGGATCGCCCTCATTGAGTTCCAGCGCCCATTTGCCCGAATCCAGCCCGGCGCCGTTGAATTCGTCCGACCAGACCATCTTCCACCCGTCCAAAGGCTGGGCCTCCAGGCCCCGGGCCAGGAACGCCAGGGCTGCTTGCAATGCGATGGCGACGATGGTTTTTGTTTGCCGTGTTTTTGTATTGGCCATGGAAACCCCTCAGTAGAAGACCGCGCACAAGCCCACGGGCTGCGCGATATGGCCCGGCTTATTATTTGAGGAAGCGGATAAATCCATGCGTCCTTCCGTCCAATTTCATGCGCAGAAAGTACAAACCCTTCGGCAGAAGCCGCATGCCATCCAAGATGAGGGTCCGCTCGCCAGGGAAAACCTGGAGTTGCTTCCGCGCCACCCGTTGCCCATCCAGTTGAAACACGGAAAACTCGGCGTCCCCGGCGATGGGCGAGAAGAAGGTGACCCTATGCGCGTCCGGATCAATGGTGAGCGCCATGTCCGCCGTTTTTCCAAAGGCCCAGGGCCTAAGGCTCACCGGTACCGCGCGATGCCATACCGAAGTATCGGCGCTGGCGGGGATGATCAAGGTGTCCATGGGATCCGGATGGGCGGGATCGAAGCCGGTGAAGTCAGCCGCCAAGTGGACGGCCAGGTCGGGAATGCCGGTCTTGATGCCTTGGGCCAGGCATTTGGCGATTTCGAGAGCGCCCAACCGGTTGAAGTGGATCGCATCCTGGCCCACGCCGCCCGGCGAGGCATCGTACCAATAGAACAGGTTGGAAGCGATGGGCCCGATCTGCTTCAGCAATTCGGTGGCGCAAGCGTTCAAATCGAGGAGCGGGGCCGATTCGCTGGTGGCCACGCTCTTCACGGCGGCCAACCAATCCACGCCGCCGGTGTTGAAGGAGTTGGTGGGCGTCTCTCCGCTGAAGGTGTGGCGCGGCGTCGGGGTCACCAGCACGGGGACGGCATTCTTGGCGCGAGCCTGGCTGATGAAGGTCTTGAAATTATCCTGGAACTCGGCGAGGCTCAGGGATTTCATGTCGTTATGCGCGAACTCCGCTAGCAGGTAATCCCCGGGCTTGATGAGGCTCATGATCTTGGCGAGACGGCGCTGGCTGATGAAAGCGGTTCCCGTCAGGCCCGCTTCCGCAAGGCTCACCACCACGGCATCATCCTTGAAGAAGCGCGTGATCATCTGGCCCCAGGCCGTTTCGCTTTCGGTGGCCCAATCGCATTGGGTGGAATTGCCCGCCAGGAAAATCTGGCGCGGCGCGTCGGCGGGAGCGATTTCCAGCGATGTGACGGCTGGATGGGCATTGGAGAATTCCAGCGTCAACTTGTCGCCGTCCCAGTTGAGGCCGCCCCGTTCGCGGTCGGATATGGCGACGGAGCCGGAAGAGCCGGCGATGGCGGTATTGCGGCGGTTGACGATGAAGCTATGCTTGGAGAATGCGCCCGCGGCGTTATCGGCCTTTTCCACGAACAAGCGCCGCGATTCGGCCTTTACCGTGGTCAGCGAGGCCGCGCCTCCGTCGCCCAAGGTCACCGTCACCTTGTAGTTGCCTTCCGGCAATTTCATGGAGAAGTACATGTATTTGGCGCCGGTCGGGTAACAAACGGTGCGGGTAAGGGTATCGAGTCCGCCCCGATCCGCGCAGGTGACGGGAACGTTGAAATCGAAACCATAGCCTTGCGCGGGATTATAGGTCACCTTGTCGCTGATGGCGATGTACCCGTTCTTGGCAAAACCCGGCGTGAAGTCGAACTTATAGCTTGTCTGGGCCAGGGTTCCGCCCGCTGCCAGGGCGGCACAGGCCAAAGCATTACGATAGGCTTTTGCGAACTTCATAGTAGCGTCATCTTTGCAAGCTGCCCCTTAACGGCATGCGCCGGAATCTCCCCGACCCGCGCCTAATCTACCGATTCCGGTTGAATACCGCTTTGCGAATATCAGGTTGGACATCCGCTTCGAACGGATGCCCTCGCTCAGCATTGCATGAATTTGATGTCCGCGCAAGTTGTCGATCCAATCAGTGCCGGATAGCGGGGCCGAAATCGGATTTGACTCGCTCTCGTTTCAAGCATTCATACCAGGTGATACCGATCACGGAGTTGGAACGTCTAATAATGGAGATTGATTCCAGGGAATACCGAAAGGCAGGAGCACCTCATGTTGAAGTTCGCGAGCGCCGTAAAGCAGGCCATGGAGTTCGTGGAAACCAGCCAGTCCGTATTCTGGTTGGGCCGCTTGGATCAAGCCTTGGAGCGCCGCGGCATCGACGGGGGACGCCGCGAGCGCTGGAAAAAGGCCCTGGCGCCTTTCCTGGCGCGGCATGCTTTGCGGCCCGAATCGCTGCGGCCCGGGCAAGTGGAGGCGTTCATCGCGGAGCAGGCCGAAAGCGGGCGCTATGGGGCCAGGACTTTGATCGATCTGATCCAGGCATTGTCCTTCTTCTACGATAGCGTGGTCGAGCAGCGCGAATCCGCGGGCGAGGCGGGGCATCCCTTCGATGTTTCCGCGGAAGAGTGGGCCATCGGCGCCATAGCGGAAACCGTTGGGGTTTTCCGGGGCGCTTTGCCGGGGCGCGTTGCCTGACCGCGGCGCCCACGAAACCAGCTTCCTCAATACCGCCAGTTCAGCCCCAAGAACAGGATGGGGATGGGATAATTGGCGTCGAAGAATTTCCACTGTTCCGTCTTTTGATCCCTCATGATGAAGTTCGGCGTGTTGAAGGCATTCCAGATTTCCATATAGGAAGTCATGGGATGCCGGAATACCTTGAATTCCTTGGATAGGCGGATGTCCCAGCGGCTATAAGGCGCGTAGCGCGAAGTATTGCGAGGAGCCAGGTAGAATAGCGTATCGGCGCCGACCACGGCGCCGGGCAGATCCGGGAACTTGAAATCCGTGTAGGGCAGGCCGGCGGCGAAGCGGCCGCGCAGGGAAAGTTCGTAATTGCTAGGCATATGGAAATAGTTGACCCAATTGAACGCCCAGGGCCGATGGTAGCGGAAATCATACATGCTTTCCCCGGGCAGATCGCGCCGCTTGGAATAGCCGGCTTCGGCGGAAACCCAGCCGCTCCAGACCTTGGCGGGATCGTAGAAGAATGAGAGTTCACCCCCGGCCGCCTTGCCCACCCCTTCGTTACTGTAGTTCAGGATCTTTTCCCCGAAACGATCGAGTATGATCCGGCGCAAGGCGGGATCCAATTGATCGAATGCGGCGCTATCCAAGTCCAACAAGTCGCTGTTGAACTTGATCCTGCCCGTATTCTTGAGGATGGGCACCACCAGGTCGTAATAATTCTTCTGGTACAGCTGCATCTCCATGCGGAACCGGGGCGAGAAGCGGTGGGCCCATTCCGCGTTCACGTGGAACGCCTTCTCCGGGCGGAGCCTCGGATTGACGTCCCGGTAATTGAAGGGGAAGTCGGATTGGGAATACAGTCCGCTGGCCAGGGTGATTTCGTCTTTGTTCCCCATGCTCTGGAAATAAGCCGCCCGCGGGCTCAGGAATGCGTCCCCGGACCAGGTGTCCAGTTCCGTGCGCAAACCCAAGGTGAGCCGATGCCGATCATCGAAGGTCCAGTCGTCGGAAAGATAGCCGCCCAGAAAGGATCCGGAATTCCGGCCGTTGTAGTCGAAGCGGATCAGATCGGGCAGGTTGGTGAGATAATCGGCGGAAGTGCTCGCGCCGGGGTCGCTCTCCAGGATGGTGGTGCCGGCCGGATCGAGGTATCCCAGGGCGTCGGTGACATCCACGCTGCCATTGACGATTATCTCGTAGATGGTGCGCTCCAGGCGGGTCTCGAAGGAGAAGCTGCGCAAGGACTGCGACAGGCCGGCCTTGAGCAGGTGGTTTTCCGATGCCTGCCATTTGGCGTTGAGATTCCAATCGTAAGCTTGCTTGCCCAGCTTTAGGTAACGCACGCTGGGCCCGTAGGTGCGGTAACCCGTGTATTCTCCGTCCTCCGTCTGCGAGTCGTGCCAGCTCTCATCGTCCGAGAATTTCACATGCCAATCCTGCCGCTGATAGGCCAGGCTTTGATCCACCTCCCAGCTTTCATCCGGCCGCCAATGGAAATGCAGGCCGTGCACCTGGTTGTCCACCGAGATATTCGCCACCGTGTCCAGATCCTGGCGCTGGACCCAGGTGCCAAGGGGCGCGTTCGGATTGTAGTTCCTACGATACCAGCGCCGGGGAACCTCTTTGCCGTTCTGGTAATACCGGGTTTTCGCTTCGCGCGAATTGAAGCCGTCGTCGGAAACGAGGCCGGTATAATCGAATTTGAGCTGATCGCTCATGGCATAGGCCAGGCTGAATTGCGCATCCCGGAAATTGGGCAGCTCCAGGTAGCGGCGGTAATTCTGCTTCTGGGCGGAAAAGGCGCTATCGCTTTTCGCCAAATCGACCAGATCCCAGGTCCGGTTCACCACCCAATCATACCAGAAAGCCTGGTAGGAAAGGGAAGCCGCGAATTTATTCTTCACGATGGGGATGCCTATATATGCGCTGCCGCGCAGCAGGGAAAGATCGGCGAACAGCCGCAAGGAATCCAGGGGAGGCGGCCGCGACGCCATGAACAAGGCCGCCGACAAGGCATTGCCCGCTTCCGCGGGGAATCCCCCGCTATATAGCGTCATGCTTTCCAGGGATTCGGTGTTGAAAATGGAATAGATGGTGCCGAAATGGTATGGCTGCAACAAGGGCACTCCGTCCCAAAGGATTTGCGTTTCCTCCGCCTTGCCGCCGCGCACGAAAGGGCGCACGCTGAGATCGTTCTGGTTGGTGACTCCGGGCAAAGAGCCCAGCACCTTGAGCGGGTCGCCTTGGGCCGCCGCCACCTTCTGGATATCCTGGCGGGAAAGGCGCATACGGCTGACTTCCTTTTGGCGGTGCAATTGCGAACCGCGCGCCTTGACGGATTTCTCCTGCAATTCCAGCACACCCGAATCCGCGGGCACCGTATCTCGTATGTTACCTAAGCCGGAATCGACCGCCGCTTCGTGGATTCCCGCGGCTCCGGCCGAATCCGTTTCCCCCGGGACCTCGGCAGCGGCTGAATCCGCTGCCTTCGGGACCTGGGCCTCCGCCGATTCCGCCGCCGCCGCGCCCGCCCAAGCCATTCCCGCCATCACCAGGGCCCATCCAAAAAGGCGCAGGCGCGCCGCCATGGACATGCGAGGCCGCATCAGAAATTCCATCCGAAGCCCAGATTGAAATTCACCAGGACGGAGGTGAGTCGTTCCGATGCGATGGTGAAGTAGGGCGCGACTACGGGGAAGGTGAAAATGGCTTGCGGCGTGAAATAATCGGGCAATACCACCCAATTCGGCATTTTCAGGTACAGGCCGACTGCGACCTGATTGACATAGCGCCGATTACGCTCGAATTTCCAATTGTTGAAAGAGGAATCCAAATCCGCCGGCTGGGTCGCCAACCAGGTGAAACGATAGTT
>JBDSWM010000072.1:0-3716 GCA_039926685.1 Fibrobacteria bacterium | reverse complement strand
GCCATCGTGACCATCAAGGCCGTCTCCCGCGACCCGGGCTACCGCGCCAAGATAGCCGTGACCACCAAGGACGATCGCATCGATCCCGTGGGCGCCTGCGTGGGCATGAAGGGCAACCGCGTGCAAGCCATCGTGCGCGAGCTCTCCAACGAACGCATCGATATCATCCATTGGAGCGATGATATGCACACATATATCCGCAGGGGATTGTCGCCCGCCAACATCAAGCAGATAACGGATATCGGCGACGGCCGCGTGGTCGTCATCGTCGGCGACGAGGATCTGTCGCAAGCCATCGGACGCGGCGGCCAGAACGTGCGCCTGGCCTCCAAGCTCATCGGCAAGGAGCTGGACATCTACGGACAGACCGAGTTCGGCAATATGCCTCCCGAAGAGAAGGAGCTTCTGCTCAAGCCGCGCGAAGGCGTAAAGATCCCCGGAGCCGGCGAACCCGTGCCTACGGCGGTGGCCGCCCCCAGCAAGTTCACGGAATTGGAATCCCTCTTCGCCAAGAAGAAGCCCGAGGGAGAAGTCTAGGTTTTTTGTAAGAAAGAGAGCTCGGAGTTTGCGTTAGCAAACTCAAAGGCGCGGTTTCCGCGCCCAGCGACGAGCCGGTAGGATAGTGAAAGCGAGGAGCGTGGAGTTCGCACAGGGGACTCCAGAGCGACGAGCCAAACTACGTAGGGCGCGAGCCCAGAGTGGAAACGAAATTATGACCGATGTTACCAAGAAAAGAGTCTCCTCGCTCGCCAAGACCTACGAGATTTCCAGCGATTTGCTGGTGAAGCTCCTGAAGGACGTGGGCGTGGACGTGAAGTCCTCGGCCGCCATGATCGACCAGCCCAGCTTCCTCAAGGTGAAGCCGCTGATCGTCGCGGAAAAGGATCGCATCGAGAAGGACGCGCTCATCAAAGCCGGGAAGAAGATCCCCATGAAGGCGGTGCTGAAGAAAGTACCGCCCACGCCTCCGCCGCCGCCGCCCATGCCTGCCGCCCGCATTGAAAAGCCGGCTCCGCAGCCTATGGCCATGGTCGCCGAATCGGCCGAACAGGTCCATGCGCCCCGGGAAACGGCTCCCGTCCACGTGGAAGCCCGCGAGGTCCAGCATGAGGCCCCCCGCCCGGCCGAGATCGTCCGTCCCGCACCGGAAACGGCCCCCGTCCCGACGGCGGAAGCCCGCCCGGCGGCCCCGGCCTATGTAAACACCACTATCATCGAACGCCCCGTGGCCCGCAAGGTCGAGCCCGCTCCCGTTGCGGTTGCGGCTCCCGCTCCCGTCGAAACGCCTGCGCCGGTCGCTCCCGTAGCTGCCGCTCCCGCCGCGGCTCCGATCGAAGCCAAGCCCGCGGAAATCAAACCTCCCACCATCAACACCCCCGCTGACGCCGAGGCCAAAGCCCGCAGCCTGCATGCGGAGTTGAAGGTTTCGGTGGAAAAGCCGGACGCGAACCTCATGGCCCGCATCGCCAAGGCGAAAGCGGAGAGCATGGCCCGCGCACGCAGCCGGGAAGAACGCCATCAGGGTTATTCCGGCAGCCTCAATCGCCAAGCCGGCGGCTATGCGAGCGGACCGGGCGGCGCCCCGGGCGGCGGCGGTTATCAAGGCGGTTATAATCGCGGACCCGGTGGCCCTGGCGGTCCCGGCGGCGGCGGCGGTTATCAAGGCGGCTACAATCGCGGACCCGGCGGCCCTGGCGGTCCCGGTGGCGGTGGCGGCTATCAAGGCGGCCAAGGCGGATATCAGAATCGCGGACCCGGCGGCCCTGGCGGCCCCGGTGGTTATAATCGCGGCCCGGGCGGCCCCGGTGGTCCGAGTGGTCCCGGCGGCTTCAACCAGCCGCGCGATGTCTATGCCCAACGCGCCCAGGAAGCCGGCATCGTCAATACCCTGGCCGGACTTACCGGCAAGGACGGACGCCGCGGTCTGGACAAGGAAAAAGAGAAGGAAAAGGAAAAGGAACGCGATCGCGGCACCTTCGTCCCCCAACAGCAGAACCGCTCGCGCGGAGGGCACAAGCGCAAGACCAAGGAGCAGATCGAAGCCGAGCTGCTGGAAGCGCGCAACAACGTCACAAAGGTGATGGCCAGCCTTTCCAAGGGCGGCAAGTCCAAGATGAAGGGACGCCGCGACGAAGAGGAACAGACCCCAGGCGAGAAGCGCGTCCTCAACGTGGGCGAATTCGTCACCATCGGCGAGTTGGCCGGTTTGATGAACGCGATGCCCGCGCAGGTGATTGCCAAGTGCATGGAAATGGGCATGATGGTGACCATCAATCAGCGCCTGGACCATGAGACCATCGCCCTCATCGCCGACGAATTCGGCTATGAAGCGCATCTGATGGACGAATACGCCCAGGATGCCCTGATGGATCAGCAAGTGGAAGATACCATCGAGAGCCTGGTCACGCGCGCGCCCATCATCACGGTCATGGGCCATGTCGATCACGGTAAGACCTCCATCCTGGATTACATCCGCAAGACCAATGTGTTCGCGGGCGAGTCCGGAGGCATTACCCAGCATATCGGCGCTTACCAGGTGAACACTTCCCACGGGCCGGTGTGCTTCCTGGATACGCCGGGTCACGAAGCGTTCTCGGCCATGCGTTCGCGCGGAGCCGATATCACCGACGTGGTGCTGCTGGTGGTCGCCGCCGACAGCATGGTGATGCCGCAGACGAAAGAAGCGATTACCCTGGCCAAGAACGCCAATTGCCAAATCGTCGTGGCCATCAACAAGATCGATCTGCCCACCGCCAATCCCGCCAAGATCAAGGCCCAGTTGGCCGAGTCCGGCGTGGAAGTGGAAGAATACGGCGGAAAATACGCCTGCGTGGAAGTCTCCGCGCGCCAGGGCACGGGCATGGACAAGCTGCTCGAAACCCTCGCGCTCGAAGCCGAAGTGCTCGAGCTCAAGGCCAATCCCAACCGCCCCGCAGTGGGCGTGGTCATCGAATCACGATTGGACAAGGGCAAGGGCGCCGTCGCCACCATCCTGGTGGAGAACGGAACCCTCAAGGTCGGGGATGTGTTCGTCACCGGCACGTTCGCTGGCAAGGTTCGCGCCTTGCTCGACGAACGCGGCAAGACCCGTCCGGAAGCCGGTCCCTCGACTCCGGTCCAGGTGCTCGGTCTGGAAGGCGCGCCCCAGGCGGGCGATTCCTTCGTAATGGTCGGGGACGAGCGGGAAGCGCGCGAAATCGCCACCCGCCGCCGCCGCGCGGCAAAGGAACGCGAGATGCGCCAGAAGCGCCATATCACGCTCGATCAGCTTTATGATCAAATCAAATCCGGCGAGTTCCATGAACTCAAGGTCATCATCAAGGCGGACGTGGACGGTTCCGTGGAAGCCATTTCGGCGGCCCTGGAAAAGCTCTCGACCAAGGAAGTGCGCGTCAACGTGATTTCCAAGGGCGTCGGCGCCGTCAAGGACGCGGATATCCATCTGGCCGCCGCTTCCGAGGCTCTCATCATCGCCTTTCACGTGCTGCCGTCCGAAGCCGTCCGCCAATTGGCGGAAGTCGAAGGCGTCACCATCAACAACTACCGCATCATCTATGAAGTGGTGGATGAAATCAAGAAGGCCATGGAAGGCATGCTGACCCCGGAGATCAAGGAAGAGGTCGCCGGCGAAGCCGAGATCCTCAAGATCTTCCGCATCCCCAAGGTCGGCCTCATCACGGGTTGCCGCGTCCAGAGCGGCGTGGTGGAACGCGACC
>JBDSWM010000071.1:0-14834 GCA_039926685.1 Fibrobacteria bacterium | reverse complement strand
GCCAGACCCAGGCTCTTGATGCATTGGATATCGTCCGCCTTCAGCGCCAGGGATTTCTTCAAAGGTTCGATGGCCTCCGAATAGCGTCCCAGATGGATGAAGGCCCATCCCAGGCTGCTCCACAATTCCGGCACATCCTTATCGTACTTCAACGCTTCCTGGAGGATATCGATGGCTTCGTCCACCCGCCCCATGTCGAAAAAGGCCTGGGCCATCTTCCGGAGCGGCAGGGTGTTCCCCGGTTCCATTTCCGCCGAGCGCTTGTAATATTCGATGGCTTGGGGATAGCGCTTGGCCTTGAAGAGGGCGTCGCCCATGCACCAATGCAAATAGCCTTCCTCGGGCGTATGGGACATGGCTACCAGGAAATGATGGATGGCTTCGGCGGTCATGTCCGAATTGAGATAGGATAGGCCCAGCAACGGATAAAGCTCGACAGCGTCGGGCTTGCGGGACTTGAGCCCTTCCAGCACGGCCACCGCTTCCGGGAAACGGGCGGTTTCGAAATAGGAGCGGCCCAACTCAATGGCCGGATCCTCGTCGAAAGGGTTTTCCTCTACGGCTTGCACTAGCCTGCGGATGCGATCCCATCCTTCGGCTTCCGGTGGATATTCCATGAACCCTCTCCTTTTGCCTTCCAGAGGAACGGCGAACGGAATAGAGCGAGAAAATATAAACCCGCATTTCCCAGGCTTCACTTCCGATTCTGCCGATTCTTTAGAGGAAGGCAAAGGTTTGACCCTTCCTTGACCGGCGTTCACGCCAATGCCAAATCGATGCCCACGGGACAATGATCCGATCCCATCACCTCCGGCAGGATGTAGGCAGCCTTGATTTTGGGCTTCAAATCCTCGCTGGCCAGGAAATAATCGATGCGCCAGCCCACATTACGGGCCCGGGCGCCGGACTGCATATCCCACCAGGAGTACTGCTCCGGCTTCTGGTTGAACAGGCGTAAGGTATCCAAGAAGCCGCTGGCCAGAAACCCATCCATCCAGGCCCGCTCTTCCGGGAGGAACCCGGAAATGCCGGCGTTCGCCTTGGGGCGGGCCAGATCGATTTCCTTATGCGCCGTGTTGACGTCGCCGCAGACGAGCACGCTTTTCCCTTTCTTGCGCAGGCTGGTGGTGAATTCCTGGAAATGCCGGTAGAAGTCCATCTTGTATTGGAGGCGCTCGGCACTGGCTTTGCCGTTGGGGAAATACACGTTGCAAAGGGTGAATGCGGGGAAAGTGGCTACCAAGGTTCTGCCTTCGCTGTCGAAAATATCCTGCCCGAAACCCTTTTCGATCTCGATCGGCTTTTCCTTGGAGAAGATGGCCACGCCGCTATAGCCTTTCTTCTTCTGGGAGGAGCAGAATACCCAATGATAGCCTTTCACGTCCAAAAGCTCTTTCTGGATTTGTGCTTCTTCCGCCTTGGTTTCCTGGAGGCAAAGGATGTCCGGATCCTCTTTGTGCATCCAGTCCATGAAGCCCTTCTTGTACACCGCCCGGAAGCCATTCACGTTCCACGACAAAATCCGGATCTTCTTCACCGCGCCTCCTATGATTATCCGCCGTCCGAATGGAAAATTAGCATTTACCGCGACCGCACCCCCAATCCGGGAAGTCCCGCCATAGACGTTTTGGGATGCCGGGATACTCCATTTGGTGCGCTGACGCCCTTCCCTCTTCCCTCTTCCGCCGTTTATCCGGCCCAATCTTCACTCCTTGCGCCTTTTCGGATTGGCATTTTCTTTGCCATTGCCATGTCCAGGAGGATCAAGAAAATGGGCAAAGGCGGGCTCCCGGCTTCTTCAGCGCAGCACTGCGATTATATCCTCAGGGCTTACCTGGAGGATATCCGCAAGGCCGCGCAGCTGCCCGGCCAGGCCGAGGGCGGATTGTTCCGTTTATATCGCCAGGGCAACGCCCGCGCGCGCGCGAGGTTGATCGGGGCCAACATGCGGTTCGTGGTGAAGGTGGCCCTGGAATACCGAGCCTGCCCCATGCCGGTGGCGGACCTGATCAGCGAAGGCTCCATCGGCCTCATCCATGCCGTGGAGACCTTCGATCCTCAGCGCGGCGTGAAGTTCATCTCATACGCGGTTTGGTGGATCCGCTCCTACATCACCAAGGCCTTGAATGAAAAAGGATATATGATCCGGCTCCCGGCGAACCAATATTTCCGACTCCGCAAAGCCTTGCAGGCGGAAAAGCAGGGACGCCTGGAAGACGAGGATTTGCGGGTGATCCGGCAATTGAGCCAGGGCTGCTCCTCCCTCAGCGTGACGCCTGCCGGGTCCGGGAAACCATGGTCGGAAATGCTGGCCGATCGGAGAGCGGCGGATCCCTCCCTGCAATCCGAACTCTCGCAAGGAAGACGCTTGACGGAAACCATGCTGTCCCGGCTTTCCGAAAGGGAAAGAATGGTGGTGAAAGGGTTTTACGGTATCGGGGACGAAAATCCTGTCACCCTGAAGGAAGTGGGCAGGTCGCTCAACCTGTCCTCCGAACGCATCCGCCAGATCCGCAAGCAGGCGATCAAGAAAATCCGCATGGATCCCACCGTGGGTCCCTTGCGCGACCGCTACGAATGCTTGCTTAAGAGCCGGGTATAAGGGTCGATAGGGCCGAACCGGGACCGAATCAACCGCCATCCTTCCATCGGAAAGTCTTCCTGCCCATCAGGCATGGACAGGAGATCGACGCGAAGAAAACTCCCCAGGGGTGGTTTGGGGATTGGAGCTCCGCTTCTTTTCAGGGAAGAATGCGGTGGCGGCATGCTTCGGCAGGTCCATGTTTATTCCCCAATTTACATTAGATTTTCTCTCAGCAATTATGGGATCCGCGGCTGTAAATCCGGTAAAAAAAGGCGTTTGGCGATTTTGGATGGATCAAGGGGGGACGTTCACCGATTGCATCGGCGTCTCTCCGGAAAACCGCATCCACATCTCCAAGGTGTTGTCCGCGCCCAAATCCCCATTGGCATGCATACGGAAAATCCTCTCGTTGCGGGATTCCGATCCCATCCCACCCTGTGAAATAAGGCTCGGGACCACCTTGGCCACCAATGCCCTGTTGGAGCGGCGCGGCCGGATCCATGCCCTGCTCATTAACGAAGGCTTCGCCGATGCGTTGGCGATCGGCACGCAACAACGTCCCGATCTTTTCGCATTGGATATCCGGAAACCCCCGGTGCTTTACTCGCAGGTGATCGAAGTCCGCGGCCGTCTGGAGCCGGACGGACGGGAAAGCCTCCCGCTCGATGCGGGCTTCCTGGAAAGCGAACTATTCCGCCTGCGCGGCATGGGCGTGGAGGGATTGGCGATCGTGCTATTGCATGGCTACGCCTTCCCGGCCCATGAAATGGCCGTGGCGGAATGCGCCCGCCGGGCCGGATTCACGCGCATCTCCTGTTCGCATGAAGTGAATCCGGAAATCGGGCTGACCGCGCGCGGGGACACCACCACCGTGGACGCATATTTGACTCCTTTGCTGGCGGAATACCTGGACGGCCTGCGGGGCGAATTGCCGGGAAGCGCTCTGCGTTTGATGCAATCCCATGGCGGCCTGGCCGCTCCCGAACGCTTCCGGGGGCATAACGCCATCCTATCGGGTCCGGCCGGCGGCGCCGTGGCATGCGCCGCCTTGGCGAAACGCGCAAGTTACCCCAGGGCGATCGGGTTCGATATGGGCGGCACCTCCACGGATGTCTCCAGATACGCGCAAGGCGCGGGGGAAAAGACCTACGAATGGGAGGCGGCCGGGATGCGCATCCGTTCCCCTTCCCTGGACATCCATACCGTGGCGGCGGGGGGCGGATCCCTGTGCCGGGTGCGGGCGGGGCGGTTGACGGTGGGGCCGGAAAGCGCGGGAGCGGATCCGGGCCCTATTTGCTATGGAAAAGGCGGGGATCTCGCCGTTACGGATGTGAACCTGTTCCTGGGCCGTTTGCCGCCGGATAACTTTCCCTTCCCCTTGCATGCCGGGCCCGTCGCGGAACGGATCGAGTCCATGCGCGCCGGATTGCAGGCGGAAGGGCAGGACATTTCCGGCGCGGAGTTGGCCGCCGGGTTCCTGGAAATCGTGAACCGGCAAATGGCCCAGGCCATCAAGGACATTTCCCTGGCCCGGGGACATGAGGCGGGCGAACACACGCTCATCTGTTTCGGCGGCGCGGGCGGCCAGCATGCCTGCGCGGTGGCGCGTTTGCTGGGAATCCGCCGGATAGCGCTGCACCCGCTGGGAGGAGTACTATCCGCTTTCGGCATGGGCCTGGCCGCCACGCGCTGGGAAGGTTCGGCCCCCGTGAATCGGAAACCCTTGGGCGCGGAATCCTTGCGGGAATTGCGCACCGCCTTCCTGGAACTGGAAGCGAAAGGGCGGGAGAACCTGCGCTCCCAAGGTTACCTGGGTGGTACGGTATCCTTCCGGCGTCTCCTGGACCTGCGATACCGCGGCACCGAGCATGCCCTGGCCGTGGCGCCCCCGGAAGGCGGGGAAGCCCCGGCGGAGGATTGGCAGGAAGCTTTCACGGAAGCGCATCGCAAGCTGTATGGCTATACGCGTCCGGGCCGCGAGGTGGAGATCCTGCAAATGCGCGTCGAAGCCGCTGGAGAAGAAGATTCGCCTTGGCCGGAAACGCGTCCGGCAGCGGGATCGGCAATGCCCGCCCCACTGAGAACGGCCTCCCTATGGACGCAGGGCCGCTTTGAGGCCGCGCCGGTATATCGTCGGGAAGATCTCCCCGCCGGCCCCGTTCTCACCGGACCGGCCCTGATCCTGGAGCCCATCGCCACCGTGGTGCTGGAACCGGGCTTCCGCGCCCATGTGGACGAAGAAGGGGTTTTGTTGATCGATGCCGCGGACGAGGCGTCCGGGGACGAGGCGTCCGGGGACGAGGCGTCCGGGGACGAGGCGTCCGGGGATGTAGCCTCCAGGCGAGAAACCTGCCGCGCGAACGCACCCGCCTTGAGCGGACCGGTTTTGCTGGAATTGTTCAACCACGCTTTCATGGCCATCGCCGGTCACATGGGCAAGGTCTTGCAAAGAACCGCCCTCTCCACGAATATCAAGGAGCGGTTGGATTTCTCCTGCGCCGTTTTCGATGCCGAAGGCAATCTGGTCGCCAACGCGCCGCATATCCCCGTGCATCTGGGCGCGATGGGCGAAAGCGTGCGGCATATCCTGCGCGTCTGGCCGCATCCGGGACCGGGCGATGTTTTCGCCACCAACAATCCTTATCGCGGGGGATCGCATCTTCCCGACATCACCGTGGTCACGCCCGTCTTCCTGCCTGGGACGGGATCGGTCGCCCGACCCGCCTTCTTCACGGCAAATCGAGCCCATCACGCCGACGTGGGCGGCATCACCCCCGGATCCATGCCCGCCTTTTCCGCCCGCCTGGAAGAAGAGGGCATCCTGCTGGATGCCGAAAAAATGATCTCGCAAGGCCTCTTCCAATCCGAGGCGATGGAAAAGCTCTTCCGCTCCGGACCCTTTCCGGCCCGCAACCCTGCTGAAAATCTGGCTGATCTGGAAGCGCAGGCTGCGGCCAATCAAGCGGGATGGCGCATGCTGGTCGACCTGGCCGAGGAACATGGATTGGACCAGGTGCGGACCCAGATGGAACGGTTGCGCGCCAATGCCGCGCGCCAGGTCCGGGAAGCTTTGGCCCGCCTACCCGACGGGGAGCATGCCTTCGCGGACGCGCTCGATGACGGAACGCGGCTGGAGGTGCGCATCACCCTGGCGGGCGGCACTGCCGTGGTGGATTTCACCGGCTCGGGGTCGGAAATCCCGGGCAACCTGAACGCGCCTCCGGCCGTGGTGCGCTCCGCCGTCATGTACGTGTTACGCTGCCTGGTGGCCGAACGCATGCCCATGAACGAAGGCTGCCTGGATCCGATGCGAATCCTGCTGCCGGAGGCCTCAATCCTTAATCCCTCCCCGGGCCGCGCGGTGGTGGGCGGCAACGTGGAGACCTCGCAACGCGTTGTCGATTGCCTTCTGGGCGCTTTGGGCCTGGCGGCGGCCAGCCAGGGGACCATGAATAACGTCACTTTCGGGGATGAGACCTTCGGGTACTATGAAACCCTGGCGGGAGGGGCAGGTGCGGTCGCTCCGCAAGGGAAAGAAGCCGAACCGGGGCATAGGCCGGGGGCGCATGGGGCCAGCGCCCTGCACACGCATATGACAAACACCCGCATCACGGATCCGGAAGTGCTGGAGACGCGCTACCCGGTGCGGCTGGAGCGGTTCGAGATCCGGAGGGGATCGGGCGGCCAGGGGAATTGGAACGGCGGGGACGGGTTGGTTCGGCATTACCGATTTCTAAAACCCGTGGAAGTCTCGCTTCTGACCCAGCGCCGGATAATCGCTCCCTTCGGCCTAGCGGGCGGAGAAGACGGAGCGCGGGGAATGAACATACGCGTCACGGCAGCGGGCGAACGGGCGGAGTTGCCCGGAGCTACGTCCTACCTGGCAGAGGCGGGGGAAGAATTGATAATCGTGACGCCCGGTGGTGGGGCGTTCGGCCAACCTCCGATTTCCTGATTGGACCAGACCGCTTTTGAACGCGCTTCATCCCCCTGATAGTGCTTGTAGGATGTAAACCTCGTCGCCTGGCGACACCGAATCGCTCAGCTCCTCGCGGTCGCAGATCGGATCCTCGCCCACGAATACGTTCACGTGCCGGCGCAGCCGCCCGGTTTCGTCGCCTACGTAAAGAGCGAATCCGGGGTAGCGTTTTTCCAGCTCGGCGATCACCTCGCGCACGGTGGCGCCGGGCACCTCCTCCCCCATCTTCAGCTTCGGGAAGAAGGTCTGCAAATGCCGGGTGAAGGCGACGCGCGGCATCAGGCGAAACGTACCGAGTGGATCGGCGGCAGATTGTTACCGAGGCAATGCCAGGTTTCGCCGCGGTCTTCGGAAACGTAGGCGTTACCGGTGGTGGTGCCGAAGCAGACCCGGTCACCGCTGGCGTCGAGCGCGTGCCGGTAGATCACGTCGTAGCAATCCTCCTGCGGAAGCCCTTCGCGGAAGATCTGCCAACTGGCGCCGCCGTCGCTGGTGCGGGCGACGAAAAGGCCGCCGCCGAGGGTCATGCGTTCTTGGTCGCTGCGGAGCGGCACCACCCAAGCGGTCTTGGCATCCTCGCCGTCGGCGGCGATGGGGAAGCCGAAATGCGCGCCTACGTCCTTCCGGCTCACCCGCTTCCAACTTAGAGCGCCGTCCTCGCTGGTGAAGACGCCGCAGTGGTTCTGCTGCCAGAGCCGGTCCGGCTGCGCCGGGCACAGGGTCACCAGGTGCGGGTCGTGCCCCCACTCCGTCTCCGGGTTCGGAAGGTAGTCGTTCAGCATGCCGCGATTGCGCCCGGCCCAGCTTTTGCCGCCGTCGCGCGTCTCGAGCACGCCGGCGCTGCTGATCGCCACGTAGAAGTGATCCGAGTCACGAGGATCGACGACCACGGAGTGGATACCGGGCACGAACTCGCCGTAAGCCATCGCCGCCGGCGTGCCGCCCCATTGGTTCTTGCTGGTGGCTTCGCCCGCGAACAGATCGCCGCCGCGGCTCTCGTGGTTCCACAGCGGACGATTGAGATCCCAACTCCCGCCGCCATCGCGCGTGGTGAAGAGACCGCCGGGCAGCGTACCGGCGTGGATCACGCCAGGCTGGTCCTTGCCTGCGAAACCGAGCGCCCAGATCTTCATGAGCGCGGCTTGCTTGTACATGATTGGCTTACCCGCTTCTTCCATCGCCTTAGGGTCGGGGATGATTTGCTCGATGTAGCGGGCGCCCTTGGGGTAGACTACCCGGCTGGAGTCCACCCAAGTGGCCCCGCCGTCGTGCGAGCGCATGAGCGCTGGTCCCCAATGGGCGTTATCCATGCAAGCCCAGAACGTTCCGTCGCGCGGATCGCGCGCGGCGTAGCTGACCGCCATGCCGGCATGGGCGATAGGGCGCAACGTCCAGCGACCGTTGTTGCGATCGAGGATGAGCGTGCCCTTCTTGGTGGCGAGGATGATCCGGTCGGACATGGGTTAGAAATAAGTAGATCTAAGCGCATTTTCCAGGTAAAAGCTTTACGGCCCCTTTACTCTTATGAACTTCCCCAACAAAAATCGGCGCGGATTCGTTAGTTTCTGAAGGGATTCGCGCAGGGCGGGGAGCCCTCCGGTTTCTTTCGAGTTCCCAAGGAATGGAGGCATTTTATGCGCAAGCACCTGATAATAGGCCTACTCTGCGCGGCGGCGGTAGCCCATTCCCAAACGATAAACGTGCGCGGCAAGATCGCGGACGCGACGAACAAGGGCATCGCGAATGCATCAGTGGAGCTGCTGAAGGTCAAACAAAAAGCGACGTCCGGGGCGGACGGTACCTATGCGCTGAGCGGCAGCACCGGAATCCGGCTATCCGCGCAGGAGCTTTCCGGGAACATCCGGCTGAACCGAGGATCTTTGGAACTGGCAGTCCTCCGGGCCGCTCCCATCAGTATCGAGATTTTCGATGCCAAGGGGAATCTCATGGACAAAACATTCGTCGAAAAGGCCGTGGCCGGAAATTACCGGCTCGACCTGGGCGGCCGTGTTCCCGCCAATACCCTATCAATCATCAAAGCGTCCATCGGCAAGGAAACAAAATCCATCCCGTACTTCGCGGCCGTTTTGGATGGGGATGGGTCGTCAGCTTTTGCCGTCACTTCCTCGCCCGCCACCTCCTCGGCGGATTTCCCGAAGGCAGCCAGGCTGGCTAAGGTTTCCGCCATCGTGGACACGCTCAAGGTATCCGCATCCGGCTATGCCGCGAAGAAGGTGGAGATTTCGTCCTATGATACGACGGTAAACGTGACCCTTACCGCTTCGGAGGACCGTTGGGGCGGCCCCGGGAATCCCGCGGGACCCAGCTCCGGTTGCGGCAAACCGATCGGAACCTTGAAAACCGGCCATAATAAAATCACCAGCAGCGCTACCCAGCGGGATTTCATCATCGACATTCCCGCCGATTACAAACCCGACCATCCTTACCGGCTGTTCTTCTGCTTCCACTGGTACGGCGGAACGGACGACAGCATCGCCAGCGGCCAGGTCGAATTCGGCCGGGGCGGAGGCCCCGACAATTACGCATACTACGGCCTCAAACCGCTCGCCCTCAAGGCGAACGAACCGGCTATATTCCTCGCCCCGCAAGGAATCAGCAATGGCTGGGGCGGGGAGGAAAAGGATCATGCCTTCTTCGAGGACATGCTGGCCTTGGCCAAGGGCAACCTGTGCATCGATACGACCCGCGTCTTCGTGACCGGCTTCAGCTTCGGGAGCATGTTCTCCTATTCGCTCTCGACGAATCATCAAAAGCAGATCCGCGCCGGCGTCGGCATCGCCCCGGCCAATTGGAACATCTGGCTGCCCACGCCCCTTCCCCGCGATCCCATCGCATGGATGCAAACCACCGGGATGAGCGATCCGAATTGCAAGTGGATCAATGACGCCGGCCAGCAACTGGGGGCCAAATTCATCGCTTTGCAGCGCGGCCAGGACAATGGCTGCGCCGCGACCACAGACATCCCCACGACCACGGTGGGGAGCAAAACGCATATGTGCTATGACTTCACGGGTTGCAAGCAGGGCTACCCGGTCAAGGCCTGCACGTTCGACGGCGCCCATATCGCGAATGTCGGCGATGGCGGCACCGGAAACACGGGCAAGGATAGCTGGATTCCCCCCGAATCCTGGAAGTTCTTCACGCAATTCTGAGAGCGCCTCGGCGCCTAACCCCTAAGGTGCCGGTCGACCGAGGGTGCCGATGGGCCCAATCAGCTAAGGCGCGACACGCCCAATCGGGCGGATCACCGCCAGCTCGCGCAGCCGGGCTTTTTCATCCGGCGGCGCGGAAATAAGTTGATTCAACTTGCTGTGCACTACGTACAGGACGCCTTTGCGGACCACCCCCGTGGTCGGATAGACGTCCCCCAGATCCTGCACCGCGACTACCTTGGCGGAAGCCCAGCCGTCCCGGGTCGAAAGTGAGAAGGCAGCATCGGAATTTTTCTCGGGAGTGCGGTTGGCGATCACCACCAAATCCCTACCGCCCGCCAAGGTGAGTCCGTCCCCTCCCACCAAGCTCCGATCGATAGTCACTTGCGAAACTTCGCTGGGGCGCGACAAAGGCACCTTGAACAAGCTGCCCTCGCTTTTCTTGATCACCAACAAGTAGCCGTCCGGATGGACAACGAGGCCATTGAGGTTGACGCCGCTTCCGGAGAACCGTTCATCGCGCAGGAAAAGACCCGCTTCCCCGGTCGGGGCCACCTTGTAAATTACGGGCGAGAAGCTGTCGGTCACGTAGGCATTGCCGGCGCTGTCCAGAGCGATGCCGTTCAGCAAGTGCGGTCCCACGACCAAAGTCGCCAGATCAACGTATCGGATGGCCTTGCCCGTCACCAAATCGTATACCCCCACCCCCGCCAGATTTTTAGGGCCGGCGGCGGAAGGCCTGGCGCTGGCTCCAAGATCGGAATTGACGGCCCAAAGCCTGCTTCGCCCGGCGTCGACGGCTATCCCGAGTACGGAGCAGAGGCGGGGGTCTTCCACCAGAAGCGAAGCCTTACCGGATTGATCGACTCCGTAAATGGCGCCCTCGCGGAAGGATCCGAGCAGGAACCGATCCTCCCTAGCATCGTACTCGATGGTTTCAGGATACATGGCGGGATGCTTAACCGTGAGTGCAGGGCCGGTGGCTTCGAAAGCGATGACGGGGGCGCGCGCGCAAACCGGCGCGATGGAGCACAAGAAGCACAACAATGCGCGCGGCGCGTAATCCAGGATGGACATGGATGCATACCCTTTCTTTTTTGGAACGGCAACCGCTTCCGCCGATCATCTGCGACCGGTAAGCGAGCGAGAGGAAATTAAAAGGTTGGCGGGGAAAGGCCAATTATCATTGCGAATCTCAAAGACATTCTTGGCATCGAATCCTTTTATAAATTCTAGGGTTGATGGCAACTATCCGACTCATCCTATTCCGTCTCGGCCACCTGGGCTTCCTCATCGCGTCCTGCGGGTTCAGCTTCGTCTATTTCTTCAATGTCCTGACGGGCCATCCGCGCGCATTTCTGGGGCCAATCCTGGCTTTCCTGACGGTCTTCGTCGTTTACAACTTCGATCATTTGCGGGATTCCCATGGTTTCGACCGTGCCTCCACGCCTGAGCGGGCCCGCTATATGATTCGGTACGAAAAAGTGTTTCGCGGCTTGATCGCCGCCTCCGGGGCCGGCTACTTGGCCTTGGCTGCGGCCTTCCGGCCTTGGGCGCTGGCCATCGGAGCCTTTTACGCGCTAAGCGGGGGCTTGTACGTGCTGCCCTTCCTTCCGGGACCGCGCATCCGGCGCCTGAAGGACATCCCTTTTTTCAAAAACGTGTATGTGCCCGCGTGTTGGCTTATCCTGATCCTGTATTCGAAAGCGGATTGGCACAGCTTCGGGGCCGCGGAGCGATTGGGGATGGGCTTTCTATTCCCGCGGCTGATAGTCAGTGTGGCTACCGGGGACATTCGCGATCAGCACGGGGATAGCGCGGCGAACCTGCGAACGATTGCAACGGCTTTAGGCGGGAGGGGTGCGATGTACCTGCTGCAGTCACTCAACGTTCTTTCGGTCGCGTGGATCGCCTTCGCCTGCCTGCGGGGATATTGGCCCATGGCCGCATTGACGATGATCGGGCCCGTGCTCTACATCGTTGGGCTGCTGGCCGTGATGGGACGCTATCCCTCCCAGGGCGAGTTCGTGTCGGAAATCTTCGACTTCGAACTGATTTCTTATGGGCCCCTCATGCTGCTCGCCACCCTGGCGGCCCGGTAACGCGGGACCGTCCCGCTCCGGTCCCAGGGGATTCAGCGAAACAACGCCGTCAGTTCCACGCCCTCAGGTCCCGGGACGACCGTGCGTTCCAGCGTCAGCACCCCATCGCTCCAGCCCGCGAAGACCTTGCCGGGGGCCCGGGCCTGTACGCGGATGGGAAGCCCTTCGAAGTGCACGCCCTGGTATCCGATTCCGAGGTCGAAGCCTTCGACGGCGATACGGCCCCCTTCGGCCGCGAGGGCGATTTTGACGGTGTTCCCCAACCCGTACCAGGACTGCATGTCGGCCAGCACCGATGCGGGACGGCGTTGCAGAAACGAGCGGATCTTGGCATCGGAACCGGTCATATACACGGACGACAAATTCCAGCGCGCCATATCCCGTTTGATTTCCTGGGTGAGCGAGGCCCCCATGCTGTCCAGGGCCGCAAGAGTCCGTGCTGGCGCGAAGTTGGTGGCGAGCATCACGCACAGCCGATTGGCGAAACGCGATCTCCAAGCCGGGTTCGCGGACAGCTTGCGGAAGAAAACCGTGGATCTGGGACCGTTGGGATAATCGGTCTGGACGGTGGAGTCGGCCAGAAAGGGGAACATGTTCCGTTCCCCGCTGGATCCCGCGAGGCCACCGTCCAGGTCGAAGAGCATCATGCGCCAGGGCGTGGCCGGGGTGTTTCGCCGCCAGCCGCGGGTATTGTTCGCGGGCCAATCGGTATTCGACGCCCAGATCTCGGCGGCCAGGTAGGTGGCCATATTGTCGAGATCCAGCATGCCCGCGGCGCGCGCCAGGGGGGCCGAATCGGAAAGGTTGGCGCCGAGAAACCAGCTGACCATGTCATTCCAGCCCGCGGCCGTACCGCCCTGGACTTCCCAATCGTTCTTGATCAGATCGATTCCGTCCGACTGGAAGCCGAAGCGCGTATCCAGGTAATCGGCATCGAGCCTTTCGCGCATGTCATAAATCCCCCAATACCTGCCGTTGATGTAAACGACGGCATACCGGGACAGCTGATACTCGAGATCCCGTCCCTCGGTGAGCAAGGTTCCGAGCGCATCGCGGGACACGGCGGCGGCATAGTCCCCGCCCATATTGCGCAGCGCGAAGCCTTTGAAGCGGGTGAACTCGGGATGTTGCGGGAAAAGGGGATAATCGATCCTACGGGCGCCGTATTTTTCCCGGAACTGGATCGAAAGGGGGCGCTTGGGTCTATCGCGGGTCCAATTTCCGAAAATGCTCATGCCCGCGTTTTCCGAAAAGGCCTGACGTCCTCCCTTTTCAAGGAAGGCGACCTGGGCGGGAAGCTCGGTATCCTCCCAGTAATTGGCTCCAAAATGGGGCTCCACGGCCGAGGCGTTCGGCCCTTCCATATATAAGCCTTTGGTCGAATCGAACATGGCAACCGAATCCACGATGATCGAGACCACGGGCAGGGACGGCTTTTCGCCGATCAGGAAGAATCCGCTTGCGACAGGGCCGGAACGGCCCGACGAATCGAAAACCGCGCAGGAAACCGCCCGGGATGAATCCAGGTGGATGCCTTCGGCGGCATCGGGGGAAGCCAGGCCGGGCTGTTGGCCGCCTTCTGCGCAGCGTAGGATAGCACCGGGCACAGGAGCCAGGCGGATGTCAACCGGCCCGGCATGATAGCCTGTCGCAGTCAGGAAGGTGGGAGCAGGCAAGGAAGAGGGAGGCGCCTCCCCCGGATTTTCCGCTTCCGGGGAGGGCGCGTTCCGCATGGCATAATTCCGCGAAGGGGGAAGGCGCGCCCAGGAAGCCGTCGCGGGCATTTCGGGATAGGAAACGCTTTGCCGCCACGCGCCCGAGGTATCTTCGAGATGGAGAACGCCGCCCTTGCGGTGCAATTCGAACGAAGCGTGCGGCCTCAGGGCGGAACGATAGAAGCGCACATCGGATGCGGTGAACCGATAGGTACCGTAGCGATTCACCGGCGGGATGAATTGGATCTGGGCGAGGCGCCGGAAATCCGTCGCCAATCCCAACAAGGAGAGATCGTAAGTGTCCAGGCGGCGTCCCGTGCCCACCACGCTTAGGGTGGCGCCTTTATAGCATTGCTGGTCCGTTTCGCAAAAACGCAGAACCAGAGGCTGGCCTTCGGGAATGGTGGCGCGCAACAGCAAGCGATCCCGGCCCGATGCATCGAGGAGATCTCCCGGCATGGCCAGGGCGGCTTCCACCGCGGACCAATTCAGGACCCTTCCAGGTTCCTCCAGGATCATGGCGATGCTCATGGCCTGGAGGCTGTCGGGCATCAGGTTTCCCCATAGCCTCCCCGCGATTTCCCAAGGCCCGAAGGAAGAATGCCCCGGGGGGATATTCATGGAATCGCTCCAAGCATGATGAAAGTAGCCGAAGCCCCTCAAGGTGTCGCCGGCGGGAGCAGTTCGCCTACGGTCAAGTCCGGAAAAGAACACCAGCATCCGCCCGCCCGGCGGCAACGACGTGTCTGGAAGCCTCCACCCGGGGCCATCTCCTTCATCGCCCCGCATCCGCCAAGCTCCCAGCGGCACCGGGGTATCGGCGGTGTTCGAGATCTCCACCCAACCCGGATCCTCGCCGCGCTCATCGAGCAGGTCCACGTTTCCCGGGACAATCTCCTCGATCACCAAGGAAGCGGGAACTTTCGGATCAGGGTTGGCAGGGCCGGTGACCGGGTCGCCGTCGGCGCGGGTGGATCCGGACTTGTCGCAGGCCGCTAAAAGGGCCATCGATGCGAACACTGCCAAGGTGACCCCGGTTATGGAAGCATCCCGAAACCTTATTGCTGCCTTTTTCATGCGTCGAATCCGATTCTGGCGGAGGAAGGTTCACTGACATGAGTAGCCAAAACGCGCTTGGCGGTTGGGATCGACCCAGGAAACGGTCCACCCTGTTGAAAAACGGTTTATGTTAGGCCGAGCGGCCCATCTTATGAAATGAAATGTGCCAAAAGAAGGGGGTTTTTGCACGAGGCTATACGCACGGGGACGGAAATGTTACCG
>JBDSWM010000070.1:0-13739 GCA_039926685.1 Fibrobacteria bacterium | reverse complement strand
ACGGCTCGATGGCCCCCCTCAAAGGCAAAACCCTGGCCGTGATCGGCTATGGCAGCCAGGGCCATGCCCAGGCCCAGAACCTGCGCGACAGCGGCGTCAAGGTCATCATCGGCCAGCGCAAGGGTTCCGCCAATTACAAGCTGGCGGTCAAGCACGGTTTCAAGCCCGTCTCCGCCGCCGAAGCGGCGGCCCAGGCCGACATCATCCAGATCCTGCTCCAGGACGAAGTGCAGAAGTCCGTGTATGAATCGGACATCCTGCCGCATCTCAAGGCCGGCAAGACCCTGATCTGGTCGCATGGCTTCAACATCCATTTCAAGAACATCGTGCCCCCCAAGGACGTGAACGTGATCATGATCGCGCCCAAGGGCCCGGGCCATCTGGTCCGCAGCGAGTTCGTCAAGGGCGGCGGCGTGCCCTGCCTCATCGCCATCAACCAGGACGCTACCGGCAAAGCCCGCGAAATAGCGCTGGCGCATGCCCGCGGCGTGGGCGGCCTCAAGGCCGGCGCCATCGAAACCACCTTCAAGGATGAGACCGAAACCGACTTGTTCGGCGAACAGAGCGTGCTGTGCGGCGGCCTGTCGGCGCTTGTCAAAGCGGGTTTCGAAACCTTGATCGAAGCCGGATATCCGGAAGAGCTGGCCTACTTCGAATGCATGCATGAAGTGAAGCTCATCGTCGACCTGTTCTACCAGGGCGGGCTCAGCTACATGCGCTATTCGGTCTCCAACACCGCCGAATACGGCGACATGGTCACGGGCCCGCGCATCATCACCGCCAAGACCAAGCTGGAGATGAAGAAGGTCCTGAAGGAAATCCAGAACGGCAAGTTCGCCAAGGCCTTCCTGACCGAGCTCCAGAGCGGCGGCAAGAATTTCCGCGCCTGGGAAGCCAAGGAAAAGAACCATCCCCTGGAAGTGGTCGGGCGCAAGCTGCGCAAAAACATGAAGTGGATCGATTCCAAGGAAGTGTGAGCGGCCTGATCCGATCCCGTGATCGGATGCTTGTTTGCGAGGCGGGGACCGGGATACCGGTTACCCGCCTTTTTTATTGCCCCAGGGCGCACCTTTCTTTACATTCCGTACCCGGACTGAATCCGGTGCTTTGTGGGGTTGAGAATGGATAAAAAAGCGGACTTATTGCTGGATGCGTCCCAATCCGTGCTGTTGCTTGTGGATATCCAGGATAAATTCCGTCCCGGCGTGGCGGGCATGGAGGCATTGATCAGCCGCGCCGAGATAGTTGTGCGCGCAGCCGTGCGGTTGGGCATTCCCGTGCTGGCCACGGAGCAGTACCCCAAGGCCCTGGGCGAGACGGTGCCGGAATTGCGCCAATGGCTGCCCGACAACCAGGTTTATCATGCCAAGCTGGTATTCAGCGCTTACGGATGCGAGACCTTGCGCCTGGGCTTGGAAGCATGCAAACGCAGGCAGGTGGTGCTGGTCGGCGTGGAAACCCATGTATGCGTGCTGCAGACGGGGATGGAACTGTTGGCCGCGGGGTATTCCGTGCACGTTGTATCCGATGCGGTTTCCTCCCGCGGCTTTACCGATAGGGAAACGGCGCTGCGCCGCCTGGAAAAGCACGGGGTGGAACTGGTAACCGCGGAAATGTGCTTGTTCGAATGGCTGCGGGTGGCGGGAACGCCGGAATTCAAAGAGCTGCAATCCCTGATCAAATGATTTAATGCTGCGCCGGCGGCCCCGCCCATCAGATAATCTGCCATGATTATCCGGGGGATGACGGTCTGGGCGCATGCCCTTCGGGCCTGTCGCATGCGTACCATCGCCGCCGCCGTATGGGTCTGGTGGTTGTGTCTGGGTGCCTGGTTTCCGGCCGGGCCGGAAGGGAACTCCGCGCTGCTGGCCGCGCCGCTGTCGGTTTTGCTCGCCGCCGCCTTCCTGGTCTCGCGCGGGAAACCCCTGTGGCCCGCCTCTGCATCGGAACGCATCGTGATCGCCACGGCGGCGCTACTGATCGTGAACGGTTTTTGCTGGCGAGGGCTGGGGCTGTCCCCGCGCCTTTCCTTCCTCACCGCCTTGCCCCTGGTTTGGACCGCCGCCCACCTCTCTGGGGCCGCCTTCTCCATCCGATTTCCATCCGATCCGGGGGCTGAGCTAGCCAATCCTTCGGCTGCCTGGCGGAACGCGCCCACGGCACTGGCGTTGACGGCCTTCAATGCCTGGTTCATTTCCGGAGCCATCCTGCGCATCCGTTCCTTGAGCGTGGACTATTGGGATATGGGAAGCATAGGGCAGGCCATGGCCAATTTCGCCCATGGGCGCGGCTTCATCTCCACCGATCCGGCCGGATTCGCCGACTGGCGTTTCGCGGAGCATTGCGAACCCCTATTCGCCGCCCTTTCCCCGGTGATGCTTTGGTCCCATGGGGCCGAACTCATGGCCGCGTTGCAAGTGGCCGCCGTTTCCCTGGCTGCCGTATTCACGGGTTCGGCGATGGAGCGCATCACGGAGCGCCGAGCCGCGTACTGGCTGGGATTGGCCGGGGTCATGCTGCATCCGGCCATCGGTTTCCCCTTGTGGGCGGATTTCCACGGCGACGTATTCGCGGTGCTGCCCCTTTCCGTACTGATGTGGGCGCTGGCGTGGGAGCGGAAAGGCCTGGTCTGGGTCGCCTTCGTCGCGGCCGCGGCCTGTATCGAGTATGCCTTGGCGGCCACCTCCGGGGCGGGCCTGATGCTGATGTACCTGGGATGGAAAGGCGGCGAACGATCCGCCGGTTCCGCCCTGGTCGGACGCGGGGCGCTGCTGCTGGCCTTATCTGCGGGAATATTCGGCATCGGCGTATTCGCGCTGATGCCTTTGATACGCAGCCCGGGAGCCCTATCGGTTTTGGGCTCGCATCCCATCGCCGAAAATATTCTGAATGCCTTCAGTCTGGCGAACCTGTTCCAGGCCCTGATCCCCTTATCGGGAGCGCTGCTGCTTTCGCCCGTGGCCTTGCTGGGCGCATTCCCCGTGCTCCTCAAGGAAATGCTGTTCGGGATGGATATCGGCACCCATCATTTCGCGCCCGCGGTTCCCGTGCTCTTCGCGGGGCTGGCTTATATCATCCGGGATCGCCTCCCCGAAGAGCGCAAGACGCAGGCACTGATCCAGGCGGCGTTCTGCGTTTTTCTGACCGCGGTGTTATGGGGTCCGGTCCCTTTTGGCGCCCAGGGGTGGAAGCGGGTATGCGAGTGGCATCGGTTGCAGCCCGTTCCCGCGGGCAAGGCGGAGCGTCTGGCATCCCTGTTCCCTTCCCAGCGTAACCGTATTGTTACCGGGTCCCTGGCGGGCGCGGCTTTCGACGCGCCTCGCCTCGATTTTCTGGGGTCTACCTACTATGAAGCCGACGGGCACCGCTTTCCGCCGCAATCCGACGTGGTATTGGAGTTGTGGGATCAAGGATTCCCGGCCTGGGCTCCCCTGCATCGCCTGCTCAAAGCGTTGCCATTCGCCCTGGCCGGGCGGGATTCCATCTGGACCATGGCGGCCTCCGGCGTACTTTGGTTGTCGGGCGGGGGCGATGCCGACGTCGACGGTACTTTGGCTTCCGGACCGGAAACAAAGCGGGCGGCAAGCAAGGCGGGGGCCGCATTGAGCGCCTTGGCGCCGGGGTTCGCAATGCAAACCGGAAAGGTTTACGCCCTGCTCGCGCTGGATCAAGCGGGGTATTGCCTGCCCTTGGGGCTGGGAAACCGGGAAAGCGGTTGGACCTGGTTCCCGACCCTCCCTCCCGTGGGCCTGGCGCTGCCCCTGCGACTGCAATTGCGCGAGGCGGATTCCTCCGAAGAGACGCCTCCCATCAAAACCTGGCGCATGCGCGCCGAGTCCGCGTCCCCAACCGTTTTATGGCCGCGAGATTAGGGGTTGCGGTAACGGCAACGGTAACATCCGGGATACGCAAGCCGTGAAGGCTTCCGCTCCGGCCACGTCCAGGTGGATGCCGTCCGAATAGGAATAGGGCCCGCATTCCTCCTCCAGGCTCAAATCCAGGTAAGCCACCCCAAGGGAATCGCAAACCGACTTGAACCCGCGCAGGTACTCCGCGAAGGCCCGTGACCGGGCGGTTACCTGATCCATGGGAGGACAGGGCGGTTTAAGCACCACCAGACGCACCCCCGCAGCATTGGCCGCGGCGGCGAGGTCCAGCAAATGGGCGTTCCTGCCATGCAAGGTACGCATCCCTTCGCCGGGGATTTCCAGGCGCCGGATATGTTCGCGGGTGCCTTCCGCGAAACGGGCGTAAGCATCGGTGGCCATGCGATAGGAATTGACTGCATCCGCGGGCTTGTTCCGCTCCCATCCCTGCAGACGTTCGCGCAGGCGGGCTTGCAGTTCCAGGCGATAATGGTAAGCGCGCCAATGCTTGTGCATCCAGAAGGCGAGCATACCCGCGGGGCCGGGCCAACCATCGGCCAGGTACCGCAAATCCGCATATCCCATCAAATCGGTGCGGAAGGATTCCACCCGCAGCGCATTGCCCATGGGATCGAACGGTTCGGCGGGGGGGAAGAAGGGGATTCCGGGAGCTTCCACCACGAGGAAGCGCGGCGTGGACCGGGGCAGGATGAAATTCCGGAATAGGAGATAATAGTTGTCGCTGCCGCTCAAGCCCGCCAAGGCCAGATTGAAAGACCGGTAACCGTCCGGTTTCATGCGTTGAAGGGAATCAAGTTGTCCGACGCGGATGCCGGCGTCGGTGAGGGAGCTGCCCAGGAATACGGCATGGGCGCGGCCATAGGGCTGGTAACGCGACAGCGCTTGGCCCGCGGGGGTGGAGCCCAATCTGGAGCGCGCATAGATTTCCAGGAAGACTAGGCTAAAAGCCAGGCAGGCGCAGAAGAAAACCATTCGCTGGGAGGGCCGCATGCGTCAGAATTGGAAATACAGGAAAGGGGCGCTTTCCGTGGAATAGATGAATGCGAATACCATGCCTATGGCCATGGCGGCCAGGCCCGCGACGTCCCAGATCGGCCCGAAACCGCGGCCGGAGGCGCGCCGGCCATGCAGGAAGGCGGCGGTAATTTGCCCGGCCGCGCAGGCCGAAAGCCCGATGCCGGCCAGGGTCAGGGCCGGGGTCCAATCCCATGGCCCGGAAAAGAGGCGGCCCAGGAAGCGCATCGCCATCGAGAGGCTTTCCGATCGGAAGAATATCCACCCCAGGCAAATGAGGTGAAAGGTCAGGAAAATGCGGAGGGGTTTCCAGGCGGACGCTTTCAGGACAGGAAGGGTATCCGCAATGTTACCCAACCCATCCGGAGGCGAGATCAGCCGTTGCAACATGAGCAGGACGCCATGATAGCAACCCCAGATCACGAAGGTCCATTGCGCCCCATGCCAAAGCCCGCCCAGGGCCATGGTCACGAACAAATTGCGCAGGGTCGCGAGGCGTCCATGGCGATCGCCGCCCAGGCTTTTGTACAGATAATCCCGCAGCCAGGCGGACAAGGTCATATGCCAGCGCCGCCAGAATTCCCTAGGAGAGGCGGAGAGGTAGGGTAGGCGGAAGTTTTCCGGGAAGCGGAAACCCAAGGCCAGGGCGCAGCCGCGCGCCATATCCGTATAGCCGGAGAAGTCCCAGTAAATCTGGAAGGCGAAAGCGTAGGCCGCCAGCAGGCATTCCCATGCGCCGTGGGCTTGCGGATGGGCGAAAACCGGATCGGCGAAGCGGGAGAGCAAGCCGGCCAGGAAAACCTTCTTGGCGAATCCCCGCGCGAACAACAACAGGCCCTCCCAGACATCGTCCCAAGCCAGTGGGGGGAGAGCGCGCAATTGGGGGAGGAATTCGGATGCGCGCACTATCGGGCCGGATAGCAGCTGGGGGAAGAAAGCGACGAAGAGGAAAAAGTCCAGGGCGGGCGCGGGCCGCGCCTGGCCCCGGTAAATGTCGATGGTATAGCTGAGGCTTTGGAAGGTGAAAAAGGAAATCCCCACGGGCAGGATGATTTTCAGGCCCGGCATTGGGATGAGCGGAAAGACTTCGTGGAAAGAGGAGATGAAAAAGTGGAAGTATTTGAAGAATCCCAGGATGCCCAGGTTCACGGCCAGGCTGAGCAGCAACCAGGCATTCCGCCGCTTGGGCCGCGCTTCGGCGGAGATAAGACGGCCGCATAGGAAATCGGTGCCGGAGGAGAGCAGTATCAAGCCGAGGAAGCGCCAATCCCAAGCCGCGTAGAACCACAGGCTGGCGATGAGCAGGAAGGGCTTCTTCGCCGCCATGGGAAGGGCATGATACGCCAGGAACACGGCGAGGAAGAAGAGCGCGAATTCCAGCGAGTAGAAGAGCAATAGCCTCCCTGGATCAGGTCCAGGGTGATTCTATGAATAAAGGGGGAGGGGACGCCAACCCTTTGCGTCTTATGACTTAGGCGACGCCCGACTTTACGCGTGCACGGAGGAGCGGACTAAGGGGCTTTGCCGAACTTTTTCTGGGCCAGGCCGGCGGGGATTTCGAAAAGGCCGGGGGCCTGGCTTTCCCGCTTGGTTTCCTTGATCTGGCTCATGAAACGGGGCTTTCCGTCCTTATAGCTGATGGTTTTCACCGGCATGCCTTGGAAGCCGCCCGCCGCGTCGGCATGGGCCAGCCAATCCATGTTCTTGGCGAACTTCTCGAAGAATTTTCCCATATCCTTGATGGCCTGGAAATCGGCCTCCTCGATGTCCAGATTCTTCGGCGCCGTGGTCCACAATTCCGAATGCTTTTCGCCGTTCTGGGTGCCTTCGTATTTATCGGTGGGCCAGGTCCCCACTTTTCCGTCCGCGCCGATTTTCTTGTACACCGTTTTCGGGGCCTGGGGCCCTCCGGGCATCATTTTGGCCATCATCCCTTCCATGGCCTTCTTCTGCTCCGGCGGCATTTTGGCCATGGCCTCGTTCATCTTCTTCATGGCGTCGTTCATTTTCGCCATCATCTCCTCCAGGTCCTTTTCCGTCATCTCGATGTAGGACTTATCCTTGAGGTTGACCGTGTAGAAGGTCTTCTTGTCGCCGCGATAGATGAAATAATTGTCCGGGCTGAGGCCGGATTCGATGCGCACCCGATCCTTGTCCAGGTGGATGACATTGGTGGTCGCGGGTTTTTGGCCGCCGATCTCTTCGTAGCTCTGGGTCAGCGTGACCCCGGCCTGGACGGAGACGGTCAGGCCTAGCGCGAGGAAGAACGAGAGGCGCAGCGGGAAAACGAGCGAGAGACGGTATGAGAGAGAGGGCGGAAGGATGGCGGCGGTGATTTTCCGGGTTATCGGCATGGACGCTCCTGGATTGAGGAAGTATGCGCCGGCCAAGGTAGCAATTTGGCATCCGCTCCCCCGAAGGGTTATATTTGGGCCCCGGACATGATTCGAGAGTGAGGAAAGCGACGCTATGAAGACCTACAAAATCGCGGTATTGGCGGGAGACGGAATCGGCCCGGAAGTCATGGACCAGGCGGTAAAGGTGCTGGACGCCGTGGGCGGCAGATTCGGATTCGCATTGCAGTATGTGCGCGCGGACGTGGGAGGTTGCGCCATCGACAATCATGGCGAGGCCTTGCCCGCTTCCACCTTGAAGGCCTGCGAAGAGAGCCAGGCCATCCTATTCGGATCCGTGGGCGGCCCGAAATGGGAATCCCTGCCTCCGGAAAAGCAACCGGAACGCGCGGCCCTGCTGCCCCTCCGCAAGCATTTCAAGCTGTTCTGCAATCTTCGCCCGGCCAAGGTATACCCGGCCCTGGCTGCCGCCTGTCCCCTGCGCGCGGACATAGTCAAGGACGGCTTCGACATACTCTGCATCCGCGAACTCACCGGCGGCATCTATTTCGCCAAGCATGCCGGGAGCAAAGGCCGCGAGGGTTCGGGGCCGGAAGAACGCGCATGGGATACCAAGGAATACTCGCGCGCGGAAATCGAGCGCATCGCCCATAAGGGTTTCCAGGCCGCCCGCTTGCGCCGGAAGTCGCTGGTTTCGATCGACAAGGCGAACGTGCTCACCTGCATGGTTTTCTGGCGCGAAGTGGTCACCACCGTGGCCAAGCAATATCCCGACGTCAAGGTAAGCCATATGCTGGTCGACAACGCGGCCATGCAGCTGATAAAGAATCCCCAGCAATTCGACGTAATGCTGTGCGGCAACATGTTCGGGGACATCTTGTCGGACGAATGCGCCATGATCACCGGTTCCATGGGTCTGTTGGCCTCCGCCAGCCTCTCGGAGAGCGGCTTCGGGTTGTTCGAACCCGCCGGCGGATCGGCCCCGGATATCGCGGGGAAGGGCATCGCCAATCCCATCGCGCAAATCCTTTCCGCGGCCATGATGCTCCGGTACTCGTTCCAGGAAGAAGCGGCGGCCCAGGCCATCGAAACCGCCGTGGCGAAAGCCCTGGACGCCGGCGTGCGCACGGCGGACATCGCCATCCCCGGTCCCACGGGAACCTTGATAGGCACGGTCGGCACGGCCGGCATGGGATCGGCCATCCTGAAGGCCTTGACGGCCTGACCGCCGGCCTCGGGTAACATGCCTGATACTGTGCCCGGAGCTGGTCCGACCGGAGCCACTCCGTCCGGAGCTTCTCCGTCCGGAGCTTCTCCGTCCGGAGCCCCGCCTTCCGGGTTGTTCAGCCCGGCCAATCTCGTCCGCTACCGCCTGGCCCTCACCGCCGTCACATTGGCGGCGCTGGGCTGGTATCTCTACTCGCGCCCGCGCCTGGATCTTGCCTCCCTGGATCTGCATTGGGGAAAGCTGGCCTTCGCGGGGCTATGCGTGCCCGTCCTCCTGTTCCTGCGCGCGGCAAAATGGAGGATTATCCTCAAAGGCCCGGCGCCGGACATCACCCTGATGCAATCGCTGCGGAGCTACCTCGGGGCATCCGCTTTGGCCTTGGTGACCCCTGGAAGGGTAGGGGAGTTCTCGCGCGGTCTGTATCTGACGCAACCGGCGGTGCAGGGCTGGAGGGGAGCCGGGCTCGTGGTCCTGGACAATTGGCTCGATACCCTGGCCGTACTGGCTTGGGCCTGTCCCGGCTGGCTGGCGTGCCTGGGCTGGGGCGGGCTGGCCCTGGGTCCGGCCCTGTTCCTGGCCTTGGCGCCCATTCCCCTTTGGCTCCGCCTCGTCTCCAAGGTAGCTTCCCGGTTACCTCGGCGCTGGGGATTGCGGGATTGGGCCGGAAATTGCCTGGCCGTGGCCCGCGGCGTTCCTGCCGGGAATCTGATTGGCGGCGGGGTTCTGAGCCTGGCCGCATACGGGCTGGAGTGGCTGCAATTCTGGTTCCTGCTGGGGTTCCTGGTCCCCGTGGCCATGGATCCGTTCCGCATGGCCGGACTCATGGCGTTGGTCTCGCTGGCTAACTCTTTCCAAGTCACCTTGGCGGGATTGGGGATACGCGAAGGCATGGCCATGCTGCTGTTGGGGACCCAGGGCGTGGAATCCGAGCCGGCAGTCATGGCCGCGTTTTTCCAAACCGTGTTGGTGCTTATTCTGCCGGCGGTGCTGGGGTTGGGGATTAAGCCGGTGCCATGGCACCGGCGCTCGTGAATAAACCGGTGGCATGGCACCGGCGCTCGTAAAAAAACCGGTGCCTTGGCACCTGCGTTCCTGAAAAAACCGGCATCCAGGCCCCGGCATTCCAGATGGATCCCGTATTTGGGTTGTTGAGGATTTTAATAGTGGTTCGGCTTCGTTTTCCCATCATAAAATAGGGACGACCAACCCTTTCAACCCGGATTCGGCCTCCCCATGTACAAAGACAAGACCATATGCGTTCTGGTTCCCGCCTATAATGAGGCGACGCAGATCGGAATGGTGCTGGACGGCATCCCCGCCTATGTGGATAAGATCATCGTCATCGACGACGGCAGCGAGGACGATACTTCCGGGATAGTCCGCGAGCGGATGCGGAGCGACGACCGCCTGAACCTGGTGCGGCATGAGAAGAACGGCGGGGTGGGAGCCAGCGTCGCCACCGGATATAAATGGGCGCGCGACCATGCCATGGACGTGGCGGTGCGCATGGAAGGGGACGGCCAATCCTCCCCGGACGACTTCGCGGCCCTGCTCGATCCCGTGGCCACGGGCGAGGTGGATTTCTCCAAGGGGAACCGCCTCTTCACGGGCGAGGCCTACCGGAAGATCCCCAAGGTCCGCTACTTCGGCAACGCGGCGCTTTCCATGCTCACCAAGATAGCATCCGGTTACTGGCATGTGGCCGACGCGCAATCCGGTTATTGCGCCATGGCCAAGAAGGCCCTGCATCTCATCGACTGGGATCATCTCTACACCCAGTACGGCCAGCCTAACGATTTGCTGGTACGGCTCAACATTTTCGATCTGAAGGTGCGGGACGTGCCCATCCAGCCCATCTACCATGTGGGCGAGAAATCGGCGATGCGCATCTATAAGGTCATTTTCACCATCAGCTGGCTGCTGTGCAAGCTGTTCCTATGGCGGATGCGCGAGAAGTACATCATCCGCAACTTCCACCCCCTGGTATTCTTCTACGCCCTGGGCGGATTCCTATCCCTATGCACCTTCGTCCTTCTGATCCGGCTGATCGTCCTGTGGGTGAAGTTCGGATACGCCCCGGAGATGACTTTCCTGGCGCTGGTATTCTGCACCGTCTCCGGCCTGCAATCATTGTTCTTCGGCATGTGGTTCGACATGGAAAACAACAAGAACTGCCGCTGATGACAAGAGGACGGTTCGCTCGGGACGCGGCCACCCTGATCGCGGCCTCGGTCTTCCAGCACGGTTTCATTTTCCTGATGCAGGCCCTGGTGGTGCGCAATCTCGCCGTAAGCGAATACGGGCGTCTCTCATTTTTCACGGGCATGCTCTCCGTGCTCACCCTTTTCGGCACGGCGGGCATCTCGGTCTGGCTGCCCGCCTTGTCGCGCCGCCGGTTCCAGGAAGGCAAACCGCCTCCCCATGGGATGCTGGCCAAAGCGGCGCTGGCGTCTTTGGTGCTCGCCGCCGGCAACGCCGCCGCTTACCTGCTCGGGGGCTATCGCCATTTCCAGGTCGATCTCGGCGGCTATTATCTCTGGGTATCCGCGACATTGATACCGATCTGCCTGTCCGCATCGATCCAGGGGATATTGGTCGGCTATGGGAAGACCCGTGAAGTATTCCGGTTGAATTTCTGGTTGGACGCCTCGAGGCTGGCATTGGCCATTCTGCTGGCCTGGAAGACGGAGATGGGAATCGATATGTTGATCACGGGATGGTGCGCCCTGCAAACCATGGCGGGGGTGATCAATCTGGTGATATATCTGCGTTGGACGCAAAGCGGGAGCTTTGGGCGGACCGGCGCTTCGGAAAAAGGCCGGGAGTGGGCCCGCGATCTACGGGACTCTTTGGCGTTCCTTATCCCCTCGGGGGCGACCTTGGTCTTGCCACGGCTCCTGGTTTTCCTCACCGGCATGAACCATTCTTCAGAAGTCACCGCCGAGGTGTCCGTGGCCATGATCTTCATGTCCGCGTTCGGCGTGATGCTCATTCCCTATCAAACCGCGTTCCTGAGCCATTTCCAGGAATACCGTTCAGGTCCCGGTATGGACGCCTTTTTGCGAAAGACCATGCTGGAATTGGCCGCCATAATCCTCTCCATGGGCGCGGCGGCCTGGCTGGCCGGACTGGTTTTGATCCGGCCCGTGTTCGGTATCGAATTGACCGCCCCGAATGCCTTGCTGGGATGCCTGGTTCTTGCTTTCGCCGCGGATGCACCTCGCGCTTTGTTGGATGTATTCTTCGCCACCTTGCTTCCCAAAGGGGTGATGGTAGGCGCCGATGTGGCGCGTTTCCTGGCGATAGGCGGGGTCTTCCTCGCACCTGGGCTCTCGCTTTCACAGAGGTTTCTGGCCGTGGCCGGATTGAGCCTTGCGACCAATGCCTGCAAGGCGATACCCGTGGCCGCATACCTCCGCCACCGGCAGCGTTGAGGTTTAAGAAGGGAAGTCCCAGGAAGGGGACTATTTCAGGGGAAGGCGGATCCGGCGGAATCGCGGCGCAGGACCGGGTAAAGGGTAAAGACCCCGGATTGATATACCGGCGCATCGCCCAAACGGTAAGGGCCGCCCAGGATGATCTTCTTCGCATCGGCCGGCGAAGCCAGGAATTCGAAGGCCCAGATCCTGCGTTTATCTTCCAGCAACCCGTGTTGCAAAGCGTATTCCCATTGCATCGGATACCAGATGCAGGGCAGGCCCGTCTCCAAGTGCGAATAATCCCGGTACAGACTGAGGATCAGATCCGGTTTCCTTTCGGCCGCATTGATGAAGGCATGCAAATCATGGAAGTCGCGGCCTTCCTTGCGGCTCTCCCTCCAGCGCGCCGGATCCGCGCCGGCCAGGGCTTGGTTGACGGTGAGGCTCATAATCAATATCGCCGCCGCCGCCGCGGTGTTGCGGTTTCCCCAGCGTCCGGCGAGCACCGGGAACGGCAGCAGCAGGCACATGAAGAACAGGGGCGATGAGGGCAGTAGGTACCGGCCTATGCTGACGGGCCTTTGCAGGAATATCGGCAGCCAGGAAAACAGGAACGCGATCAGGTAAGGCCGGCAGCGGGGATGCCGCAGCCATAGGATTCCCAATCCCCACAGGCCCCAGGCGGTCAGTCCGAGCACGGCCAATCGCTTGACCTTGTCCATGGCATACAGATCACTGAAGAACGGGAAGGTCAGTTGCCCGAAGGCGGAAGTGGCGAAGGCGAAGACATTGGACGCATAGCCCTTGACCAGTTTGGCGGCGATCGCCACCACACCGGCATGCGGATCGAACTTGCTGGCCACGTCATAGTGCAGATACCCTTGCGAATCCTGCAGGGACCAGCTCTTCTCCAGCCACAGCCATAACGCGGCCAGGACCGCGGCCGCGGAAACCTTCAGGAATTGCCGGCGCGAGACGAGCGAGGCAAGGTGCAGGATCAGGAACGGCATGGCATTGACCCGCAAGCGGAAAAGGATGAGCCAGGCCAGCAGCGCTAACCATCCTTCCGGGTTCCGCTTCCAGCCGGTTTCACCCTTGGCCTGTTTGTCCAAATCGCGGAAGGAAAGCCACAACCCCGAGTAGAGCAGGAAAATGCAGGGCGACTCCGTCATGACCGAACTGGCCAGAACTATGAAAAGGGGATTGGCCGTGAACGCCAAGGCGATGAGGAACGCCTGCCAGCGCGGCAGGAACCGTTGCAGCCAAAGGAAGGCCATCCAGGCGCCGGCGGCCATGACAATTGCCAAGGCCAGATATAGGGGCAATTCCGAGGGTGCGATGAATTTCCAATACAGGGTGAGCATCAGCGGAAAGGCCGAAGGCAGCGCCAGGAAATCCGGCACGCCGGGCATGGCCATGTTGATGAAACGATGATGCAGGAGAAGGCTTTTCGCCAGGAGCAGGTATTGGGGCCCATCATCCACCTTTTGCAGGCCCAGCCGGAAATCGCGGGAGATGAAAAAGGCGGCCCACGCGGCGAACAGGAAAAACAGGGAGCAGAGAACGGGATCGGGGAGCAGGCGCGGAATCCGGCGCAAGCTCAATTCCGGTTTCCCAGGGCGGCGTGCAGCTTAGGGATGCTTTGGATGGCATGCATGGCCAGATCCAGATCGAAGCCCGCCAACTCGGCGTATGCGCGCATGGACGGCAGCCTGGGGCGGTTCTCGATTGCCACCAGCGCCAGGGCTTGTTCCCGCGTCAGCACGCCTTCCCGGATCTGGTTGCTGCGGAAGGTATCGAATTCGCTGAAGCCCGCCACGGTGGAGTAAATGTAATT
>JBDSWM010000069.1:0-5154 GCA_039926685.1 Fibrobacteria bacterium | reverse complement strand
CCGCAGCGCACTCCCAGCGAGGAGCCAAAATGACCGTGAAGCTCATGTCTGCGGGCGCGCCCAGCGCCCGCGCGAAGCGACGCAGCGTGGAGTTCGCTTTGCGAACTCCCGGCGAGGAGCCATAATGCATATCTCCCCATGCGCCTGGTACTGCTTCGACTTCGCGGAGTCCACCGGATGGGAGGTCAAGGATCTTCCCGACAAGACCCTGGTGACGGCCAAGGACGGTTCCTGTTTCATAGAACTGATCGCCGCCCGCAAAATCAAGAAAGCCGAGGACGTGGAGATCTCCGACTTCCACGAGAACTACCTCCAGGAGGAAAAGATCCAACCGCTGAAAACCGTGATGACGGAGAACCCGTACAAGATCGTCACCATAGTGACCCGGGGCATCGGCATCGACGAACGCTATTGGATCGTATGCCATGCCTTCTGGAACAATTACTGCGCCTTCATCCGCTATCACGGGGCCCGCAAGGACGGGATGGAATCCAGGGTGCAGGCCTTCTATGACATCGTGAATTCCCTGCAGCCCCTGGCGATGGAATAGCGAATCCCCGGTATCCATCGCGGCTCGCCGCGTTAAATCCCTCCGCAGTTAAATCCCTCTTAATGCCGATACGTAGCCAGGTTCTGCTTCAGGAAGCCGATTTGCTGCGCGGAGAGATTGGTCTGGTTACCCGTGCCGCAATCGACCGGATACATCAGGTTCAATAGATCGCAGTTGCGGTTTGAACAGGAGTTGTCGGCCATGCGCAGGCAATAGGGACTGTGCATCGCCTTCAGCCAGGCTTCGGTGCGGGCTTGGGCGGAGGTCTTGGCGAGGGCGATATCGAGAGCGCAGAAACGGGTGTCCGTGAACCCGTCTTCCGTATTGCTGTAATCGTCGTCCTGAAGCAGATCGTGCAAGGTGGAAACCGTATGGCGCAACCCGAAGAAATGGCCTAACTCATGGGTGGCCGTGATCGCCAGGCTCGCGGCCGCTTCGTTAGCGGACATGCCGCGCAGGATGCGGGACGATAAAACCACGCGGCTTTCGCGATGGGAATCCAGATCCACCACTTCGCGCGGGGCGAAGCCAAGCACATCCCCCGCCAGTCCGGCATTCGGATCCCCGATGGAAATGCTGTCCACCATGTAAAGATGGGCGTTGCCGACCACGCGGTTGCCGGGAAGGGCGACGAAAGTGTTGCTGAAAGGGAACACCATGGCCGGGACGGCCGCCTCGACGATATCATAACTGCCCTTCAGGACTATGCCCAACGGGGAATAGATCTTCCCCATCGACGCGAAGAGGCCGGCGGCGAAAGCGGCCTTGGAGGCGGAATCGGGCAAGGCGCGCAGTTGCCGGATGAACAGCAACCTCACATGGATCGTATCCGCGCCCGCGATGCCGGCGGAAGCCAGGGTAACGCGATGCAGGCTGGAGATCGCGGCGTTGCCGTCGGGGGGGTTCAACTGCGCCAGGAAGAACTGGGCCGTGATCTGATCGGAATTGAGGGAGAATTTCTCATTGGTTCCATCATTGGCGGATGACAAGGTTTGAAAGAGTCGGGAAACGCCGTCGTTGTAATAATAGACCGTGAGCTTATCGTTGGCGCGCGTCGTCCCTTCCAGGGTAAGGTCATAGTCCTTCCCGGGTTGCAACACCAGCTTGACGCCTGTCCTCACCAAATCCCTTGTCAAGGAATCGTTGGCCGCCTTATCGTTCAGGTAGATGCGCCGGCTGGCGGATTTTGAATCGGGCGGATTGTCCAGGGTGAAGGTGCCGCAAGCCGACAGCAACAGGGCCGGAAGGAAGGCGTGCCAAACGGCCGCGCGCGGATTACGGGACATGCCAATTATTCCGGTTCTCCGGGCCCAAGGCCGCGGGCTTTGCGCAATTCCGATTTCAATTTCTCCCGGATGACCAGCAGGCTCTTCACGTACCTTCCATCCCGGAAGTCGGTGAATGCCCAGGGAAACGGATCGAAACCGCCTTTGGAATATCTTAACAAGAGGTCCGCGTAAACGCCATCCCTAAGATATAATTTGCAGGGTCCGCGCTTGAATGAGGCGAGCACGAGCTTGTCCGGATCCAGGTAACCGATATCCAGATTGAATATCCGCTTGCCGCTCCGCCCCAAAGCGGATTCCAGGCGGGCCGCGGCATGCTTGAGATCGGGCAGGCGTTCGGGGCTTTGCAATCCCCGGAAGGCGATGAAACCGCGCCATAATCCCGATCCGAATTCGTCCCGGTAATATTCGGTGGTATCGAAGGGAATCGGCTCGCCCTTGAAATCGATGGCGCCGAACTCCGTTTCCAGGCGCTCCCATAGCTCCGGAAACGGGCCTTGACCGGGCGTGAGCACCGCGATGACGCGCTTGCAAAGGGCGTCCGGCGGCATGCGCACGGCTTCGCCAAGGGCAATCACTGGATCATCGGGGGACGGCATGCGGGAAAAATAACAGGAAATTCCCGGCTTGGGCGATTTTGCGCCCATGCCGGCCGACCCGTCGGCGCGTGGCATCCTTCCCGAGCCCATGGGACGGAGGCGGGAAGGGTGGCATAGTCCCGAATAAAGACGGCATAGCCGCCAGAAATGGCAAGCAATGCGGGGGAAAATTGGTAGAATGATCCAACCATTATGCGCCTTTACGCATCCATCAGCCTTCTCGCCTTCGCATGCATCGGTTGCGCGAGCCGCGCCGTCTTCAAGGGAGCCCTCTCCCCCGAGGAGCGGCAAGAATATGTGGAACAGACGGGAGCCCTTATACCACAACGGCTTAAGGATGATTTCGTCGCCGGAAAAGCGGCGGAAGGGATGACCAAGGAGATGGTCGTTTTCCTCTATGGACAGCCCGATCGCACTGAGAACAACCGCTATGGGATAAGCTGGGGCAGCCCCGAAACCGACCCCGCTTCCGCCGTCGACACCAGGGATTCGCTCTGGAATTATTTCGGGACCGACAGCGTTTCCATCAAACGCGGCATGGTCTTCAGTGGGGACACCTTGGCGCGCGTGGTCGGGGACCTGTCCAAGTGAACAGCCCCCGACCCGCATGGGAGGCAATCTTTATGCGGTCCGGAAGCGATATTAGTTGAACCGGAGCCATATTTTTTTATATAAAGTCTGTACCGATGTATTTTTCTCCTTGCTCATTCACCCATTAGAAAGGATGCCACATGGCAGATAAATCCCTAACCCAAAGTCAAATCGTGGATCAGCTCGCGACCGCGAACGGCCTCACCAAGGTGCAGGTCCGCTCTTTCCTCGAGAGCCAATCCGCGCTTGCCTATAAGAACGCCAAGAATGGCTTCACCATTCCCGGCCTCGGCAAGCTTGTGCTGGTGAACCGGAAAGCCCGCATGGGCCGCAATCCGGCCACGGGTGAAGCGATCAAGATCCCCGCCAAGAAAGTGGTGAAGTTCCGCGTGGCCAAGGCCGCTAAGGAAGCCATCGGCGGAGTTGCCCCTAAGAAGGCGGCCGCGAAAAAAGGCAAGAAATAATCCAGCCGGGGCCGGCATCGCCGGCCCCTTCTTCCCCTCTCCCGCTAGCATCCCCGCGTTCCTTTCTTCTTTCCATCCCCCCTCCTAAACCATGGTTCTGCTTCCGGCATCCAGCTCCTATTCCGTGACCCAGCACATCTTGATCCAGGCATCGTGACTTAAATCACGGAAGGATTCTCCGCTCCGGTTAATTTTCCCTCCGGAGGGCGGCATGGGGAACGGCATCCGGACGGAACTTCCGGCTTCATGCAGGAACGCGGCCGCATTCCTCTCCGGCTGGAGAAAGAGCGCCGTGGCCGGGTACCGGCGCCAATATGGCCTTCATGCGGCCTTGCCAATCATATGGGGCTGCCTGGACGCCTATCTCATCCCTTTTCGTTTTCCCTTTCTCGCCGCCTTGGGCTGCCTGGGCATGGCCTGGTTCCTGGAAGGCGAAGGAAGCAAACCGGGGCGGCGCCTGGCCTGGCAGGCCCTGCTTTTTCTGCTATGGGTCCTGTTCCTCGCCATCGCCCATCCGGAAGCCGGCGGCGCGCTATCGCCGGCAACGGAAGAGGAAACGGAAGAGGCCATCGTCATGGCCGGTACCGTGTCCGGATTCCCCTCCTTGAAGCGCAAGCTGACCTTCGCCTTCCATTCCGAAAGCGGGGACTATCGGGTGCAGGCATTGCCACCCGGCTTCAGCGTGCAACCGGGACAACGGCTCTGCGGGCGCTTCCACCGCGTCCAGCCGTCCCCTCCCACCAACCCGGGCCAATTCGATTATCCCGCCTACTTGCGATCCCAGGGGCTGATCGGCGTCCTGGAGGCGGAGTCGCTGCGGTTGGAAAGGCCGCCCGGCCCTTTCGACAGGCTTATCATCCGCATGCGCTCGGCTTTGGAAAACGGTTTGACCCGGTATGCGCCCGCGGCGCAAGGCCCCTTATTGCGCGCCGCGCTCCTGGGCGATACCGACGCCCTGGATCCGGGCCTGGTGGAGGATTTCAAGGCCAGCGGCATGCTGCATATCCTGGCCATCAGCGGCCAGCACGTAGGCGTTTTCGCGCTCATCCTCCTTCAGCTTTTCGCCTTGCTACGCCTGCCCCGCAAGGCGGCCTATGTGGCGACGGGCATCGCGCTGGGCCTGTATGTCCCCATCTGCGGCGGCCAAATCAGCGTGCTGCGCGCGGCCATCATGTTCTGGTCCTGCCTTCCCGCCGTGCTATGGGAGCGACCCGCCTCCGCGCTCAACAATCTGGGTTGGGCGGCGGTGTTGAGCCTCCTGTGCATGCCATACCAGATCCTTTCGCTGGGCTTCCAACTGTCCTTCGCGGCCACCTTTTTCCTCATCCTGTATTCCCGGCCCATGGCTCGGCTGCTGAAGCGCATGCGCGTCGGCAATGCCATGGCGGCCTATTTCATTTCCACGCCGGCGTTTTCCGTAGTCATCTATCTGGGCGTATATCCGGTGCTGGCCGCGGCCGTGCATGCCGCCGCGCCCTCTTCCATCCTGGGGAATCTGGCCACGGTCGGGATAAGTTCCGGCATGCTGGTCTCAGCCTGCCTGGCCCTGATCTGCCATCCCGTCGCTCCGTTGGCCTCCTCTTTCGGCGAATGCGCTGGAGGCTTGGCCGCTTTGCTCAGGTGCTGATGCAGGCGAAGGCTTTCCATCACCTGGTTGCCGCAGG
>JBDSWM010000068.1:0-13487 GCA_039926685.1 Fibrobacteria bacterium | reverse complement strand
ATCCCCCCCCCAGCCGCGCCTGTGTCATTGCGCTCCCAACCCAAAAATCTTTCCTTGAAGGAGTATACGGCGTCCAAGAAAAAGTGGAATTTTTTCAACGAAATGAATAATCCCAAAGGGTGCTTCGTAAACGCATTCACCGCCAACGAGAATGGAACGGTAACGGATTCGGCAACGGGTTTGTTATGGGAAATGAAAGGATCGAAAGAAGAATTGGAATATGATACCGCCTTGGGGTATATACAAACACTTAATCGAACTCGGCTGGCCGGGTTCTCGGACTGGAGACTTCCCACCACCGAAGAGATATCCTCACTCATGGAAACAGTGGACGGATCGGATCCTTGGCATATCGATCCCAGGATGTTCTACGCTGCTCATTCCGCCTGGACCTCCGATTCCACCATAGCTCATGGTTTGATTTACCAGTGGAACTGCGATGCCGTGACGGCGAATTGCGATCCGTTCTACCGTTATGCGCCCCCAGGGTACCCTGACCTCAGGGATAGGCATAACGTGAGGGCGGTCCGTTCCCTGGTAACCGTCAACAATCCCGCCTCCGCCACTACCGCTTCTACCGCCGCTACAACAACCGCCTCCGCTAAGGCCAATGCCGACGCTGCTCCCTCCGCTTCTCCGGATAAAACCTTATTCCCCAAACGAGGCGGCCCGTCCCTCACTCCGCAAGAAGCGTCCCGTTGCCGCTTGGAAGAGGATTTCCGCGTGGCGAAAGGGAATGCCAATCGCGTTCCCCCGCCCCTGAAGCCGACCTTGCTGCGTTCCAAACCGTCCAATCTGTCCTCGGAGGCCAATGTAGCCTTCCTGGAAAAAGGGAATTTCTACAGTGTCGAGAACCATCCTTGGGGTTGTTTCGTGAACTCCTTCACCCGTAACTCCGATGGTACGGTGACGGATTCGGCCACGGGTTTGATGTGGGAAGGCCACGGCAGCGCCCAAGCGCTGGGATTTGATTCGGCGCGCCTTTATGTGCGGGAATTGAACCGGCTTCGCTTCGCCGGGCGCTCGGATTGGAGGCTCCCCACCTCCCAAGAGTGGGAGTCACTGATGGAAGCGGTCCCGGACGACAACCCTTGGCATATCGATACCTCGCTTTTCCGCCCCTTCCCTACCGGCTGGAGCTCCGATTCCCTTAAGGACTATGGCAAGCTCTTCCGCTGGAACTGTTCGCCGGCCAAGGCGGATTGCCATGCCCTAGCGCAAAACCCACCTCCGGACGCGGAGCGCCTGAATGCGCCGCATCATGTCCGGGCGGTGCGGACCCTTTCCCGATGAGGCATCCCCGATGACCATTTCCCATATCGTGAAGAAAGGCGAATGCCTGTCCAGCATTGCGGCCCATTACGGGTTCGGCGAATGGCGGAAAATCTACAACCATCCCGACAATGCGGGTTTCCGCGCCTTGCGACCCAACCCCAACATCCTTTTCGCCGGCGATAAAGTGGTCATTCCCGACTTGACGATAAACCAGGTTTCCGTGGCCGGGAATGCCCGCCATAGCTTCAAGCTAAAGGCACCCAAGACCATGCTCCACCTGAACCTGAAACATGACTTGGGCGGCAATGCGGCCAAGGGAAAGTACGAGATCCGTATCGAGGGGATAGCGGAACCCATCACGGGAAGCGTCGGCGGAGACGGGGCCATAGACGCCGAGATCCCCGCCCATGCCAAGCAGGCCAAGCTCACCTTGCTGCACGCGGAATCAGGCAAGGTGCTGCATACCTATAAATTGCAATTGGGGAATCTGGATCCGCCCACCGAAATTTCCGGTGCGCAGGCTTACCTGCAACGATTGGGGTTCTATACCGGCGCCGTGGATGGCAAGGAAAGCCACGCGCTGGAAACGGCTTTGGAAAACTTCCAGACACGCTATAAACTGGAAGCCACGGGAAAGGCGGATGAGGCAACGCGCAATAAGTTGATCGAGTTGTGCGGGAGCTAGGCCGGTTCCCAGGCGGATGCATCCATTTCCGGGAAGGAGATCTTGAACTGACCTTGCACGGGGCTTTGCACCCGCGCCTGGCCCTTGGAATCGAGCCTGCCTTTGCGGAGGGACCCATCCGGCAATTCCACCGCGTACACCACCCCTCCAGCCGGAGCACCGTCCGGTTTTTTCACGTCCAGTTCCACGAAGAACTCTTCCGGTTCCGGTTCCGCGAAAATCGGCTCCCATTCCACTTCCGACGCGGCGGAACGGGATGGCCCGGAAGGAGCCTTTACGGATTCGATAGTTTGGATATAGACGTAGTAGCGCAAGCCATCGAAACGGTAGGGGCCCGCGCCAGAGTAGTAGGGGCTGGATTCATTGAACCATCGGATCGTCGCCCCCGCCGCGAACGGTTCCAGCAATACCACCGGGGCTTTCCGGAACCAGGAAATCGCCTCCGCCCTGGATACGGATTTCCATTCCGCGGTATTCGAGTTGATTTCCCTTAGCGTGGGAGGGAACCCCAAAAGCGGATTCCCGGATCCAATTCCATGTTTCCAATCCATTCCAACTCCGGGCTCAAACAGGAAAGGTATATCTTTTGGGCACGATCGTCCGCCGTCGGCCCTTGGGTAATTGAAGCCATTTTCAACCTAGGATTCCAACCATGCTGAACAAGCCATCCGTTATCGGGTTCGGGCGGCTTCGCCACCTTGCCAGCACGACCTGGGCGTTAATCTCATGCGCTTGCATCCTGGTGCAAGCCCGCGCGGGCGGCGGGGATGCCTATAATTCCGGCGGCGACTCCTACTCCGGAGGAGGAGGTAGCGGCGGGGGTGGATTTTCCTTCGACTCCTATGGATCCGGATCCTCCGGCGGTTCGGGCGGCTCCGCATCTTTGGGCCAAATCGTCCTCATCCTCATCCTTGTCATCCTCATTCTTTACTTGAAGAACAAGTATTCGAATTCGAAGCAGGTCGACGCTTTCCGGAAAGCCCTGGATCCGGAATTGCAATCCGTCCTGAGAAGAAGCCCATCGTCCGGATCCCCCGCCGCCTTGCGGCTCCAGGAAAAAATGGGTGGAATCTTCGTCGCCATCCAAACCTCTTGGGACAAGGGGAAAATGGATCCGGTTCGCGCGGTTCTATCCGATGGCGTATACAATCGATTCCAAATCCAACTGGAGATGAACCGGTTGCAAGGCATGCGTAATCGCGTGGAAAGCCCGGAATTGCTGGACGCTAAGATACTGGGCGAAGATGTTTTCGGCCGGTATGCATCCATCGATTTCCTGGTCCGGGGCCGGGTCATCGATACCGATCGGCGCCTGGGAACGGATTCCGTGATCCGGACCGGATCCAGCACCTTCGATGAAGTCTGGTCTTTCACCCGCCTGGCCCGCCCGGCGGACGCTCCCGATCAGGACGGCGCACAGGACCCGGGCAATTGCCCCAAATGCGCAGCTCCGCTTTCCGACGCGGGCGGAAGCCGCTGCGGGCATTGCGGCGCCGTACTCAATTCCGGCGCCTACGATTGGGTGCTCGCCGAAATCACCCAGGCGGAAGAATGGGTTTCCGGCAGCCGCGACACCTTGCAACCCTATTATGCGCGCTTGCCCGCCATCGCCGGAGCCGACTCCAAAGCCTGGCTCTCGCCGCAAGAGCTGGAAGACCGCGCCTCCGTGGTCTTCATCCGTTATCAAAGCGCCTTGCATAGAGGCAGCCTGGCCGCGCTGACCATGTTCGTCGCGCCGGAACTGTTGCGCTTGCTCGAAGGCGAAAAAAGCCAACGTCCGCTTTACCGCTTGGCCGTGGGCGCCGTCGATTTGTTGGCCTTCACGGAAACGCAAGGTATGGTGAAAGCCTTCGTCCGGGTAAAGTATTCCGGATCGGAGCAGCCTGATCAGGAAGGGGTTTTTCAGGAACGCTACCTGGTTTTTTCCAAAGCCGCCGAGGCGGGAATGGGCAAAGCGAATCTGAGCAGCATGACATGCCCCAATTGCGGCGGCCCCATCGAATCCTCCGACCAGGCCAAATGCGCGTATTGCGAAAACATCCTGTCCAGCCCCGCAGCCAACTGGGTACTCACGGAATTCGGGGGCCGGGATTTAATGGCACAAGCCGCCGCGATGCGTCCCCAAACGCCCTCCGGCAATAACCCATCCGTGGCAGGGATCATCGCGGGTATAGCGGGATTGGCGGGAATGGCGGCATCTGCGAAATCCGCCGCCCATGGGCAGATGCGGATCCTGTCCGCCATCGTCTCGGCCACGCTGGAGGATAGGGTCATCACGCCCCAAGAAGAAACGACCATCCGCGGATTCGCGCGGCATTTCGGATTGGGGCCAATCTTTGTGGACATGCTGCTGAATAAAGCCAAGGCGAATCCGGAAGCATTGTTCGAGGGCGTGGACAAGCCCACTGCCCTGACATGGATCAACAACCTGATCTTCGTCGCGGCTTCGGATGGGCGCATTACGCCGGAAGAAGAGGCTTTGCTACTTTCCTTTGCGCGCCTCCACGGCATCGAGGAGAAACAGGTGCTCTTCGCATTGAAAAACGCGTCGGAAGGCGCACTGAAAACCGCCGTCAAAACCAAGGTCTGATTCAACCAGGAGTTCCATCATGGGAATATTCGATAGCATCAAAGGGCAGTTGATCGACATCGTCGAATGGACCGGCAATGATCCCGATACCTTGGCTTACCGTTTCGAAAGGCGCAATAACGAAATCAAGATGGGCGCCCAACTGGTGGTACGCGAAGGCCAGGCCGCCGTCTTCATCAACGAAGGCAATCTCGCCGACGTATTCAAGCCCGGCACTTACACCCTTTCCACCCAGAACCTGCCGGTGCTTTCCGATTTGCGCGGCTGGAAATACGGGTTCAATTCCCCCTTCAAGGCGGAAGTCTATTTCATCAACACCATCACCATCTCCAACCGGAAATGGGGCACGCCCAACCCCCTGATGCTGCGCGACCCGGAATTGGGCGTGGTGCGCCTGCGCGCCTTCGGCGCCTTCTCCTATGCGGTGGAAGACGCCGGAAAGTTCTTCAAGGCCTCGGTGGGCACCTTGGCACAGGTGCAAACCCAGGAATTGGAAACCCAGATCAAAGCCCTAATCGTCAGCGCCTTTTCGGATACCTTGGGTGAAGCCAAGATTTCCGCCTTCGATTTCGCGGCCAAATACTCCGAACTCGGCTTGCTGGTGGAAACGTCCCTGGTGGAAAAGTTCGCCTTCTATGGCTTGCAACTCCGGCAATTCGTGCTGGAAAACATCTCCCTGCCTCCCGAAGTGGAAGACATCATCGACAAACGCAGCAGCATGGGCGTGATCGGCAATGTCGACCAGTACATGAAGTTCAACGTGGCCGATAAGGCAGGTGAGGCCATTTCCCAACCGGGCGGAATGGCCGGGACCCTAGCCGGCGCCGGCTTAGGCCTGGCCTTGGGCGGACAAATCGCGGGGCAGGCCGGACAAGTGGGGGGCCCCTTGAAGCCCGCCGCGTCCCCTCCCCCGCTCCCCACCGACAACATTTTCGCCGCTATCGACGGTAAGCAACAAGGGCCTTTCAACCTGGCCCAGTTGAAGCAAATGGCCTCGGAAGCGGCCATCACGCGCGATACTCTGGTTTGGAAGGAAGGCATGGCGGCCTGGGCGGCGGCGGCGAGCGTTGCGGATGTAGTGGGGATTTTCAGCGGGGTGCCGCCGAAGTTACCTGGATAATTCAGACCTTGGATATGCGCCGCGCATCGCGGATGGCGCAAGGCGCAGCATTGAGCCGGAGCCCATTTAAGCGGGCAGAACCTAGAACGGCAGCCGCCAGTCCACTCCGGCGGAAAACCGGTACTGCGGCTCTTCCACCCCGAATTGCTCCGTGACCTCCCCTTGGCTGTTTGTCCGCTCATAGTCGTGGTCGTAATAATTAAACCCTCCATCCAATCGGATCCGCACGGGTCCTAGGGTCCGGGCCACGGCAGCGGCCACGGAGCCGGCCCCCGATCCCGGAGATGAACCCATTACAGGAGAGCCCAGGCGCAAACCGGCGTACAGGTCCGTTTTCTTCACGCGTCCCCCGACTCCTGCCTCGTAAAGGCCGCCCCCGGACCCGAAAGGCCGTCCATTCAGCACTTCCACGGATGCGTAGACTTTCTGCGCGTACCCCAATCGGATCCGGCCCCGGGGAAGGAAATCCGTACGCGTGGTCGAGTAGCGGCGATCTTGCGGGTCTTGGAGCAGGGCCGAATCCCGGATGCTCTCGATGTCCAGGTAATGCAGGCCGCCGGTCAGCCCGATCCATTTCCAATCGAAAGTCAGATAGGGGGACAGTATCAGCGCGGTTTCCTCCTGATCCCGGTGCGCTTCGCTGCTTCCGCAACCGGCCGCGCATTCGATCGAAGTCTCGGAATAACGGCCCGCGTCCGCGCCCAATCCCGCCTGCATGCTTCCTTCGGCGTCGATGTCCCTTTTATGGTACGCGCCGGCTTGGAAATCGGAAAATTCGTGCAGCCGCGGGCGGCTGCATCCGGAAGCCGAAATGAACTGCCCCCTTCCCGCCGAAGCGCCCACATAGGTGCCATTCTCCTCCGGCGGGGCGAACCCCAACAGAAAGGGGAGGATCGCCAGGAATCCCAAGGGTTTCAAATACGACAGCTTCATCGCCGACTCCTTCTCGTGAAATTCATGCGCGCATCCGTTGGACGCGGGTGCTTTCCTGGAATGTAAGCCGATTCCGGTCCAGTGACCGGGGAAACCGGCGCTACTTGTGCCCGCGATCACATCTGAAAGTCATCGCCCGAACTATCTTTTCCACACGACCAGCCATCGCCACGCTCAGGGGTTTTAAAATGGACACGGATGGGCGTAGGTGGAACCGTCGCCGCCCAGGGTGCGGAGAAAGGGGAAGACGTGCTCGGAGACGATGGTGAACATTTCGGCGGGGGATTCGTTTTTGAAATGGGACCAACGCAGGTCTTTGTAGGGGCGCTTTTTAGGATCCTGGCCGTTGGGAAAGACAGGGTCCTGGATGGGTTGCTTGGTGCGGTTGGCCAGGTTCTCCTTGAGGATTTGCTGGTCGTCGAGGCGGCGGAGGAAAAGCAGGTAGGTGATCTGCTCCATGACTTCGAGGGGGTTGGATATGCCTCCGGTCCAGAAGGCGTCCCAGATACGATCGACTTGGCTGCGGATTTCACCGGTGAGCATGGAGGTCCTTTTCGTGAGTTGGAGTCCTGGATTTAGGGGCCAGGAACACCGGAATGGGCGTAACGGGGTAAAGGTATTTACTTGGTGTCCGTCCTCACACTTTTCAGGTAACCCAAAGCTATCTTTTCCCTGGCTTTAGCCATTCTTAGGCTTACCTGGCATCCCGGTAAAAGGTCTATGCTAAGATGAACCTTGACCCCCTCTCCAATTCCGGCTTGGGTTCCCCCGGGAAGCCCAAATCCATGGACGAGATCTTCGTCAAAAACAAGGGTGGAAGCGCCGGCCGCCGCCAGGCTCCGGTTGAAGCCGCGGAGCCGATGGACATGCCAGAGGTCGCCGTTGAGCAGGATAAGGCGATAAAAGACTCCCAAGTCAAAGTGCACAGTTTGAGGTGGAGCGAGGAAAAGGCCAGGATTGGCGATAAGATCTCCGGATTCGCATCCGTAGATCTACCTGAGGACAAAAGCCACCTCACCCGGCTTACGTTCACGCTTTTCGCGATTGAGAGTGGTAAACCGGAGCGCATAGACGGAAAGGAAACACACATCGCCAACGGAGAAGCATCCGTAGAGTTCGACCTTTTCGCGCCACACCCTTCCGGATCCGGAGTTCCCCCATCAGAATATACCTATGTATTTACTGCCAAGCATCGCAACTCCAAGGATGAAAAAAGCCCTCTGATTTCCGTGACTCTGGAGTTCGACGAACAAATGCAATTCCTGGATGATGAGAGCCAAGAGCCGATGCAGGATTTGCCATTTTACATCGAATGCAAAGGAAACAAAATCCTTTCAGGACGCACTGATGCAAGCGGAATGTGCCCCCGAATCAGCACTAAAACCCAATCAGAATCCCTGGTTTATTTGTTAGGGGATGAAGCCTTGGCGAAGGAGGATTTCTAAGATGCCCCCTCCCGTCACCAGAACGCCATTACATACCCGCCCGAAAAAACCGGTGAAGGGAAAGGTGGTCACGAATACCAAAAAGGGTTCCGTTCATGTCGTACCCGTCACTCCAATCCTCTTTTCGGATCTTTGGAGCCATTATCCCAGCAAGGGAATCGAGCATTTGGATCCCAAAACAAAGACGGATTTATACAAGAATCATTGCGCCATCAATGTATGCGAAGCCCTTGTAAAAAGTGGGGTAGCGATGGCTTCTTTCAAAGGTGGAAAATGTTCGCATTGTCCGGGCGGGAAAAGCCTCCATTCCTTGGGTGCATCCCAGACTGCTGAATGGCTTAAATCGAAACCCTTTCCGGGCTGCGGTCCCACTGAGACTCTTTCGGGCAAGTCCTTCAAAACCCAATTGGGTACCAAAACCGGCATTATCTTTTTCAAAGACTATTGGCAGCGGGATGGCGAGGAGAAGAGTGGAGCTAGAACCGGGGATCACATCGATCTTTGGAATGCGGGTACCCTGGCGGGAAGCGGAGCTGTCGGGTCATTTTTCCGCGTAACATTGGGCTTTTCATGGGACGGGTGGTTGAGTGATTTGGAACTGGCTACGGAAGTGCTGTTCTGGAACATAAAATGAAGATGACGAGTGGCTTGGCTTTCCTCACGACGCTTTGCCTTGCACTGGCTCTTTATCAGCTTTTTTTTATCGTGCCCGCCTCAGTTATTTTGAAGCTGTTTGGCGCTTTTCCCGGTTATGGAGAGGAGCATGTGGCAAGAATTCTTTTTGTCACAGTATTCTTAATTCCCATCATGGTGATTTTTTTTTCGAAATATGCAATCCAATTTTCGACCCGGAAGGGTATGCCAATCGCTGGACTGTTGGTCGTATCTGGGCTGGTTTGCATGATCGCTACGGTTTCCGGTCTTATAATGCAGAAAATCCCTTATAATATGCTGATCCTAATTCCCTTGATGTTCCTGGTGTATTTGGTCCTAATCGACCGGCTCCAATGGGTTGGCCAACGCCTTATCGGTTGGATGAAAACGGGACGGGGTTAACGATTCGAAGCCAAGTCAACAGGGTAGTCCGCATAGTCCGCCCCCTTTTTCACACCCCCGCCACCCTGCTCAACGCCAGTACCACCTCAGGATCAAAACGCTTCCCGCTCCCCTTGCGCACCACTTCCATCGCCTCCGCCTCCGACAAAGGCCCCCGATAAGGGCGGCCCGAACGCATCGATACGAACGCATCCGCCACTGCGAGCAACCGCGCCAAAGGAGCGATGGCGCGCCCGCTTAGGCCGCGGGGGCGGCCGCTGCCGTCGAAGCTTTCCTGGAAATCCTCCATCACGCGCGCGGCCGCTTCCAATCCGGGGAGATTGCTGACGCTCTCGCAGGCCCAGGCCGCCTGCGCGCGCACGAAGTCCAGTTCGTCCTGCGCCAATATCTTGCTTTTCTCCAGCATCTTCTGGGGCACGCGCACCTTGGCTATATCGTAGATGTGGCAGATGAGCGGCCAGCTTCCGCCCGTTTCCGCGGGCCAGTTCATTTCCTTCATCAAGGCGCGGCCCAAGGCTTCTACGCGCCCGCCTTTGGACTCGTAACCGAGGCAATGTTCGTCCACCAATTGCCCGATCAGGCGCGCCCAGGAATCCAGGGTCTTGCCGCCGTCGTCCAGGTCGGGTGCGACGGCTTTCGGGAACAGGCCCAGGGCGCGGATGCCGAGGGCGAAGGTGGCGGCGAGCTGGTTGAACACTTCCAAATCAACGGCATCGTATTTGGGAGCGGGTCGGGTGCGGCGGAAAATGAGCGCTCCGTGCAAGGCGGAGCCGACCTCTACCGGCAGCGAAAGGTACCAGGCGTCGGAACCCTCCGCAGACCGCGCCTCTGCGGACGTTTTCCCCGCCGCGGACGGCGTCCCCGCCGCCAAAGGCGCTTCCGCCGCGGTGACGTTCATTTCCATTTTTTCCGCCGTGGCGCGCGCCAGCTTCACTAGGAAGCCATGCTGGGAAAGGCTTTCGGCTTCGGGGTAGAGCACCTGGGTGGCGGTGATGGCGGTATCCGATGCCGGCGAAGCCACCCAATACCAGCCCGCATCGGAGCCGGTGAGGCGGGCGCCGAGCTTGATGACCTTGGCGGACAGATCCTCCATGGAGGCTGCTTCCGCAGTAACGCGCGAGATACTGTGCAGGGAGACGAGCTTGGCGTAGAGGGTGTTCTCGTCCTTGACGCGTTTGGTGGAAAGGGCCTTTTCCGCGCGCTCGGCGATCTCGTCCAGATGGAAGGGCTTGACCACGTAGTCGCAGGCGCCGCTGCGGAGGGCTTGCACGGCGGAATTGTGGGAGGGGTTGCCGGTGGTGACGATGACGGGCACGTCCAGGCGCAGCCCCTTCAGCTTGGCCAAAAGATCCAGCCCGGACAGGCCCTTCATGGCGATGTCGGTGATGACCAGATCTGTTGTGACCTTGGTGATATGGGCCAAGGCATCATCGGCGCGGGTGAAGCCCAGGACTTCATGCCCCTTCTCGCTGAAGAAGCGGGTGAGGATGTCGGTGATGTGGCTTTCGTCGTCGATGATGACCAGGCGGGCCATTTTGCCTCGGTAGGGTGAGGCAGCCTGGTTATTCGGAAAGGGCCGCCTTCACCAGATGATAGAATAGCGGGCTGGGCGTGCGCAAGTTGCTGGTGAGTTCCGGGTGGAACTGGCAGCCCATGAAGAACTTATGATCGGGCAATTCCATGACTTGCATGATGTTCTCGGTCGGGTGTTTCCCGGAAAAGACCAGCCCCTTGTCTTCCAAGGGCTTGATATAGTCGGGGTTCACCTCATAGCGATGGCGGAAGCGCTGGCGCACCAGGGTCTTGTTGCCGAATATCCTGTAGGCCACGCTGCCGGGCTTGATTTCCACATCATGGCCCCCCAAGCGCATGGTGCCGCCCTTGTTGGACAGGTTCTTCTGGCCGGGCAGGATGTCGATGACGGGATGGGGGACGTTGACGCCTTCCTCGCGGACTTCGGAGGTGTTGGCGTCCTTGAGGCCGGCCACGTTGCGCGCGAACTCCACCACGGCCAATTGCATGCCGTAGCAAATGCCCAGGTAAGGCAGGTTGTTCACACGGGCGTATTGGATGATCTTGATCTTGCCTTCGATGCCGCGGAGGCCGAAGCCGCCGGGCACGATGACGCCTTGCGCGCCGTCCAGGGCCGCTTCCACGCTGGCCATGTCGGTGAGCTTGGAAGTGTCCACCCATTTGATGTCGACCCGGCAATTGAGATGAGCGCCGCAATGGGTGAGCGCTTCCACCACGGAAGCATAGGAGTCTTCCAAGGTGGTGTACTTGCCGCATAGCGCGATGCTTACCACCTTGCGGGGATTGACCTGGTTGTTCTTGATATTGCTGACCCAGGTGTCCCATTGGCGCAGATCCGGGGGCGAATAGATGCCCAAGGCAGTGTGCAAGAGTTCCGGCAGGCCTTCCTTCTCGTAGATGAGAGGGATCTCGTACACCGAGGCGACATCGGGGCCGGAGATGACGGCGCTGGGCGAGATATTGCAATAGGAGGCGATCTTCTCCTTGATGGAGGGATTGAGCAGCTCGGAGCAGCGGCCGATGATGATATCCGGTTCGATGCCCTTTTCATTGAGGAGGCGGACGGACATCTGGGTGGGCTTGGACTTCTGCTCATGCACGCCTTCAGGCACGGGCACATAGGTAAGATGCACGTAGATGAGGTTATCCTCGCCCACGTCCCGCTTCAATTGGCGTATGGCTTCCAGGTAGAATTGGTTCTCCAAATCGCCCACGGTGCCGCCTACCTCGATGAGCAGCACATCGGCGTTTTCCTTGGCGGCGATCTCATGGTACCAGTTCTTGATGGAGTCGGTGACATGGGGGATGAACTGGACGGTCTTGCCCAGGTAGTCGCCGCGGCGTTCCTTGTCCAGGATGTTCTTGAACACCTTGCCCATGGTGAGGTTCCAATGGAACTTGGTCTCGATGTTCATGAAGCGTTCGTAATGGCCGAAGTCCATGTCCACTTCCCCGCCGTCGTCCTGCACGAACACTTCGCCGTGCTCGATGGGGTTCATGGTGCCGGGGTCGGTGTTGAGATATCCGTCACATTTGACGGGAATGACTTTCAGGCGCCCCGAAAGGAGATTCCCGATGGAGGCGGCGGCGATGCCCTTGCCCAGTCCGGAGAGCACTCCTCCCGTGACTACGATGAACTTGCAACTGGCTTTCCGGGGCTTGGACACTGTGAATACCTTCCTTAAAGGAATCTAGAGCGATCAGGATCGAATTATAATCATATTAGAGTCGGCTTCGGCACTCTCCGCATGGCCGGCCGCCAGACCCCGCCGCAGCAGGGCCAGCGCGATTTCCGCATCTTCTGGAACATCAACGGCTTGGCCCGGGAAAGGGCAGGCATGCGCCCGGATAGGCGCGGCCCCGAGGTCACGTAATAGTTCGTGGCTTTCGGAAAGTTCCAGTCCGGAAGGAGCGCCTTGGGCATATTTGCGGACGTAGGCTTTCCGGTATCCGTAGCTCCCCATTTGCAAGCGCGACTCGGCCAGCAGATGCGGGGATAAATGCGGCGCGCGTCGGTAAAAATCCAACACCCCGCCCTCGGCATCGAGTCCGACCTTGCAACGGTTCGGATTGGCCAAATCCTCTTGGGTGACGGCTTGATCATGGACCAGCACATGCACCGATTCCGGAGCCAGCGTCAAGGCGCGGGAAATGAGGCGCAAGGCCTGGGGGGAAAAGACGGGTTCATCGCCTTGCAAATTGACGATCAAATCGTTGGCGATGCAGTCATGGTATTTGCCGATGCGCTCGGTACCGTTCGCGGCAGGCCCTGTCATTTCGGCCCGGAATCCCGCTTCCACCACGGCGTCGCGGATGTCATGCGAGTCGGTAAGGCAGAGGATTTCATCGAAACAGCCGGCTTCTTGGGCGCGGCGCAAGGTATGGATGACGATTGGGGTCCCCAGGAGAGGATGCAGCATCTTGCCAGGGAACCGGCTGGATGCCAGGCGGGCAGGCACAACGCAACTGACCTTGGCGGTCATAAACTCACCCGCCCATCACCTTAGGGATGGAGAAGTGGTCCATATTGATGCAAGGCGCATTGCGGAAAGCGAGTTCCTTGTCCAAACTGGGCACTCTCACATCCGGCCGCAGGGGACGCGGTGAGGTATCGACGGCGAGCATGGGCTCGACATCCTTCAAATCGATCTTTTTAAGCACGGTCATGTACTCGACCAACTGGTTGAGGGAACCGGTCATTTTCTCGACCTCGGCCTCGCTGAGCTCGAGTCGGGAGAGTTTTGCCATTCTGAGCACTTGTTCGCGGTTGACTTCCATAGGGACCCTCCAAAATGTCCTGAATTGCACGATCGGAGCCGTGGGGACCAAAGGGTTAAGGTAGCAAACGCG
>JBDSWM010000067.1:0-5195 GCA_039926685.1 Fibrobacteria bacterium | reverse complement strand
TCTTTCCCATGCCGGGATGCTTGTTGAGGGCGCCGGCAAAACCCTGGTTTTCGATCCCTGGCTGCTGGGCAGCGCATATTGGCGATCCTGGTGGAACTATCCGCCCGTTCCCGACGGGTCGGCGGATTCCGCGCGGGCGGACTTCATCTATCTCACCCATATCCATTGGGATCATTTCCACGGTCCATCCCTGAGGAAGTTCCCCAGGGAAACCCCCATCCTTATCCCCAAGTCCCCGTCGCGGCGCATGTGCAAGGATCTCGCGGAGATGGGGTTCATCGATATCACCGAGTTGGGCCATGGCCAAAGCCTGGAATTGGCCCCGGGCCTCAAACTGAGCTCTTACCATTTCAATCCCTTCCTGGACAGCGCGGCGGTGGTGGAATGCGAGGGCGTGACATTGTTCAACGCCAACGACGCCAAGTTCATGGGACCGCCCTTGGATCAGATACTGGCGCGCCATCCCCGCATCGATTTCGTGTTCCGCAGCCATAGCTCCGCGAACGAGCGCATGTGTTTCGATTACTTCGACGCGCCCGCGCGTCAGCCGGAGGGCAAAGAGCGCTATCTGAAGGACTTCGCCGATTTCGTCCTGCGCACCGGCGCGCGTTATGCCATCCCCTTCGCCAGCAATCATTGTTATTTGCACAAGGAGACCTATCATCTGAACCATACCATCGTCACGCCGGCGCAAGTGGCGGCCTATTGCGGCAAAGGCGGCAAAGGCGGCAAAAGCGGCCAACTGGGCCGGTGCGATGAGGACCGGACGCTGAGCATGCCTTCGCGGACGGTCCGTGGCCTGGACCCCGCTGCGCGTCGAGGCGTCCAGGCCGTGGCCATGGCCACCGGGGACGCCTGGTCCTCGGAAACGGGATTCTCCATCCGTTCCGCGCCTTATTTCGTCGACCTGGAGCGTCGTTGGGCGCGTTATGCCGCTTCGCAAAAGGAAACGCTGGAGCGGTTCTACGCCCTGGAGGCCAGGACGGAGACCTCCCTGTCACAGGTGCAAGCCTATTTCTCCAAGTTTACGCGGGCGTTACCCTGGGCGGCCCGTCAGGCTTTCAGGGGAAAGCCGATCACCTTCGTCATCACGGGGAGTAACATCGGCCGCTATTGGGTGGATTTGCATCGGGGAGTGGTCCGCGAGGTCGCGGGCGCCCAGGACCGCAACCATCCATTACAAGTGCACACTTCCGCCTATATATTCCGCCGCTGCATGGCCTTGGATCTGTTCCTGTTCCTGGGCATCAGCAAGCGCGTGCTCTATCGGTGCAGCCTGGCGGATGCGAAATACCTCCGCTTCCTCATCCTGCTGTTCAACATGTACGAATGCGGCATGCTGCCGCTTTGGAAAACCCTATCTCCGCGTTTCTTCCTGGCCGCGCTCCCGCGCTGGCGCGAAGGCCTGCTGTACGTCCGCATCCTGGGGCGGATGGTGCTGGGCAAGCCCTTCCGCATGGCGGATTATCTGGTCCCCGACCCTGGGGATTACCTATACGCCGGGGTGGATAGCCGGAAAGGGGAAGGGGAGGCTTTCCCCGATTCCCGGCGGCCCCGCAGGTCCACGACGGAACGGAATGCCTCGAAAGCGGAACGGGCCTTTATTTTTCCGGCGGAGTCCGTTTCCGTACCGCCGGAATGAATCCCCGTGACCTGGCCTTTGCTCTTGTCCAGCGTCGGCCAGCCGTCCGCGGTCCAATATAGCGGGCGGATCTGCAAGGTGGCGCGGCCATTGCCCTGGGCGTCGTAAGCGTGGTTCACCAAAAAGGCGGTATCGCCTTCGGTGAAAATCGCATTGTGGCCGGGACCCTTCCAACGCGTATCCCCGGAATCGATCAAATCGCCGCCCTGGCTCGGCAAGGCCACCCCCTTGCTGTCCGTAAAGGGTCCGGTCAACTGCTTCGCACGGCCCACGCGGATATTATAGGTGCTGCTTGCCCCGTTGCAGCATACGTCCCAGGACAGCCACAGATAGAAGTACTCGCCATGTTTGATGAGGAAGGCGCCCTCCGCGCCGTTTTTATGGTAGGCGAGAGCGTACAACTGCGATCCGGCCGCGCGTTTGCCGGTGGCGGGATCGATCTGGAACATCTTGATGCCGCTCCACCAGGAGCCGAACACCAGCCATGGAGTGCCCGACGAGTCCACGTATACGTTGGGATCGATGGCGTTGTAGTCGTCGGCGTTGCTGGTGTTGATGACCATGCCCTGATCCCGCCATTCGGTGCCGCCATTCGGGTTGATGGCCGCGGCCGTGGCGAGGCCGATGGCGGAAACGCGCGATCCGCTGGTGGATACGGAGTAATACAGCCAGTATTTACCGGCGCGGAAATGCACATCCGGGGCCCATAGGTTGGATCCGGCGGCGGGCACGTATTCCCTATGCCAGGCCGGCATGGCGGGCAAAGCGGCGGCCGTGTTCCTCCAGGTGATCCTATCCTTGGAAGTCTTGGTCTGGATGCCGGTGCCGGTATAATAGACGAAATAATCTCCGGCCACCTTGAACATCATCGGATCATGGGCGCCATCGTCGCCTTTCAAGGGATTGGGCGCTTGGGCATGACCCTTCCCGCTCCCCAGCCCCAGGATCGCGGCCGCGATCACGGCCGTCATCCTGACCCTGACCTTGCAATTCTCATTTCGCATGGTCCGATAATAATAGGGCCAAGGCGGATCCGTCGGTTAAGGAATCTGGGAAGGGCGGAAAATCCGCCCCTGTCAAACGGCCCGCTAAGGCATCAAGGGCATCAAAGGCGCCCTCAGGAAGCGCATGGGATTCAATGCTTGGCGGTTTTACCGTCGAAAATGGCCAGGTATTTTGCGTACCCTTCCGCCGCCAGTTTTTCCTTGGGCACGAAGCGCAAGGAAGCGGAGTTTATGCAATAGCGCATGCCCGTGGGGCCCGGGCCGTCGGGGAAAAGGTGTCCCAGATGCGAGTCCCCATGCTTGCTGCGCACTTCGGTGCGGTCCATGCCCAAGGTGCCGTCCGACTTCTCGGTGACATTGCCGGTATCCAATGGCCGGGTGAAGCTGGGCCAGCCCGTGCCGCTCTCGAATTTATCCTTGGAGCTGAACAAGGGTCCGCCGGAAACCTTGTCCACGTAAATGCCTTCCTCGTGATTGTCCCAATAGGCGTTGTGGAACGGGGGCTCGGTGCCGCATTGCTGGGTCACCCTGTATTCGATGGGGGATAGCTTGTCCTTGATCTCCGCGTCCGGGGGCTTTACGTATTTGGGTTCCGCCATGGTTTCCTCCACTCCGTCGTTGTCCTTGTTTACCGGGTACACCGTCATCGCCGGCATGCCGATGCCGAAATTCTTTTCCAGGAAGCCTTCGCGTCCGGAGCCTGTGCGGTAGGCATGATAGCGAATCGGATTCTTCTTGTCATAATGCTTATGGTATTCCTCAGCGGGATAGAAGGCCTTGAAAGCGGTGATCTCCGCCACGATGGGCTTGTTGAATTTCTTGCTGGCTTCCAGGCGCGCCTTGCTTGCTTCGGCCAGGCGCTTCTGCTCAGCGTTGCGGTAGAAGATGGCGGGACGATACTGGCTGCCGCGATCCGCGAACTGGCCGCCCGCATCGGTAGGGTTGGCGGAGCGCCAATAGGCTTCCAGCAAGGTGGAGTAGCTGACCCGGGCGGGATCATAGGTGACATTCACGCATTCGGCATGGCCGGTGGTCCCGCTGCTCACATCCTCATAGCTGGGATCGACAGTAGTGCCGCCGCTATAGCCAGGAATCACGTCGATGACGCCTTTGACCTTGAAGAACGGGGACTCCATACACCAGAAGCAACCGCCCGCGAAGGTGGCATTGGCCACGGAGGCGCTTTTTTCCCGAGCCGGGGGCGGGGCGGCCTGCGAGCGGCTGCCCCCCAAGACCGCAAAGCCGGCGGCGCCCAACACGACGAGCACGCTGAGATGGTGGAACAAGCGGGATTTGCCCGCGCTGGCTGGGGAAGGAAGGGGGACTTGAATCGGCTTCAGCATAAGGACCTCTCTGGAAACTACCTGTTACCGGATAAGTCGACCAATCTTACCGGATGTTTCCGGAAATCCGCGCTCGGTGTACGGCAAGGTGGTTTTGCGCCTATGATTTCGCGGGGGTTGGCAAAGGCGGAGCCGGCAAATAAAGAACCCCCGGCATCACCCGGCTTCCGAGGGAAGCGGGCGACCCGGGGGCCTTAAGATCTGAGCCAGGAAGGATTTGAACCTTCGACCCACGCCTTAAAAGGGCGCTGCTCTACCAACTGAGCTACTAGCTCGGGCTCTCCTTGGGTTTTTACACCCAAGGGAGTGGCAAAGATAGCTCCCCTCCCACGTACTTGCAAGGAATTCGCGCCTTGGCGGGCGCGGACCCGGCGCCCATCCCTGGCGGCATGCGGTCCCGAATGTGTGTTTTTAAGGCCCCATTATGTACCTTGTCCCGGTGATTTTAGCCCGGAAATCAAGCTTAGCCCGTCATTTGTCGAGCGTGTCCGTACGCCTCAGGCTCCGCTACTTAAGCGGGCTCACCCTGGCCGCGTTTTCCCTGGCCGCCTCGCAGGAATATTCCGATCGGGTCGGCACCGCCGAGTTCCAATACCTGGAAACCCTGATCTTCTCGCGACCTGCCGGCCTGGCCGGGGCTTATACCAGTTTGGCCCAAGGTATCGATGCGGTGGGATACAATCCGGCCGGAGTATCCAAGTCCGAAGGCAGCCGCGTGGTGTCGGGAACTTTCCGCTATCATCTGCTCGAGGTCGCCTCCGGGAATGCCAGCTACGGCTACCCCGGAGCCGGAGGCATGGACTATGCCTTCTCGGCCGCCTACATCAACTATGGCCGTATCGAGGCCTTGGATGAGGATGGCAATGCCATGGGCAAGAAATTGCTGCCCGTCTCCTTCAATCCCTCCCTGACCGGGGCGAAAAAGCTGAACGAAAACCTCCGTGTGGGGGCCACGCTCAAAGGCCTGTCCGAATATCTGGGCGACTACGAAGGCTCCCAATTGGCCCTGGGCTGGGGCGTGGACGCTGGATTGCTTTACCAACCCAATGCCCGCAACCTGGGATTCGGCTTGGCGCTGCTCAATCTGGGGCGCAAGGAAGCGGCCCACACCACGGGCGGCCGCACGGGCGGATTGCTTCCGGTCTCCCTAAAGGGAGGGATGTATTATTCCCCCTTCGATCTTCCCAAGGCGAAGGTCGTGGCGGA
>JBDSWM010000066.1:0-21778 GCA_039926685.1 Fibrobacteria bacterium | reverse complement strand
TCCGTGCGCGAATACAATGTGCAAGTGCGCTCCTTCCCCTCCAATCTCACGGCCAAACGGCTCCACATGGTGCCCAAGGCCAATTTCACCGTCGAGGATGAGCATGCCATTTCCACGGCGCCCACGGTCGACTTCAACGCGCCCGCCGCTTCACCCAATCCTTCCGTGCAACCGCCCGCGCCCAAGGCTCCCGCGGAGTCCGGCGCCTCCCATTGATGGCGTCTTTCCGCTCTTTCGCAACCGGCGGCGCAAGGCCGCGGGCCTGGGCTTTCCTCGCCGCCCTATGCCTTTCGTTCCTCGCCCTGTCCACGGTTCCCCCGGCCCATGCCGGGGATTTCGTGGCCGTTCCGGAAATATCCGGCCGCGTGGTGGATCAAACCGGCACGTTATCGGCTGCGGATATCGGCGAATTGGACGGCTATCTGAGCGCCTTGGAAGCGCGCAAGGGCAGCCAGGTGGCGGTTCTGATTGTGCCGACCACGCGGCCGGAGGAGATCGAACAATATTCCATCCGGGTGGCGGAGAAATGGAAATTGGGCCGGAAGAAAATCGATGATGGCGCGATCCTGGTCATCGCCAAGGAGGATAGGGCCTTGCGCATCGAAGTGGGCTATGGCCTGGAAGGCGCGCTCACGGACGCGAACAGCAAGCGCATCATCGCGGAAATCATCACCCCCAGGTTCAAGCAAGGCGACTTTTCCGGCGGCATCCGCGCCGGTTTGGAAGCCATGGCCACGGTCATCGACGGCGAGCCTTTGCCCGCTCCGCCCGCGCCGCGCGGCGCCGTGAGCGGACGCCATCCGGCCGGCGGCATCGGCATGGGCGCCGTGATTCTGGCGATTTTCCTTTCCGGCGCCATGCGCGCCGCCCTGGGACGCGTACGCGGCGGAGTGGTGGCGGGCGGATTGGTGGGATTGCTCGTTTCCTTTCTGCTCGGATCCATGTTGCTGGGGGTAGGCGCGGGAGTCCTGGCGCTTCTCTTCACCATGATGAACGGGGGCGGCTCCGGGGGTAATTTCCGTGGCGGAGGATTAGGCGGCGGCTTCGGGGGATCAGGCGGCGGCGGTTTCGGCGGCGGCGGGGGATTTTCCGGGGGCGGCGGCGGTTTCGGAGGCGGCGGCGCCTCGGGGAAATGGTAGTTATGGAATTCAATCGTTTCAATCGCATCGCCAGGCATTTCTGGATCGGCAGGCCGGAGGTGCGCAAGCTTTTTCCGGAAGCGTCCCTGGAACGCATCACCCAGGCCATCGCAGCCGGCGAAGCGGGGCATCATGGCGAGATCCGTTTCGCTGTGGAGGCTTCCCTGGATTGGGGACGCCTGCGGCAGGGGGTAACCGCCCGGGAACGGGCGGTGGAAGTGTTCTCGCAATTGCGGGTATGGGATACCGAGGCCAACAACGGAGTCCTGATCTACCTGCTGCTCGCGGATCGGGATGTGGAAATCATCGCCGATCGCGGCGTGCACGCCAAGGTGGGCGCACATGGCTGGGAGGAAATCTGCAAGAAAATGGAGGCGGAATTCCGCCAGGGCCGCTTCGAAGCCGGCCTGCTGCCAGGGATAAGTTCGGTGAGCGGGCATCTGCTTGAGCATTTCCCGAGGCGGGGACCGGACACCAATGAGTTGCCCGATCGCCCCATCCTCCTTTAACACCCCGTTAAGGAGCCGCTACCACCGATCCGCTCTTGGTGTACTCCACCTTCACGGTATTGCCATCCGGTCCTGTGTATTCCGCCGAGAAGCCGGAGGGTGAGAAGGATCCTTCCAGGTTGGCGCTTTGGCCATTGGCGTACTTGACCGATCCGGTAAACGCCCCGGATACGGGTTCCTGCCCATGGGGAATGCCTTCGTCGGAGATGAAATCGAACTTCGCTTCCCGCTCCAGCCCGAATTTCTTTTCCGTGGCGATATGGATGGCGTAGCAAACATCGTCGCTATCGCTTTTCAGATCCTGACCCGGGTTCATCACGAACTCCACGACGGCATGCTTCAGGGTATCGTTCGCGGCCGTCACGCTGGTTTCCAGGCGGACGGTCATGGTATCGCCCTTGACGATGTCCTCGCCGCCGGCGCTGTTCTTCATGGTCACTGAATTAACCCGGCCCAGCTTGGTGGTCTCCCGGTAAGAGAAGCTGACGGGCTCGTCCCCGGCCTTATTCGCGAATACGCGCACCTTGGCGGTGAAGTCCGCCTTCGAGATAAGCGGCCTATCCTTGGGTTCGGTTTCGGAATATTTCGCCAAAACCAGGCTGGTCTTGGAATTGTCCGTCACCGCGCCGTCGCCGTCCGCGTCATGGTAGGCGCCTGAAGCCAGCACCGTTCCGGCCTTGTCCGTCCTGATCCAGGCCGCTTCGAAGATGAGGTTATCCTCTTCCGTATCGAAGTCCGCATCCGGTCCCGCGCCCACAACCAGCGAGGTTTTTTCGGTGAGACCCTGATCTTTCATGGTCAGCGCCATGCGGACCTTATTGACCTTGCCCGGGATGGCGGTAATGATTCCGTCGCCGTCCCCATCCGAGAATTCGGCCGTTTCCACCTTGCCGCCCGCGTAGGTGGAAACGCGTTTGAAGGAAAGGACGTTCTCATTGTCCTTGAGGGCATCCCTGGCTTTTTCATCCCACTTGACGACGGCGGTATCCTTGGTGTTCACCAGGAGCAGGTCGTATTCGGCATAGACGGTGGCGTAGCCTTTGGAGGTATCCGACAGATCGACCTGCAGGCTGGCGCCCAGATCCACGTCCGCGGCCAGCTTGGGCATGGCGACGCTTTTCCGGAGCGCGCCCACCTTGGTGGAAACCTGTACCAGACCCTGTAGCCCGGCGGGTACCGTCACCGTGGTGTTCCAATCCTTGCCCGCCGCGAAACCCTCGGCCAGCGACTGGCCGGCGATGCGCGCATCCACCTGGGCATCGGCGAAGGCGGGGTCGATGGCGCTTCCGGTTTCGTTGGAGGTAACGCAGGCGCCCAGGAACAAGGCGGCGCTCAGCAAGGCGATGCGGGTGAATTCAGGCATCAATGCGTTGACTTTGATTGAGGGACGCATAAGAAGTCCTTTCGACAAGATGATTTGGAAAAGTCCGTTCGACATGCTTCCAATATATCCCATCCAGGACGGAATGAAAAGTAAAACACAATAAGAGATTACAAAAATTACCCAATAAACCACTTAAAATCGTTTAAAAACGGATTGGCTAATCATAAAATCGAATTTAAAAGCTTAAGGTTTGATTACAAAATGGCAGGGCGGACTGAAATCGGGTTCATTCACGGGATGCGCTTTTGCCCAGCGCGAAATCCAAACTCAGCCCCATACCAAACCCAAGAAGGCCAGCGCCCAAACTGGCGGCTGGAAAAGCAGCCTCCCAGGCGCCGCCAATTCCCAGCGCCGCCCCCAATGCCAGCAGCGCCAGTCCCAAATGCCTGCGTCTCGGCACCCGGCTTTTCGCCAAGGCTGCCGCGGCAAAGGCGGCCCCAGCTAGGAAAGCGTACCAAGCGCCCACCAGCAGCCGCAGGCGCAGGCTTCCGTATTTTCCGGGAAAGGCGGCGCTAGAATACACCCGGAATGCGGGGCGGATGGGCTTTTCCAGGAACGGCGGAGCCAGGCGGGCCCAGCGGGAAAAGTCGCGATAGGTTTCCGTGCCGCCCGCGGGCAGGAGCGCGATTTCGCCCAAGGTCAAGGTTTGCACGTCGGTTTGCGAGGCCAGCCAGGACAGGGCGGAATCGAATTCGGCCATAGTGAAGAAGCCCCGCAGGGAGTCGACGTCCTTGAATTCATAAGGATGGAAATACGGGACGATGATGCCGCCCCCTTGCGCGCGCGCGGCGGCCACGGCGGCGCGCAGATCCGGGATCAGGCAGGTAGCGGGCGCGTAACGTAGGCGAGCGCGCGCGCCATTTCCCGGGCTCGCGGCTGCTTCAGCCATCCCGTCCGCGTCGTCCGCCACTCCATCGGCATATGCGGAAATGGCGGTGAATCCGTTCCCGGCCAGCGCCCGCAAGGTATTACGATCATACGCGTTCCAAGGCGGGATGAAGGTGCGCACGGGACCGGCGAAGGCCTCCAGTTCCGCCTTTCCTTTGGCGATGATTTCGTTTTGACGGGCCGGGTCCGCCCCGGCAAATTCGCTCCGCGCGCCCAGGCGGAAGGCCTTATGCTCATAGCCGTGCAAGGCGATTTCCAGATTGCCCTGGGCGCGGGCCGCGGCCAGCATATCCTTGCGGGCCTGGGGCAGGGAGGCATTCCCGGCCGGGGCCGGATCGTGGTTGTCGCCCGTCCCGATTTCCGGCACCACGCCGAAGGTGACGGGTACGCCTGTGCGGGCGCAGGCCGCGAGGATGCGGCTTTCCAGATCCTCAGGGCTGGTGGCGGCGCAATCGTCGTAACGTAACCCCACGGTTACGATGGCCCCGGGGCGCGGGGCGCCTTGGGCCGGAGCGGCCGGGAGCCCCAAGGCTAGGGCAGAAATAACGGATAAGGCCCGGGGGCGCAGGTTCATGGATTCGCCAGCGCCAGGTATTGCCTGCCGCTGGTACGCCAGGAAAAGCGTTCCAGGAAATAATGGCGCTGGGCCGCGATCTCCGCCTCGGTGCGGACGCGCGCCAGCTCCCGCGCCAAAGCCTGGGCCATGGCCGTCACATCGCCGGAAGCCACCAAGGTGCCATAGTCTCCCGCCACTTCCGGAATGGCGCAAGCGGTGGTGGAGATGAGGTTCTGGCCCGTGGCCAAGGTTTCCAGGATGGCGTTGCCGAAGGATTCTTCCAGACTGGGCAGCAGCACCAGGCGGCAGGCGGTGATGGCTTGGGCCAATTGCGCGCTGGACAGCCAGCCGGAGAATATGACTTCCTTCTGGGCGCCCGCCACTTTGGCCGCCTGTTCCAGCTTTTCCTTGAGCGGACCTTCACCCGCGAAAGTGAGGGGATGGGCGCGGCGCGTTTCCGGAGGCAAGCGCAGGAATGCCTCCAGGGCATGCTGGGCCCCTTTGTTGGCGGCCAGGCGTCCGAAAAAGAGCACGCCGCTTTGTCCGGCTTCCTGGAACGCGGTATCGAAAAAAAGCGGATCCAGACCGTTGGGGATTACGGCGGCGCGCGCGGCGGGAATCCCGAAACAGGTTCGCAATTGCTCCAGGGAAAACGCGCTGGTGCAGGTGGATACATCCGCGTTGCGCGCGGCCATGGCCACGGCCACGTAACGCGGCTCCTTGAAGAAGATGCGGATCCAGGTGGAGAGGCGGGTCCAATCCCCTCCCATCAGGAAACCATCGTAGGTATTGCGGCTGCCGAAGACCAGGCGGCCGCGCGTAGGGAGGCGATGGAGCAGGCTGGCTTCGTCCCCGTTGCCGATTACCAGCGTTTTCGGCCCGCATAGCGCGCGCACGGTGGCGAGGAAGAAAATCCCGTTCAGGAAACGCAAAGGGGAGCTGACGGTGGGTTTAATCCCCAGGAAGAAGGCCCAGCGCACCCGATAGGGCAGTCCGGCCGGGAGCGGGACCGTTTCCCACGGCACTTTGCTGAAGACCACGCATACGCGTTTGCCTTCGCCGGCCATGGCCGAGGCCAGCATATGCACCGATTTCTGGGCGCCGCCCTTGTAGCGGGACCAGGGGGAGTAATTGCAAGTGATGACGACGTCGAAAGGAGCGATTGGCTGCAAGCTTTAATCCGGTTTGGGGGACCGGATCAAAGATAGCATGGAACGGGGAATTAGTTGAACATAACCATGTGAGTATGGGGAGACGCCCCGCCCTCGCTGCTCGTCAGCATGACATGGCCTTTCGCTTTCAAGGTGGCCATGTCGGTGGTGGAAAGAGAAAGAGTATGGCTATGGTTGGCGGCGCCCTGGATATCCAGGGTGACCCCTCCACCGGCGTCGATCTGGACCTTGGTCACCACCGCGCTGTGCGGGGCGGGATGGTTGTCGTCGATCGATCCGACCGCGTCGCCCGCGCCCCCGTCGCTGCCGGTGCCGCTATCCTTGCTGCATCCCGTGATCTGGATGACCACGCCGGCGAAAAGAGCGGCAGCGGCCGCGCCGATGAATTCCCTGCGGCCGAAGCCGGATTGGTTGCTGTTTGTCATGGCTAGTATCCCTTCGGGAGCACGCTCTTGTCGCCGCCCAGTTTCTTATACGAATTGAAATACTCGACGGCCTGCTTTTTCTGATAGGACCGATCGGCCGCCACTCCCGCGTAAAAATAGGAAAGCGGCTCATCCGGGCACAGTGTCATGACCTGGCGGCTGTTGGAAGCGATTCCCTGCACGTTTTCCAGGGCCAGGTTCACTTTCTGCGATTCGATATGCAGTTCGCAGGCGCGCGGGATGCGCGTCAGGGATTCCTTCAGGAAATCCCGCGCTTCGTCCTTGCGGCCTAGCGCCATCATCGCTTCGGTCAGCGCCACGATGCCGCGGGCATAATCCTCATCGGCCTCCATGCTCTTTTGGGCCCAGTTCTCCGCATCCTTGGGGCTGCCCAGCAGAAGGCTCACTTCGGAAAGTTCGGCGAAAACCTCCGGAGTGGGGTACACGTCCGAGGCTTGCACCAGGTAATCGCTGGCTTCGGAAAGATGCTTTTCGGCCATGGATGCCGAAGCCAGGCCGCGCAGCCCCATGGCCCGGTCCGCTTTGGAGGTATTTTGTGCCAGGGAGAAAAAGAACCCACGCGCTTCGTTGACCTGGCCATCGGCCATCCGGATCAGGCCCGAATAGTAGGCCGCGCCCGCCAGATCGGCGCGCAGGCGCAGGGCTTCCTGGAATTCCCTGAGAGCCAAGGCATTGTTCTTCTGCTCATAATGGATCAGCGCGAGATTGTAGAGATAATCCGCGTTCGCCTTATCCAGTTTCACCAGTCCCGTGAAGATGTCGGCGGCCTTTTCGCGGTCATGCAAGGCGGCCAGGGCCTTGCCCAGGCGCAGGCGCACTTCCGGCTCCTTGGCGAAGGCGGAGGCGTCGATTTCCTTTTTGGCGTCCATGGGCTTGCCGCGTTCGAGCAAGGCGTCCGCCAAACCGGCCACGGCCCGGGCGGAAGGCTCCTTGAGGTTGGCTTCCTGATACAAGGGCAGGGCGGCTTCGCTTTTGCCCACGGCTCGCAAAGCGTCGGCCAGAGTCAAGCGGCCTTGCGGGTTGAGCCGGGCCTTGGCGGGAAGTAGGATTTCCAGCGCCGATTCGGCATCGTTGCGCTTAAGGAAGATTTCGCCCAGTCCTTGCGTGTACTCGATTTTCTCAGGCGCCGCTTGCGAGGCCTGCGCGTACATCTCCTCGGCCTTTTCCAGTTTCCCCGCTTTCAAGGCCAACTCCGCGAGCCAGGCGCAAGCTTCATCATCTTCCGGTTGCATCGCCACCAGATCCTCCAAAGCGGGTTCGGCCTTTTCCAGGCTGCCGGCCTCGCGGTGCAAACGCGCGAGTCCATGCAAGGTGTAGGCATTGCGATCGCCCAGGGCGTAGGCTTTGTCCCAGGCCTGCATGGCTTCAGTATTGTGTTTGTATCCTTCCAGCGCATCGCCGAAGCGGGCCCATGCGTCGGCATCGTTGTCGCGGGCCAGGGCGGCGCGGCGGTAGAGCGCGGCCGCGGCGGGATATTCGCTGGCCTTGAGGCGGATTTCGCCCAGCGCCATGCATGCGTCGATATTGCCGGAATCGAGGCGCACGACGTCGGACAGGGCCGCGGGGATTTCCGCCTGCAGGTTGAGCGCCCGCGTCATTTCCAAACGGGCCACCGAGGCGGCTTTGTCCTGATCGTCGAGCGCGAGCGCGCGTTTGTACGCTTCCAGCGCCGGCTTGTTCTGCGCGGACGCGGCTTGGCAATCGCCAGACAGCCTCCAAGCCTTGGCGAGCACCGGCTTGGCTTCCGGGGATTGATCCAGGCCTATCTTGAGCATGGGTCCGGCGGAGCCATAGTCGCGGTTCTCGGCCATCCACATGCCCATGTACAGGTTCGCCTTCTTATGCTTGGGATCCCGCTCCAACATCAATCCGTACAATTCGATGGCCTTGGACGTTTCCCCCTTGGCCAGGTATTCTTCCGATCCCGCGCGCAAAAGCTCCATCAGCTCGGAGGCATAGGTGGGATCCTTGGGTTTCAATTCGTCGGCGCGGATGAGGAATTCCAGCGCCTTCTCCTTGTTCTTGGCGTCCAGATAGGCCTGCCCGGTGCGGAAGGCCAGGGCCGCATCCGTAGGCGCGAGCAGGGTCTGGTGATCGAGCGCATCCGCGACCTTGGGCAAATCCTTGCCTTGCAGGTACGCGTCCGCCAGCAATTGCCAGGCGCGGGGCGAAGTCGCTTCCATCGCGGTCCAGCGCTCCAGCCAGGCCACCGCATCCTTGCTTCTGCCAAGGGCCATGGCCAGCTCCGATCCGGCCCGCAGCGAGGCGAGATCGTTGCCGTCCTTGTCCAGCACCTGCCGGTAGAGATCCAGGGCGCGCGGGTCCTTGCCCAGGGCCGCGGCCAGCGCGCGTTGGATGGGCGGTTCGCCGGGGAAGTTCTTGTTGCCGATATCCAGCACTTCGGCGAGGAAGGGCGACTTGTTGGCGTCCGCATACAGCCAGGCCTTGTCGAATACCTGTCGCAGATCGGCGAGCGCTTCCGGGGACTTGGCGGCGAGCGCGACCGCCTGGCGGTAGACCAAGTAGTCGCGGAAGGCTTTGTGGGCCAGGGTTTTCTTATCCTGGTAGGCGTACAGTTCGGCCAACGGGCCCAACAGTTCCCGGTCCTTGGCGGATTCCTCGGCCAGTGCCTTCTCGAAAGGGATCATGCGGGGCATGTCGAAGCGGCGGAAATATTCCTTGGCCAGGATCACGCGGCCGCGATGGTATTGGGGATACGACTTGACCAGTTTTTCCAGGTTGGACGGATCGCCCGTGAACTTGAATTGCAGTTCGGCCAATTGGAAGGTGTATTCAGGATCCTGCCCCTTGATGGCCGAGAGCATGCGCAAGGCGTTCTCCAGGCTGGCGGTATCGCGTTTGCCTTGGGCCAAGCGGTGCATGGACTTGAGGGCGTCCGCGTCCTGGTTGTTGCGCGCCGTCCATTGCCCGTAGTTCTCGATGGCCGCCGCCGTGTCGCGCGATTTCTCCTTGGCGCGCGCCAATTGCAATTGGTAATCCTTGAAGGCCGCATCCACGCGCACCAGGGATTCCAGCATGGCCACGCGGTTGGTCTCGTCCCCGGTCTTGGCGAACAGGTGGCAAAGCGTATCGAGAAGGCCGATATTGCCCCCTTCGTGATCCAGCCGCAAGCGGTAGAAGGGGAGGGCCTTGGCGTGTTGGTTGGTGCGCGAATAGGCGAGGGCCGCTTCCGGAATCCATTTGGGTTCCTCGGCATTGTCCCTGTCCCCCGGCTTGGCCGCCTCGGCGGCGCCGGCGCGGGCGGCTTTGTCGGCCGCGAGCTTGTCCCAGGCCTTGGCGGAACCGGGCATATCGCCGTTATAGAAGTAGGCCATGGCCAGGCCAAAGCGCTCGTGCAGGCTGGGTCCGCGGTCCTCGGTGAATTGGTACAGCTTCAGCGCGGCCTTGTATTCCTCCGGCTTCTGCAAGGCCTGGGCATAGGTATGCGCGAAAGGCAGATTGGACGGCTGCAGCTCATAGGCCGTGCGGAAGCAGGCCACGCCCAGATCGCCCACCTGCAAATGGTTGCGGCATTGTCCCAGGCGGAACCAGGAATCGGCGTCCTTGGGGCGCAGTTCGACGACTTCGCTGAGCAGGCGCGCGGTCTGGCGATAGGTCTTGCGGGCGAAATAGAAATCCGCCAGGCGTATGAGATGGTCCGCCTTGTTGGTCGAATCCAATTGCGCCAGTTTTTCCAGCACCACCACGAAGGTTACCCGTTGATCCTGCTTGGCGGGTGAGATCAGGGGCAGCAGCATCTTGAACGCGCGCAATTCGTTCGGGCTGGTGGTCAGGCAGGCGCGGATGTTGGTGATGGCGGCCACGGTATCCTTGGCGCGCAAATCCAATTCCGCCAAACGCAGCAAGCCGCCGGCGTTCTCCCTATCCACCGCCAGCAGCAATTGCAGGGTTTTGCGGATCACGGCCGGATCCTTCATGGTCTTCTCATAGGAAAGGATCTGCACCTGGCGGATTTCCTTGTCGAAGTCTCCGCTCTGTTCGAAGAATTTCTCCGCCAGCTCCGCGGTCAAGGCGTAGTTCTTCCCGCGATAGCAGGTCATCACCGCCTCGCGATCGCCCCCTAAACGCTTGGGCGCTAGCCGGTAGGCCATGGCCAGATGCGCCGCCGCGGGCTCCCATTGCCCCTGCAAGGCGTAGCCCTTGCCCAAAAGATGGAAGAGGTCGGCGTTGTTCGCGTCAGAGCGCGACGTTTCCGGACGACCCGCGATTTCCTGCATCAGCTTGAAATGCTTCAATATTTGCTGGGTGCTCTGGATGGTATGGGGGAGAAGCCTTTGGTAGTTCTGGTTGTGCGGGCTCAATTCCAGGGCCGTGCTCAGGTAGGCGTACGCCTTGGTCTTGTCCTGCTTCTGCAGGAACAGCTTGGCCAGTTCGAATTGCGCTTCATGCGCGCTGGAGTCGATGTTCTGGATTTCCGTCAGCACGTCGGCCAGATCTTCCTTCTTGCCTTTTTCCTTCATCAGGGTGATCAACCGATCGCGGGTGGATTTGTCCTTGGGCGCCAGGTACAAAGCGTTGCGGTACAGGTTGATGGCCTTTTCGTAACGGCCCAACGCCTCATCAAGGCGCGCCAGGCGGAGCATCAGGTCCAGATTGCCGGATTGAAGGCGCAACAGGCCTTCCAGGGCTTCGGCCATCCTGGCCTTGTCCGCGTTGCCGTCCAGCGATTCGATCAGCATATGCCAGGGCTTTTCTTCCGAGGGCTTGACCTCGCTCCAGCGCTTGGCCCATTTTGCCTCCGCGCCTTTGTCGCCCAAGGCGCGCGCCAGTTCCGCGGCCTTCTGGATGGCGCTTTCATCCCCCGGCGATTTCGCGAGCAGGTTCTGGTAGGCTTCCAACGCCGAGCGCGTGGTGCCAAGGGAGGCGGCGTAGTCGGCCATCAGGGCCAAATCCTGCGGGAAGGATTCGCAGCCGATTCTCAGGATGGCCGTGAGGTTGGGCGATTTGAATTCATTGGCGTACCCGAGCACCTTGTCGAAAACCTCCCGGTCTTTGCGCTTGACCGCCAGCCAATTGAAATAGGTTTGATGGGCCAGGGCTGTTTTCTTCTGCCATGCGTACAGATCCGCCAGCGGCTCCAGTAAAGCGGCGTTGGAGGCGGCTTCACCGGCCAGGAACGGTTCCAGCGCCGCCAGGGAAGTCCAGGCGCGCTTGGCATGGTATTCCCAAACCAGCAGCAGCTTGCCTTGCCTGTAATCCGGATTCACCTTCACCAGCTCCTCCAGCTCCTTGGTCTCGCCGCTGCGCGCGAAATACAATTCAGCCAACTGGAAGCGGCTGGCGCGATCGGGCGCCTTGAACTGGGTCAGGCCGCGCAGGGCCTCGATCAGGGCGGTGGTATCCTTCTGATTCTCAGCCAGATCATGGTACGACCTCAGAGCGCCGACATCGTCGGAATGGCGGAATATCCATTGCGAATACAGGGCCAGGGCCTCCGCGGGCTGCCCGGCCTTTTCCTTGTCATGCGCCAAGCGCAGCAGATAGTCGCCGACGGATTGATCCTCCTGCACCAACCGTTCCATCATGCCCATCTTGCGTTTGGCGTCGCCTTCCTTGGCGTACATTTCGGAAAGCGTGGCCAGTAGGCCCACGTCGCGGGGGTTGGCGGCCAGGCGCTTTTCCAGGATGGGCTTGGCCTTGTTGACCTGGCCGGCGCGCAGGAAGGAAAGCCCGGCGGCGGAGTCCTCGCCGATAACGGCAGGATCGTTGGCCAGGAACCAATCCCATTCATGCGCCGCCGCGCTGTAGTCGCCCCCCAGGTAAAGGGCATGCGCCAATTTGCGCTTCTCGGCCTTGCTGGGGTTGTTGCGCCCCACCATGCGGATCACGTCCAGGTTGTCCTTCAGTTCCGCATCCGTTTTGAGCGCGGCGGCAAAAGCGCGCGCGTACTCAGCATTGGCCGGCTCCAGGCGATAGGCCTTTTCCAGGGCCGCTTCCGCGCCTTCGCGTTCCAGCTTGGCCTGGCTCACGCCCAGCCGGTTCCAATATTTGGCGTCGTTGGGGAAGGCGCTCATCAGCTTGGTCAGCACCTCAGCTGCCAAGGCCCATTTCCCGTTCTCGAAATAGAAATAGCCCATCTTCAGATCGTTCACGTTCTGGCTGGCGGGATCCAGGCGCGCCATCTTGTCCAGGGTGGTGGAGTACAGGTCCGCGTCCTTGGCCTTGGCCGCCAAGGGTTCCAGGAATTGCAGGCCGCGCTTATCGTCCGGATGCATCTTGGACCATTCGCGCCCGTGCTTCAGGGCCGCGGCGGAATCCCTGGCCGCCAGATCGAGTTCCGCAAGGCGGAAATACCATTTGTCATCGTAAGGGTCGGCGGCCACCAGGTTCTGGATGGCGGTGCGCAGCTTGGCGGGGGCGGCGTTGGTCTCGGAAAGCGAAACCACATGCATGCGCAGGATGTCGGCGTCATTGGGGTTGGCGGCCAGGTATTTTTCCGCCAAAGCGGCGGTGGAGGTATAGTCCTTCACGGCGAAAAGATCCAGGATTGGCTGGCGATGGCCTTCCAGCAGCATGGGCTCCATGCGCAGCACGCGCCCGTAGGCTTCCGCGGCGCGTTGCGGATTCTTGTACAGGGAATAACCGCGTCCCAGCAGGATCAATAGCTGCGGGGTGGGCGCGGGCCGTTGCGCCATTTTCTGCAGCAATGGGAAATGATAGAGGATTTGCGCATCCGAAGTCGCCACCAGCGGCAGCAGGTCGGTGTACTCTTCCTTGTCATGGGAATTCAGCAAGGCCTTCTGCAGGTATTTGTAGGCGTTGCCGCGGTCCTTCCCGGCCAGGAACAGCTTCGCCAATTGGAATTGGAAGGCATGATCCTTGGGATTCTTCTTTTCATTCTCGACCATGGTCTTGAGCCAGTGGCCCGGGTCCGGACGGTTCCCCGCCAGGGCCATCATGCGGGCCTTGGCGTCGGCATGGGTGGGGTTGATGTCGAGTACCGCCTTATAGGCTTCCAAGGCCAGATCCGGCCGCTTCAACTCTTCCTGCAGGCGCGCCATGGCCAAGGGGATTTCCGCGTCCTTGGGCGACAAGGTGCGGCAGGTTTCGAAGTAAAGCAGGGCTTTGTCCTTGTCGGCCTTGTCGGATTTGGCCAGCAAATCCGCCACATGGCGGTTGTATTTCAGATCGGAAGTGAAGTGGGGGGCGATGTCCTGGTAGATGGGGAGGGCCTTCTTGATGTCGCTGCGGGCCTCCAGCATCACCGCCAAGCCGCGCGCGGCGAGGAAATCCTCCGGATGGAGTTTCAGGTATTGGCCGCGCAGCTCCACCGACTTGATGTTCGTTTCGCCATACAGGCCGCTTAGCTCCAGCAGCAAGGGGCCTTCTTCAGCCGTGCCCGGGGCGCCGTTGGCTCCCTTGGCCTTCTTCAACAGGCTTTCCAGTACGGGAACCAGCTTCTCCTTTTGCAGCGGCCGGCGGTAATAATCGGCCAGGTATTCCAACCCGGCATCGGTGCCTGGGTAACGCGCGCGGAACCCTTCCCATTCCTTGAGGGCCTCGGCGCGGGTGCCTCCCAGTGAGAGGGCCACGCAGAATTTCTGCCAATCCAGCCGATCGGAGCGCAGGTCCCGCAGGTGGCCGAAATAGGCCAGCGACCGGCGGTATTCCTTGCTCTCGAAAAGGCTCAGGGCCAGCAGGCGCTCGGCCCGCGGGGAAGGTTTCTTCAATTTCATGAGGGTGCGCTTGGCCTGATCGTAACGGCCCACTTGGAAATGCAGGATGCCCGCGGCCTCAAGCCAGCTTTCCTGTCCCGGTTTCCTGGCGATGCGGTTTTCCAGATCCATCAGGAATTCGGCGGTGTCGATCCCGGCCACGCTCCCGTTCAGGATCTTGTCCACGGCGGCCTGGATGTCCTTTTGCCCGCCTACGGCCGCAGGCGAGGCGCCGATGGCGGAGCGCGCCGACCCCGCATTGGGTTCCGGCTGCGCCGGTTTCGATTTGGCGGCCGCACCGGGCATGTCGGCCCCTCCCGCCAATAGCAACGCGGCAAGCAAAGCATGCATCGGACGCGGCAAGGAAAAGCGGTTGGATTCTTGGAAGAGTTTCATTGTGGCCACCTCGAAACGCGGATAATTCGAAGAAAAAGGCGGTACGGAATCCGCCAACCCTAATTATCCCACCGCCGGAAACTATGTCAAGTTCAAGGGCCGTAATATATGCGGTGAGCGGGCGCACGCGCGCTTCAAGTTTTTGGGTTCCAAACTTGTATCTTCCAGTTACGGAGTCCTATAATTAAGGGAATTCCATGGAAACGATTTTCGATCACGAACCCACACCCGAAGAACTCAAATACCTGTTCCTTTCCGGGCATTCCCGGGAGGAATATATGGCCTCCCATTCCGACCAGGAAACCGAGTTCGGGAACATCTACGCCTTATACATGATCCGCGGCAACCGCGAGAAGGCTCTGGAATACCTGAACCGCATCCGGAATCCCAAGGAACGTTTCAATTCCAAACCTTCCGAGACCTGATCGGGGGACGGCAAAGCCAATTCATGCTCACCTTGATGGATACTCCGGCTTCCCTGGAAGTCATGGAAAAGAAGGCCAAACAATTGGCCCTCTCCATACTCGCGGCCTTGCAAGGCCAAGGCAAGAGCGGCGGTGAATCGCAGATCCTGCTGCGGGAATCGGAATTGCTCTCCGTCTCCCCTTCTTCGCTCATCCACATCATCAAGGGCGTGTTCCGCTGCCAGCACGGGGACAAGACCATCCGCCTCTATTCCAGCGGGGATCTGCTGCTCGCGCCCGGCCCGGGCGAGGAAGCCGGCGGCCTCTCCATCACCAGCGAGTTCGGGGCAGAAATCGCGGTGGTGGCCAAGGAAGCCTTCCTGAACGCGCTCTCGGGCGATCGCGCCTTGCTTTCCGATTGGCTCGCTTACCAGAACCTGGAAACGCGAATCGGGCATCTCCTCTGCTCCCTGTATATCGCCGAGGAAGTGCGGCATACGCCGGAACTCCGCGAATACAGCGTAGGCGAAATCATCATCCGCGAAGACGACAATCCCGTGGAGGTTTTCGAGATGATCACAGGTAGCGCCTCGGTTACCTCCAACGGGTACCCGCTTTCCCAGGTCAAATCCGGGGAGATATTCGGCGAACTGAGCTTCTTCACCGGCCTCAAACGCACCGCCACCGTACGGGCGCTGGAATCCTGCCTGGTGCAGGTCATCGATCAGCAGCAATTCATCCGTATCATGAAATACCGGCCCGCCCTGGTAGACGGCATGATTCGGACCCTATGCCAGCGACTGGTGGACCTGAACGTGAAGATCAGCGGTCCCCGCTGATCAAAAAATGACCTCCTGCACTTTCCCCTAGCTCTGATTCGCGTTTTCGCCCGGTATTCGGTATGGGAATTTTGGCGCGAGCATTGCTGTGTTGCTTTGAAGCGTCCTCTTAAACCGTAAGACCCGGACCCCTGAGATAGGATTCGCATGTTCAAAGCGCTACCCCCGCTTCTTTGGTTCTTGCCATTATCCGCCTTGGTGTGGTTCGGCTGCGATGCGGCCGATTCACTTCCGAGCGCGCCAGGTGATGCCAAGGTGATGGTATACCTGCACGCCATCGGGCGCCAAACGCAATTGGGTTCCCTGGAGCCCTTCGCGAATGAGGAGGAAGAAAGCCCCCGCCTGACCGCGCGTTTCTCTTATGATTTCCGCATCGACAGGACCGAGGTTACCCAAGCGGAGTACGAACGGATTATGGGGCGGAATCCCGCCACCGAGCCGTTCGGCCTGGGTCCGGACTTTCCCGTTTACAACGTCTCCTTTTACGATGCCGCGCTATTCTGCAATGCCCGCAGTAAGGCGGAAAAGAAGGACACCGTTTATGAATACGCCGGACGCGAAGCGGATGGCAAGGAGCGGGCATACGGTCTGCCGGGATTGGTCATCCATTATGAAAGGGACGGCTACCGCCTCCCCACCGAAGCGGAATGGGAATTCGCGGCCCGTGGTGGCGTTGAAACCGCATTCCCCTGGGGGGACGGGCTCGATTCGCTCGCAGTGGCCCGGATGGCCTGGTTCAACGGGAATGCGGCCGGAAAAGCGCATGCGGTTGCGAAAAACCCCGCTAACGCGTTCGGCCTCTACGATATGCTGGGGAACGTGATGGAATGGACGAATGATTGGAAAAGCCCCTATGCGCCGGTAACGGTGCAGGATTTCCTGGGATCGCGCAATCCCGGCTTAATCCAGGAGCGATCGGTAAAGGGCGGATCGTATGCGTATGATGCGCGTTACCTGCGCTATTCCGCGCGTTCGGCGAATTATGCGACATTGAGCAGTTCGGCGGTGGATTATATCGGGTTCCGGTGCGTGCTGGGCCATGTAGCCTCCGGCCAGTATCTGGACGGCGGCCGGTCGCATCGGGCCACGCCTCCGGTGATCGCGGATCGGGAGGCCTCCCGTACCTTCTTCGGCCATACCAAGGTTAAACTGGTTTTCGTGAACGCCACGTCTTTCACGCGCACCCTGTGTTACATCGACTTTTCCGAACAGCCGACCGTCGTGCATGAGTTCCTCGATGACTCGGCGGTATTCACGCCGGTGATCTCGCCCGATGGGATGTGGGTGGCGTACGGGAACGTGGACGAGGGAAGCCGGCTGCAGGGATCCGTATCGATTCGCCGGCTCCAGCAAGGCAGCCAAGCCGTGCTCCTTCCCGTCGAAAGCGCCGCGATTCCAAGATGGTGGGTAGATCCCGGCGGATCTGATACCTGCCTCGTGTTCGCGACACTGCCCGTGGACAATACCGATCCCGTCTGGCCTTCCTCCCGGACATTCCGCATAAAGGTTTCCGCCGGAGCCGCGGCCGGCCCTCCGGAACCGCTTGCGACCGGAGGGTACCACGACGGCTTGTCCGAAAACGGGAACTATCTGGCCAGCGGCTTCCGTTGGCTGCACTTGCGGAACCGGAACTCCGGATCCGATCGCGTGCTCTTCACGGGGCCGTCCAATGGCAAAGAGGCGGGCGATACCTCCCAGGTCTGCAACGTATCCATGCAACCGCATGCGGGACCATCGCCGGAGCTGTTGATGCTGGACTTCGGCTATGAAGGGGTCAGTACGGTGGTGGGCAGGCCATATGGCTTGCATGAAATCCTTTTCCGGGTCGATACCCTGGGTCGCGTAGTAAGCTGGTACCGCGCGCCGAAGGGGTTCCAGGCCTGGCAGGATGCGGAGTGGTCGAACCAGGCGGATTTCGCGGTCGCCGCCGGGGAGAGCGCCGGTTCCGGGTATCCGGCGGTGGTGGCCTTGAACCTGCGGGACTCCGTTACCACCGTTTTGGCGCGCGGTTCGACGCTGGGGCAACCGGCGCTATGGATCAATCCGGGAGCGGTCGTTTTCCCCGCTGGTGGCGTAGACAGCCTCGGCCTGTATGATGAACCGGCGGGGACCATCCAGCAAATGCAGTTCGCCTGCAAAATGAAAATCCTCTGGCTCAATCGCCGTACTGCCGAGGTGGTGGGATTGGGAAGCTCCCATGTCATGGCGGGCATATGGCCGCAATCGTTCACGCATTACCGCGCCTTGAACCTGGGGTATTATTCGGCGGGGATTAAGGGCGCGGTGGAAATGGCGACGAATTACGTGCTCCCCAACTTCCCCTCCCTGCGCGCGCTCATCATCGAGGTCCAACCCGGCTGGATGAATGCCGATGGGGGTGATTTCATCTGGTCGCAAAGCATGGCGAAGACAAAAGGTTACCGCTATGACAGCACGCATGGATTCTGGCCGTCCGGCATACCGCCGGCATTGGACACGATAATGCTAGCCTTCTCCAATCCTCTCACCGCCGGGGTCGATGGTGCGGGGGGGCTGCAGGTTCCCGGCCACGACTGGGGCGTCCGGCCTCCGCCGGTTTTACCGGACTTCTTTACCCCTCAAAGCGCCGGAGACGCGAATGCGGTCGCATCGATAGGGCTTTTGCGTTCGCTCGCGGAAAGCTCCAAACGCAAAGGCATCCACCTGGTTTTGACCCTTTTTCCGCAGAGCCCGGCTTACCGGAACACGCCTTATTACGGAAAATACGGACCGACCTGGGAGGTGGGCCGCGCGTTGGTCGAGAACGTGAAATCGATTTGCGCCGGAAACCCTTTCTGCCACTTCTATGACGCCAATCAAGAGGGGAACCATGACTATCCCGATTCCATGGCGGGCAACGAAGATCACCTGTCCTTCGCGGGTGCGCGCCAGATCAGCCACCGCCTGGACAGCTTGATCTACAGGGCTGTAGAGCCATAGGAGCGACAGGGCCGCGCTTTAATCGGAGCTCGGGAAGACCCGCGCCCGCAATTTCCATTTCATTCCAGCCGGGTCCGGTACAGCCGCACGGTTTCCCGCAATCCGAATCGCAACGCATCGCTGATCAGGGCATGTCCGATGGACACCTCCAATAACCCGGGAATACGCGCTTGGAAGAAACCCAGGTTGTCCAGGTTCAGGTCATGCCCGGCATTGATTCCCAGGCCCGCCTCCACGGCCGCTTCGGCGGCGGCGGCGAAAGGCCGGATGGCGTCTTCCGGGCCGGCCGCGAACCTGCGCGCGTACTCCTCGGTGTAAAGCTCGATCCGATCCGATTCAGTGGCGCTGGCGCCCGCGACCATTTCCGGATCCGCATCCACGAAAATGGAAGTGCGGATGCCGCGCGCCTTGAACAGGGCGATGGTCTCCCGTAAGAAGTCCCGATGCGTCCGGGTGTCCCAGCCGTGATCGCTGGTCAACTGGCCCTGCCCATCCGGCACCAGGGTCACCTGCTCCGGCACGATCTCCAGCACCAGATCGACGAACTTCTTTTCGCGGGGGTTCCCCTCGATGTTGAATTCCGTTTTCAGCACGGCTTTCAGATCCCGGACATCGCGATAGGTGACATGCCTTTCGTCCGGCCGCGGATGCACGGTAATGCCTTGCGCCCCGAAGCTTTCGATGTCCAGCGCCGTTCTGATCAGATCGGGTACGTTCCCGCCGCGCGCATTCCGCAGCGTCGCGATTTTATTTATGTTGACGCTGAGCCTGGCCATGCCTACTTCACCTCTTCCACGCTGATCCCGCGCCCTTGCCTGTCCCACACCGCATGCACGCGCTTGCCCTGCCGATCGCGCACTGTCACGTCCAGCCGGTCCGCGCTGATCATGCCTTCCACGCTCAGGGAGGTCCCGTCCGCGTACTCGACTTCCATGGACAGTTCGCCGCTTACCGGATCCTTTCCGGAGGGGATGGGCTTATCGGATCGGAAGGCGAAATGGGCTGATTTCTCCTCGCCCAGTTTCTTGGCGCTGCGCATGTCCATGGCGTAGATGCTGTCGTCGCTCTTGGCGTCGAAGTCGCGTCCCAAGCCCATGGTCAAGCGCACGTCCAGGCTGTCCAAGGTATCGGACCCGGCAGTGGCATGGGTCAGGAAATGCGCCTGCACGGTATCCCGCATGTCGAAGTCCGCGGCGCCGGAGCGATCCAATACCTCGCCGATTTCGCGCCTGCCGGTCGAGTCTTCCATCTCAAAGCGCACGCGCTTCACTTCCTTGGCTTCCTCCTGATAGCGGACCACCAGGCGTAGCTTGGCCCGGGACCATACGGCATCGGGGTGATCGGCGGAGGGACCCCGCTGGTAAAAGTCCAGGTCCACCAACGAGGCCTTGGAGTTGTCTATCGCCACGCCGTCGCCGTCCGCATCCGTATAAACGGCGGTTCCCAATGTGTCCGATCCGGATACCTTGCTCCAGGCTATGGCGTAAAGGCGGTTGTCGGCTTCGCCGTTGAAATCCAGATCCGGACCTGCGCCCACCAGGATTTCCGTCTTCTCCGTCACGCCGTTCTCCGCGGCCGTGAACAGTATGTTCTCCCGAGAGTATTCGTCGGCCGGATTCAACCTGCCGTCGCCGTCCCCGTCCGTGATCACGGCCGTTTCCACCCGGCCGCCGGCATAGGTGGAAACGAACTTGGCGGAAAGGATGGTTTCGTTCCCCTTGATGGTATCCAGGAAAAAGGCGTCGAGGCAGATCGAGGCCGAGTTCACCGTGACCTTGAGGGGATTCTCCGCCGGAACCCGGATGGTATCCGTAAAAGTGAGGATACCCGTGCAGCCGCTATCCGCATCGGCTTTCGCGCCGGATTTCGCGAGGCGGCGCAGGGGAGGGGTCGGTGCGCCGCGGAGGGCGTCGGCGGCCAGCTTGGGCGCGGCGGGGGCCGACGCGATAATGCGGATGGCGGGCGGCGCCAGCAAGCTGTCGGCGAAGGCGGGCACTGGATGGATGGCCTCGGCCTGCTTGCCCTCTTCCAGGAAACCGTTCACGCGGGCATAAATGCTGTTGGGGAATTCGTCCACACCGGCGGTCCGGTCTCCGTCGTTCACGCAGCCCACAAGCGCCCCACCCGCGCTCAAGCAAAGGCTTAAGGAAAGGCATAGGGAACGGAAATAGGATAAGCCGGCGGAAAGGATGGCGGAGACGGCCGCTCGGAAACCATGGCTGCGCATCACTTAGGCTCCTTTACATGGCTGCGGGGGAAATGCTGGATGTTGAATTGCATCACGCGATCGGGATTTTCCTCGCCCTTGGCCAACGCGATGATCTCTTCCCGGAATTTCTCGATCCGTTGCTGGATATCCTGGAAGGTCTTGGCGCCCACGGTGAGCAGGGCCGAGTAAATGTACCGTTCCTCCTTGGGGAAGGTGAACAGCGCATCGGCCGCTTGCATCACCCACTCCCGGTTGAGGCGTTTGATCAAATCGCCCATGGACGGCGCGGGCTCCTGGTTCTTGAACGCGGGCTGATAGCGTCCCTGGGGATCCTGGGTGAGCAGGCCCCATTCGCAGAGATCGCGCACGCATTTCTTAAGCGTGGCCAGCGGCACGGCCGGGCGGATGAAGCGGGCCAGTTCCTCGTAGTCGCCGCGGAAGTCCAGCACCTGGATGGCGGAGCGCACCAGGGGATAGTGGTAATCCTGGTAATACTTGCTGTTGACGGGATTGAGCCGCACGAAGGCGGATCGGTTGCGGCGGAACAGCATCTGGCGGTAAAGTTCTTGCCGGTCTTCAGGGTCCTTGCTCTGGCCGTAAGCGACCAGCAGTCGGAAGTAATCGGCTTCGTTGCTCTTGAGGCCGAACACGCCGATCAGTTTTTCCATGGCGGTATCGCTGAGCGTGCGGCGGCCCTTCACGACATCGTTGAAGTAGCCCGGATTCGTGAAACCGGCCTCAGCTGCCAACTTGCGGTGAGTGTATTTGCCTTCCGAAGCGGCCTGGTCCTCCCTCTTCTTTTCGAAGGAATCCTCGAGGAATTTACGGAAGTCCTCGTACTGATAGATGTCCATACTGCAACTATAACCCATTTCGGATTTCAAGAAATGTAAATTTACTTCTATGATTACAAAAAATAAGAGAAAAACCTTAAATAATTGAATTAAATCGTATTAATACTTGTAAATATAACAATAAATAGATTACACTATTTCCAGATATCCATTTTCCGAGTTCGCAAGCTGGCTATCGCTGCCATCTCACTGGCCATCTTTTCCTGTACTTCCGCAAAGCTGATCCGCATTCCTGATGGGGGGCAATGGAAACGCGTGGAGCCCGGGCTGCGGGTTGTTCCGTTCGCCCCGGATTCCTTGCGGTCTCAGAACCCGCCGCTCGCGCCCCCGCCGCCGAAACCGCCCCCG
>JBDSWM010000065.1:0-6812 GCA_039926685.1 Fibrobacteria bacterium | reverse complement strand
CAAGGCCCCGGCGCCCGTGCCGGCGGCGCCCGTATCGACGAATAAAGGGAAATGAGCGCGCCATGCTGAATGCCGTCATCCGCTTCTCCCTGAAGAACCGATTGCTGGTGGTGGCCGCGGCCGCGCTCATCCTGGTCTATGGGGCGTCGGTGCTTCGGAAGCTTCCCGTCGACGTCTTCCCGGATCTCAACCGGCCCACGGTCACCGTGTTCGCCGAGGCCGCCGGCCTTTCGCCCGAAGAGGTCGAGGCCCTCGTCGTCTATCCCATCGAAACGGCCATGAACGGGGCCACCGGGGTGGAGCGGGTGCGATCGGTGGCTTCGCCCGGGTTGGGCATGGTCCATGTGGAATTCGGGTGGAACACGGATATCCACGTCGCGCGCCAAACCATCGCCGAGAAACTGCAATCCATCCGCGCAGGCTTGCCCCCCGCGGTGAACCCCATTCTGGGTCCGATTTCCTCCATCATGGGGGAGATCATGCTGATCAGCGTCAGCGGCGATTCCATATCCCCCATGGATCTGCGGACCTGGGCGGATTGGACCTTGAAGCCGCGGTTGCTGGCCATTCCCGGGGTGTCCCAGGTTATAGCCATCGGCGGGGACGTGAAGCAATACCAGATCCTGGTTTCGCCGGAAAAACTGCGCCAGGCCGGGGTCACCTTGCACGAGGTCGAAGACGCGGTGAAGCGATCCAACACGAATTCTTCCGGCGGTTACCTGATCGAGGACTACACGGAAGCGGTGGTGCGGAACCTGGGCCGCTTGCAATCCCTGGATGACATGCGGAACATCGTCGTCGCCTTCAAGGAAGGCCAATCCATCACCCTCGATCAAGTCGCCGAAGTCGGCCTCCGGGGACCGCAAAAGCGGGGAACCGGAGGCGCCAACGGCAAGCCGGCGGTGATCCTGAGCGTCAAAAAGCAGCCAGGCGCGAGCACCATCGACCTGACCGCCAAGATAGACGCGGCCATCGAGGACATGCGGCGGAACCTCCCCAAGGGGGTGGAGGTGAATCCGCGCTTGTTCCGCCAGGCCTCCTTCATCGCCACCGCTATCGAAAACGTGGAGGATGCCCTGCGGGACGGGAGCCTGCTCGTCGTCGTCATCCTCTTCCTGTTCCTGCTCAACTTCCGCACCACCTTTATCACCCTGACGGCCATCCCCTTGTCCCTGCTGGTGACGGCCCTGGTGTTCCGCGCCTATGGACTCTCGATCAATACCATGACCCTGGGCGGTTTGGCGGTGGCCATCGGCGAACTGGTGGACGATGCCATCGTGGACGTGGAGAACGTATTCCGCCGCCTTAAGGAGAATGCCAGGCTCGAAAGGCCCGAGCCCGTTCTGGAGGTCATTTTCAAGGCCTCATCCGAGGTCCGCAACTCCATCGTATTCGCCACTTTGATCGTGGTCCTGGTCTTTTTGCCCCTGTTCTCCCTGGGAGGTATCGAAGGCCGGATCTTCGCTCCCCTCGGGATCTCGTATATCCTTTCCATACTGGCCTCGCTTGTCGTGTCCCTCACCGTGACCCCGGCGCTTTGCGCCTATCTGCTGCCCAAGGCGAAATTCCTGAAGCGCGAAGGCGATGGTTGGGCGGTCCGCGGCCTCAAGCGCTGGAATCGCATATTGGTATTGGAACCGGCATTGAACCGTCCCTGGCTAGCGCTTTCCGTTGCTTTCCTTTTACTAGGCGCGGCGTTGCTCTCCTTCCCTTTCCTCGGCAAAGAGTTCCTGCCGCCTTTCAACGAGGGCACGGCCACCATCAATGTGCTCTCGCCGCCGGGCACTTCGTTGCAGGAATCCGATCGCATCGGCGCGATTGCCGAGAAGCTGATTCTCCAGGTTCCCGAAGTCATTTCCACCGGGCGGCGCACCGGCCGGGCCGAGGAGGATGATCACGCGGAAGGGGTCCACTCTTCCGAGATCGACGTGGATCTCAAGCCGGGCGAACGCAGGCGCGAGGCCATCCTGGCGGAAATCCGGAACAAGCTGGATCAGATTCCGGGCATCGCCGTCAACATCGGCCAGCCCATCTCGCACCGCATCGATCATCTGCTTTCCGGAATCCGGGCCCAGGTGGCGGTGAAGCTTTTCGGCGACGATCTTGCCGTGCTGCGGGAAAAGGCGGAGGAAATCGAAAACCGCTTGCGAAGCATTCCTGGCGTGGTGGATCTCTCGGTGGAGAAACAGGTCTTGGTGCCGCAAGTCTCCATCCGGCTGAATCGCGAAGAGTTGAAGAGGTACGGTCTCCAGGCCGGAGAGGTGACCGACCTGATCCAGACCGCCTTGGACGGGGAAAAAACGTCCGAAGTGCTCGAGAACCAGCAACGGTTCGCGCTGGTGGTGCTGCTCGAACCGGAAGCCCGCGCCAACCTGGATAAACTGCGCGAACTCCTGATTGATGTGCCGGGAGGGGAACAAATCCCCTTGGGCATGGTGGCTTCCGTGGAACCGGCCATGGGGCCAAACCAGATTTTGCGCGAGAACGTACGGCGCCGTATCGTGGTGCAGCTCAATACCAGCGGACGCGATCTCGGTTCGGTGGTTTCGGACATCCAAAAGGCGATCGCCGCCGATGTGGAACTCCCCCAGGGCTACTTCATCGAATATGGCGGGCAATTCGAAAGCCAGCGCCGGGCCGCCCGGACCATCGCCGTTCTGGGTTTGTTCTCGTTGCTGGGCATGTTCCTCGCTCTCTTCGTGCATTTCCGCTCCGCTCCCCTCGTAGGCATCATCCTTTTGAACATTCCTTTCTCCATGATCGGCGCCGTAGCCGGCCTATGGCTCACGACCCGCACGTTTTCCGTGGGTTCGCTGGTCGGTTTCGTGACCCTGTGCGGCATCTCCGCCCGCAACGGCATCATGATGGTATCCCATTACCTGCATCTTCTGCGGACCGAAGGCGAATCCTGGAATCGCGAGATGATCGTGCGGGGGGCGCTTGAGCGTCTGGTGCCGGTGCTGATGACCGCATTGACCGCGGCCTTGGCCCTGGTTCCGCTGATCCTGTCTCCCGGCCAGCCGGGCAAGGAAATCCTGTATCCGGTCGCCGTCGTCATCTTCGGCGGGCTCATCAGTTCGACCTTGATGAATATCGCATTGCTGCCGACCTTGTTCTGGAACTTCGGCCGCAAGGCTGTGGCGCGCCTGCTGGAAAAGCGGGAAACCCCATGATCTTCGATTTCAGATCCTCGATTTCCAACACCACCCAAAAAGGAGCATTCCCATGTTGAATCCCAAATCCCTTTCCGCGGCCATGCTTTTGTCGGCCGCAAGCCTACTCGTCGTTCCCAATGCCCGCGCCGACGGGAAACCCTCCGCGTCCCTGGCGGCCCTCAAAGGGCAGATGGACAGTGTGGAAGCGGATCTGACCGCTGGGAACCTGAAGCGGATCCATCATTTCGCCGAAGGCATCAATGCGGCCGTGAAGGACCTGGATCAGGATCCGTCCTTGGATGAGACGAGGAAAAAGCGGGTCGCCGGTTATCTCAAGAATATCCCCAAGCTGACGGATGCCATGCACGATGCGGCGGACGGGAAGAATCTCCCTGAAACCAAAAGCAGGGAAAAGAAACTGAAGGCCCAAATCGATCTGCTCGTGAAGCAATTCAGTCCGACCTCCAAATCCAAGGCGGCCAAAAACGACTCCCCTACTGAGCAATAACCTCAATCACAATTCAATCAAGGATGCAATCATGAAATACACATTATCGATACTGGCCGCGGCCGGACTCCTGGTCGGCGCTTGCGATAAAAAGCAGGATTCAGCGGATGCGAAAGCTTCCGCGCAGAAGGCCGAAGCGCCCGTGTTCAAACCTGAGTACGCGTCTCCGGATTCCTTCCAGGTCGGGTTGGGCAAGGTTTATCAGGGATATCTGAAAATCGAGGGGGCATTGGCCCACGATGATTTCCAGGGGGCCAAGGACGCCTTCCAAGGCATGCATGCGGTGCTGCATATGCTGCCGACGGAAGGGATGGACACCGCCGCCTCTACCAATTGGGACTCGCTCGACACCCGTTTCATGCGCGTGTTGCATCCCATGGCGGCTTCGGAAACCATCGCCATCATGCGCGATCATTTGGCGGATTTCACGCCATTGATGCTGGAAGCCATCAAAAAGTTCGGGGTCCAGGCGGCCGGTCCCGTTTACCTTTTCCATTGCCCGATGGCGCGCAACAATCAAGGCGCCGATTGGCTCCAGGGAGGAAGGATCCTGGAGAATCCCTTTTACGGGAAGTCGATGTTACAATGCGGGAGCTTGGTGGAATCGGTGAAAATATAACACGGAGCCTGGAAGAGGTGAATATTGTTGTCCTATTTGGCGAGGCTCGATTGTCATCAGGTTGAAAGGCCCGGTAGCGGGTCCATAAAACCAGGAAAAAGGAGTGGAAAATGGAAGAGTATATGCTTTTGGTCCGGGGCTACAATTACGAAGGTGTCACCCCCGAGGTCATGGAAAAGCGCATGAACGCGTATCGTCCCTGGATGGAGAAAATGACCCAGGCGGGGCGGTACAAGTCTGGTGCGCCATTGGAGCCGGGCACCGGAAGGTTGCTCAAGGATAAGCGTACCGTGCTGACGGACGGTCCTTTCCTGGAATCCAAGGAAATCATCGGCGGCTACGTCATCATTCTGGCCAAGGATTACGAGGAAGCCGTGGCCTTCGCGAAGGAATGCCCGCTGCTGGATCATTGCCAGATGGAAGTCCGCAAACTCGGGAAGATGTAGGGGATAGGAATCCGGCGGGAGGAGAACCCTGATCGATACGGAGCACTTTTTCAGGCATGAAGCGGGGAGAATCGTCTCCCTACTGACCAAGGTATTCGGCTTGCGCAACCTGCAACTCTCCGAAGATATGGTCCAGGAAACCCTGCTCCAGGCCTTTAACCAATGGACCTTCGGCCCCATTCCCGAGAATCCCAGCGCCTGGGTCATGACGGTCGCGAAACGCAAGGTGCTGAATCACCTGAAGCGCGACCGGTTCCTGGAAAAGCATGCCGCGGAAATCGAATACGAACTTCCCAAACCGGAAGAATTGGACGCGATTTTCAGCGAGGCCCAGGTGGGCGACTCCATGTTGCGGATGTTCTTCGTCTGCTGCCATCCCAGCCTTCCGCCCGAATCGAGACTGATTCTGACATTAAAAGTCCTCTGCGGTTTCGGTTCCCAGGAAATCGCCGGCGCCATGCTCTCGACCGAGGATGCCGTCAATAAACGCCTCCTGCGCGCGAAGCAGGAATTCCGCAGGCGGAACCTTCCTTTGGAGATTCCGGAAGGGGAATCGTTCGAAGAACGAATCAATAGCGTCCATACCTGCATCTATCTGCTTTTCAACGAAGGCTATAACTCCTCCCATCCAGATTTCCTGATCCGGAAGGATTTGTGCGGCGAAGCCATGCGCCTGTGCAGGCTGGTCATCGATCGGTTTCCGGGCCAGCGCGCGTCCCTGGCCCTGATGAGCCTGATTTGCTTTCATGCCGCGCGATTCGAGAGCCGCATCGACGATAAGGGCGCACTGGTGATCTTCCACAAGCAGGATCGGTCCCTGTGGAACCGGGAGCTGATTCATTGGGGCCATGTCTATTTGTCCGAGGCGTCCCAGGGGGAAGAGTTGACCGAGTACCATTTGGAAGCCGCCATCGCGGCGGAACATTGTTCGGCTCCGGATTTCGCATCCACTCGATGGGAGGAAATCGATCGTTTTTACGGCGTCCTCGAGACCATGAAGGATAATCCCGTCATCGGCCTTAACCGGGCCGTCATCCTATCGCAAATCGAGGGACCGATTCCGGCCATTAAGAAGCTGAATGAGCTGAAGGCGCATCCCCGCTTGCAGGGCTACTATCTGCTTCACGCGACATTGGGCGAATTGTATGCCCGATCTGGGAATATGGAGCCGGCCCGGGAGCATTTTTCCACGGCAATCGGATTGACCACATCCAAGGCCGAGCAGGCCTTCTTGCAGGATAGGCTCGCCTCCGTTACTTGAAACTGCCCGGATAGGCATGCATCCCTGATCTTAAACTCCAGAACGTGATTACATTTTTGTTGACTCCTGCGATAGGCGGCCGCAATAAGCGCCCCAAAGCCTCAAAGAAGAAGAAAGTAACATAGAGCACTATTATTTTTACGTAGTGTCCAATCCGCCCCATCCCGCGCGTCTTGGTACGGCGACAACCTATTCGCCGAATAATAAGGAGAGATAATGCCCAATCAAAAATACCTCTGCATGTACCGAAGCGCTCCGGCCCAGACCCAGGCTACGGCGCCGAAACCCCAGGCTTCCCCGGCGCAAATGCAGGAAATGTTCGCCGCTTTCCAGAATTGGCAGGAGAAGTTCAAGGATAACATCGTGAATATGGGTGACCAGCTCAAACCTACCGGGAAAGTCCTGACGGCGGCCGGAGTGACCGATGGTCCTTTTGCCGAATCGAAGGAAATCATCGCCGGATTCATGATCCTTTCCGCGGCCGACTATGCCGAGGCGGTGTCGGTGGTGGAGGCGATGCCGAGCATGCAGATGCCCGGGGCGTGCATCGAGATCCGTGAAATGGCCGGTCGCTGACCGGATTGACCGGCGAGCCGGGATCCTCCGCCGCAGCGGACGGGCCCCTTCTCGCAGCCCATTTCTTTCGCCACGAGTATGGCCGATTGGTCGCGATTCTAACGCGTAAAGTCGGGCCTCGCAATATCGACGCGGTTGAAGATTCGGTTCAAAACGCCCTTGCCTCGGCAATCACGGTTTGGCCGGCAAAAGGGCTGCCGGAAAACGCGGGTGCCTGGCTTTACCGTGTCGCGCATAACCATCTGCT
>JBDSWM010000064.1:0-11339 GCA_039926685.1 Fibrobacteria bacterium | reverse complement strand
GGGAATCAGGCTTTCCGAACCCTCCAGGGAGAAGCTCTTGGCGCCCAGGTATTTCTTCTGGATGAACTCCTCGAAGATGACCGCGTCCGTAAGGCGCGTGAGGATGTCCAGCTGTTGCTCGCGCGCCAGGGTAACGCGGTTTTCCGTGCCTTCCATGCGCGAAGCCAGCCAGCTGCGGACTTCCGGGCTATCGATATGCATGTATTGCACGCCCACGGAGCGGCAATAAGTGTTGTTCATCCTCTCCAGCACCTGCCGCAAGGTCAGCACGTCCGGGCCGGAAATGGTGATACCGGAAACGGTGCGATCCAGATCCGAATCCTTGAGCCCGAAATAGCTCGGTTCCAAATCGGCGACATTGCCTTTGGGCGGCAGCCCCAGCGGATCGATGCGCGCGAAAAGATGGCCCCTTACGCGATAGGCGCGCACCATGGAATCGGCCCGGTCCTGCAAAGCGGCGATGGCATGCTCGCCCGCGGCGCCGTGCGATGCGTCGGAACCGTTTCGATTGGAAGCGGTTTGGAAAAGACCCGCGCCATTGCGCGTGGGTCCCAATTGGGGATTGGATCGGAATTCCGCTCCCGCGGCGTCGCCGGCGAGGGATTGGAAATAAAGGCGCCAATCCTCCGCAACGGAAGCCGGGTCCTTCAGATAGTCCGCATATAAGGCTTCTACGAAGCCAAGGCTCAGGTTATTCGGTTCGATGGTTCCCATTTTACCACTAGAATCCCTTGAAAGAACCGGAAAACCGCGATTCCTGCCGTTGCCGTATTAAGATACGTTGAGGCAGGATCGAAGCGCCCCTTTAATTTTTTCAATTCCCAACCCGCCATGGCTCGAAGTCCGAATGGCCATTGCATTAGGACGGATGTTTCACGGTTCCGGTCCGAGGATTCCGCTTCGCCTAAAAATAGCATAGGGCGACCTCACCGGGTATGCAAAACGGACAAATTTAAAACGACCGATTCCGATACGAGCGGGAAGTCCATTTGGCAATCCCGGCAATCATTCCTCTCTTTAACGCATGGACCCCATCCTGCTCCCCGAATCCGATGAAGATCTGCTCGATGAATGCGAGGTGGAAACCTTCCGCTCCAGCGGCAAAGGGGGACAACATGTTAACAAAACGGAAAGCGCCGTGCGTTTGCGGCATTTGCCCACCGGTCTGGTCGTCTCTTGTCAGGAAGAGCGCAGCCAATTCGTGAACAAACAGATTTCCTTGGCCAAATTGCGCGAAAAGGTCGCGAAATTGAACGAAAGGCCTAAGGAAAGGAAAACCAGCAAGGTGCCGCGATCGGCCAAGCGGGCCAACAAAAAAGCCAAGTCCCTGCATTCCAAGAAAAAACAGCAGCGCAATAAGGGTTGGTCCAGCGGCGAAGAGTAAGCGCGTCCGCTTGTAGAACCCGGTTTTCAACACCCTTTCAACAGGGGTCGGAAAACCATTTTGCTTGCGCGGTCGGGCATTTACTACCCTTCCGTCATGGCCGATTCCCAATCCCTCCCCTTTACGATTTTGCTGCGAGATTTTTCGGACCTGCGCGCTTTCACCTTAAAGTTCCTGATGACCATGGAAGCGGAGGAGGCCATGCGGATTCCCGAGGGGTTCCGGAATAACCTGCATTGGCAGCTGGGTCATCTTCTCTACACCCAGGATGTCATCCTGTTCGAAGGCTGCGGAATGCCGTCGCCTTTCCCGAGCGCGTTCCCGGGTTATTTCGGAATGGGAACCAGCCCCCGGGATTATGACCCCCTGATCCCGGATTGGGACGAGCTATTGGCCCTGGCGCGCCGGCATCACCGGTCGCTTCCGGAACAGGTGACGGGACACCTGCACCAGCCATTGCCGGCCCCGCGCAAGCTGATGAACATCTCCATGCTCACGGCAGGGGACACATTGCCCTTCCTGCTGGCGCATGAAGGCGAGCATCTGGGTCATATCAAGCGCTTGCGCAAGTTCCTGCGCCCCGATTGAGGGGCGCCTCTTGCAACGGCGGGAGGCAAAAGGCGGGAGCCGGGAGCCGGAAGGCGAATCCGGGTCAGAAAGTGAATTTAAGGCTGCCCTGCCAAATGTCGCTGGTATAGTTTTTGGGCGCCGTGTCCGTGAAATAGCGGAGATAGGTGACGGCGAGGGAGCTGTTGTTCAGGAAATCCCAGGTGGGATGATTGCGGCTGAAGGTGCGCAGGAAACAGGTGACGGTGGCTCCCACGGTATTTGAACTGAACTCGGTCAATTTGGTGTCCACCGCCTGGAAATAGCCATCCGCCCCCTCGGTATACTCCCCGAAGTCGGCCGCGGTCTGCTCGTAGTAGCGGTATTCCGGGCTGAAAACCCAATCAGGCGTGATGTATTTGTTGATCTGCAAGGCGCCGGAATTCGCCAGGACGCCCCAATCGTCCCAATAGTAGCGGTAACTGAACGTTATGGAAGCGTCCAAGCCACGCAAATACTGGCCGATCTCCGCCCATGCCGCCTGCCGGTAGCGCATGCTGGGATGCGTTTCGGTGATGGTGTCGTCCTTGATGGTGACGATGATGGCGAGCGGAGTCGGGACCTTGCTGTACGGATCGCTGAGGAAGCCGTGATTGCGCATGGCGTCCGCGCCGACGCGCAGCGACGTGGTGGGGGAAAGCAATTGCGTGAGGATGAGGGAAAGGCCGTGGGTTTCCTTGAACCGGTTGACGATGCTTCCGTCCGCCAGGATTTCCCCTACGGAATCCAAGATGTACTGGCCTCGCAGGGTGATGGTGAAGTTCTTCTCGGCTAGGCTTTGGGTGATTCCGCCCATGAACGATTGCGATTGGTAATCCGTTTCCTGGCTGAAATAATAGCTGGCCATGATCTTGGTGTCGTCGCCGAGACCCTGTTCCAGTCCCCCGATGATCTGCCCGCGGTTCTTCCGGAATTCGGATTTGCTGTGGCGCGCCGGGCGGGAAGCGCCCGAGACCCCGTCTTCCAGGGGCGGGGCCGTGGTCTGATCCAATTGCACGTCCAACATGATCATGGTGCGCTGCCACAGGGTTTTGGCCAGCGAGAAGGAGGTGGTGGCCACGGTGTTGTCGTAATTGTCCCCGACATGGTAGGCCGAATATTCGATTTGATCGGCATGGCAGGCCAGCGCGCTCGCGAGCAACGCCGCCGATGCGATACGCGCGGTTATTTCGAGCACCCGCACCCGCCGCCCACGGCCGTAGGGCCCCCCATGGCGCCCTCGCGCGTGGAATGGAATTTTTGCTCCATGGCCTGCTTGGAAGCCTGGGAAGCGGGATCCATGATGGGATCGGCGAGCTTTTCCCTGGCATAAGGCTTCACGTTCGCGCAGCCGGCGCAAGCCATGGCCAAGCCGGCCAGCAGGGCCGCCATCGCGAAAGCCGGAGTCGCCCGGCCGGCCGCGGAAGCGCGGGTCCTTCTCATGATTCCTCCATCAGCAGTTTGACTTCCGCTTCGATTTTTTTGACGTCGTTTTCCGTATAACCGTCGTGCCGGAAGCGCAGCGCCCCCTTTTTATCCACCAGGTACAGAGACGGCATGCCGCCCAGATCATAATCCGCCGCGGCCGAACGCTTGCTGTCGTGCAGGAAAACCACGTTGGTGTCCCAGACCTTCATGAATTCCAGGGCCTTGCGGCGATCTTCATCGACGCTTATGGCCAGCACGGCCAAGGCGGGATGGAGCAGGCGCAGATGGCCGATCCGGGGCAGGGTTTTGCGGCAAGGCGGGCACCAGCTGGCCCAGAAATCCACCAGCACCACCTGCCCCCGCAAGTCATGCAAGGTCACCGTGGAGGCGTTGCGGGTCAATTCCGGAAGCTGGAATCCCGGCGCCGCGCCGCCGGGCTTGGGAGCCGAAGCCTGGACCAGTCCCGCGAGGAAAGCCACTGACAGGAGGTGAAGACGAAGTCGCATGGCTCCCGCACTCCTCATTTCTTGGGGATCGAGTTCATGAATTGCACGCCCATGTCCATCCATTCTATCATGGCCAGCAGGTCGGCGTTCTTTTCCGCGAACACATTGATCTTCCCGCTTTCCGAGTCCTTCTCCCACATTTCGGAATGGTCGTAGGAGGGCTTGCGGAACAGGTTGTTGCTGTTGTTGGTATTCCCCAATTGCCGGTTGAACATTACCCAGGCCAGCGGACTGCGCCGCGCGCCGTCGGAATTGGCGTAATCGAGATTGGTCTTGCCGTCCGCCCCTTTATATTGGTTGCCGTCGGTCAACCGTTCATAGACATTGGTGGTTCCGTGATTGGTGAAGCTGGTATCCCGGTTGGATTCGAGCACTAGGCCACCGCCCTGCTCCGTGGCCGTGGAGAGGCCGTGGCAGGAAATGCAGCTCTTGTCGAGTATGGCCTGAATGCTGGCGGTCTTGGCTATGGAGGCCGAATCGCCCAAGGTTTTGAAATCCAGGATGGCGGTGCGCGCGGAAGGATGCTGCGCCACGTTGTTCGCGTTGTTAAATCCGGACAGGTAATCCACGATAGTGCCCAATTCGAATTTGACCGTGGAATCGGGATTGATGGAGAAATGGGTGATGTCGGCGTCGTGATCGCGCGGGCCGTGGCAGCCCGTGCACATGCGCTGCTCGCCGGGCATGACATTGATCCATTGCAGCTGGTTCACCAGCATAACGCCGTCTTCATCGAGGGTTTGCACGTGCATGGGGGTGTTGGCGGGCACCTCGATCGAGAACGAGCCGTCCGCTCGCACGTCGCCGTAGCCGATCACGCGCTGGCGCTCGAATTGGGTGTTGCCCATGGTTTCGCCGCACATGTTGCAGCCGCTCGGGGTGCTGATGGCCCCCAGCACGCGCACGAACTTGGCTTTGCCGTCCAGATCCGCGCCTCGCATCTGGCCGTCGTTCTGCCGGCTGTACACGTTGGCGTCGAAGAACGTGCCGGTCTTGACGCCGTCGTCGATGGCTTCCTTCACCAGCGGGTTTATCGTGAAGGCCTTGGGCGTGAAAGCGCGCGGGGCCAGCACCACGGGATCATAGTCGTTGTTGTTGGGGTCGGCATGCACCAGCCTGGGGGTTCCGCCCGTCTTCTCCATGATGAAGATGTCGTAATTGACCACCTCGTCCTTGGTGTCGCCGCCTGTCTGATGGGGGGATTCGGCCACCAGGATCTTTTCCTCGCCCCCGTCCATGATGGGGTACGGGGTCTTGAAGATGGCGTTGGAGGCTTTTTGGGTGGTGACATACGGGCTGGAGCTGGGCGTGATGATATCGGGCGCCGAGGAGAATTTGGAGATGTCGATGATGCAGATGGCCCCGCCTTCGAATTCGGAAGTGCGTTCCATGATGGAAGCCACGATGCCGCCGTCCCTGAGCTCGCGGGCTTCCATGAAGGTGCGGCTGCCGCTGGTGTTGCCCTGGCTGAAATTCTCGTCCGCGCCGAAGAGCACGAACTGGCCGGTTCCGTCCGGGTTCACCGAGAATAGGGGCATCTTGTTGGGATTGCCCAGGTGATCCCAGCGCGTGTAATAGATCTTGCCGCTGCTGTGCACGAATGGATTCTGGTCATGGCTCTGGTTGAAGGTGATCTGGCGGGGCGTCGAGAACTTCCCGTCCGCGCCGCGTTCGGTGACGAACAATTGCGGCACGATACGCCGTTCGTATTCATCCACGATCTGGTTCTTGGTGGAAGCGAACACGATATGGTCATTATCGATGTAGGCCGGATCCATGTCATCGTAGTTATTGGGGTATGTGACCTGGACCAGGTTGGATCCATCCGCGTCCATTTCCCAGATGGTGTAGCGGGGATGGCCGTTGTCATAGCGGGGCCCGGCCTTGCGCATGGAGAACAGGATCTTATTCCCATCGAAGGACGCTTCCGGATCCTCGGCCGCGCCCCAATCGTTCTGGTTGTCGCGCGAACGCGTCCATTGCTCGGTGAGATTGGTGAGCTTGCCGGTGGGCGAAATGGGAGAGAGGAGCATCAGATCCGTGCCGGGATGGAATTCGTCCGGGTTGGCCGCCATGGCCACATCGCGGTTCATGTTCTGGCCGCCCACGCTGGGCGATTTCACGAAAACCATCCGGCCTTCGCCGTAGCTTTCCAGGATCTGATCGGCCGGCTCCAGGCAGGAGATCAGCAGCCAGGCAGCGCACAGGGAACCTATCGATCGCATAGTCAAATTAAGGTTGATCGGTCTCACGGGTACACCTCCTGTTTCGATTCAAGCGCGCGTATTGGCGGCGGCAGCGGATCCGATCCGCGCGCCGTCGGCTTCAAAAATACTTCTGAACCCCCAGCAACAAGGCGAAGTTCTGCGTAAGGGAAGGATCCGAATTGAACTTCTGAGAATAGACATGATCATGTACCGCATAGTTGAGAATGTAGGGGCTGTTTTTGGGCCCGAAGGGCAGATTGAGGCGGTTCCCGAAACCGCCTACGCCCCCTATATTGGGGATGCCGCCCTGCCATACCGCGGTGATGCCGGCCACGAAATACGGGAATAGTCCTCCCGATCGGCCTTCGCCGCGGCTGAGGCCGGAGACGGTATAACCGCCCAGCGCTTCGAAGGTGACCATGAAGTTATGGGGCGTATACGAGCCTCCCACGAGGCTTTCGGAAATCGAAGATTGCGAGGCGCCGATGCCGGAGGTGAATTGGAAGAAATACGGCTGCCCGGAGGGGTACAAATCCCAGAAGGCGTTGGCGTACGGGCTGCTGCCCAGGACTTCCGCGGCGTAATAGCCGATATAGAGGCCGAAGGCTTGGGCGTAGGGCCGCAATTGCCCCGCGACCTGCGGGGTCTCCTTGCGGCGGTTATCCGCCTCCCGCGCGGAAGCCTCCGAGGCCCGGTTTTCCTGGGCCGGAGCGGCCGGCGGGGTAACCGCTACGTAAACGGTCTCCGCGGGCGCGCGCGCGGCGGGTTGCGTTCTGGCAGCGGGGGATTTGCGGGGCGCGGACCAGGAGATCGAGGCGGTGGCCAGCAGGGCCAGCGCCGCCATGCTTAAACCCCGGGTACCCAATAGCGCCGTCGCGCGGCCGGCTTCTCTTCGCATCCGCGAACCACCCTCTCCGTTTTCATCCGAAAGCAAACACGACCCCCAGGCTGGAAGATTGGAAAATCAGCAACTCTTGGTGATCGTCGTGCTGATTCTTGATACGCGTGAAAAGCTGCTTGGTTTCGAAACGGATGCCGATCCGGGAGTTGATGAAATATTTGAATCCGCCCCCGAAGCACAGGCCCACGGAGGAAATGGTCTGATCGCCCACCGAGTTGAGGGGGACCGTGAGGAAGAGGCCGCCTCCGACCACCCCGTAAGGAATGGTGCGGGTGGAATTGGCCAGGTCCAGGATGGCGTTGAAGGTGATGGGGTACAGGGTAGCCGTGCGGCCCAGTACCTGCTCGGCCGCCAATTCCAGGGACACTGGGAAATAATTCATGCTCGCCCGCGCGCCTATCAGCGCGCTAGCGCCCATGAAACCCACGATAGGCGAGACTTCGAAGGGCGATGAAGTTCCGCCGCTTACTTCCGTCACCTTGGGGGCGGATCCGTTCTGGATTTGATTCGCGCCCGGAGCCTGGGCCGGGGCCGTTTGGATTCCGGCGGCGGAACATATGGCGCTTTGCAAAGCGAGGAACAGGAAAACGAGTCGGCTGGACGGTCTGTATACCATTGGATTTTATTATACCCCCGCCGTCAACCGCAAAAAAGCCTTTTTCCCCTAAACCCGGCGTTGGAAATCCCCATTGCCGGAACGATATCCCCTTTCCAAGGCTTAAACGCGATATTTGGCGACGGACAAGCGACGGTTTTTTTTCGAACGCAAATAGCGGGAGTTGCTTGTATTAGGCGGCGGGAAAAAATTAAGATCATTAAAAAAAATCAAATCCCCCAAGTTCCGGGGCTATATTTATCCCAAAATCAGGTTGTTTACCGGAAAGGCACAATGGATCTCGACATAGAATTGCCCTTGGCTCTAGGGATGCTGGGCGGCATTTTCGCGCTGGTTTTCGCTTTCTTCAAATCCCGCTGGATCCTATCTCTGGATGTCGAAAACGAAAAGCTGCGCAAGATCGGCGGTTATGTGGCCAAAGGCGCCATGGCCTTCCTTTTCCGCGAATACAAGGTGCTGGTCCCCTTCGTCCTGGGCGCAGCCACCCTGCTGTTTTTGGGCAATAAGGGCGTGCTCCGTTGGGAAGCCGTCACCTTCGCCTTCGGCGCCGTTTGCTCCGCCATGTCCGGCTACTTCGGCATGAAAATCGCCACCCAGGCCAACATGCGCACCACGGAAGCGGCCGCGAAAAGCCTCAACTTGGCCCTGAAGGTCTCCTTTGCCGGCGGCTCGGTGATGGGCATGAGCGTGGTGGGCCTGGCTTTGTGCGGCATCACCGGCATCATGTACGTGACCATCCATTTCTTCGGCCGGGATCCGTACAGTTTCGATCATCAAATCCTGCCCATCATGTCCGGCTTCGCCCTGGGCGCCTCCTGCATAGCCCTTTTCGCGCGCGTGGGCGGCGGCATCTACACCAAGGCCGCGGACGTGGGCGCGGACCTGGTCGGCAAGGTGGAGGCCGGCATCCCTGAGGACGATCCCCGCAACCCGGCCACCATCGCGGACAATGTGGGCGATAACGTGGGCGACGTGGCCGGCATGGGCGCCGACCTGTACGAGTCCTTCGTGGCTTCCGTGCTGGGCTGCATGATCCTGGGCCTCGCGGCGAATACGGACGATATCATCAAGCTGCGCCTGGCATTGCTGCCCTTGGTGCTGGCCGCGGCCGGCGCGGTGGCTTCCGCCATCGGCATCCAGTGCGTGCGCGTGAAGGAAGGCGGATCCCCGCAAGGCGCCCTCAACCGGGGGTCCCTCATCGCCTCCGGATTGGCGGCCCTGTTCAGCTACCCGATTTTCTACGGCGCCCTGAGCGGGCATACGTTCAACGATGGCGCCAACGCCAACCATCTTTTCTGGTGCACCGTGGTGGGCGTGGGGGCGGGCACCCTTATCGGCTCGCTCACGGAATATTTCACCGGCACCAACAAGGCTCCCGTCAACGCCATCGTCAAGGCTTGCGAAACCGGGGCCGCCACCACCCTCATCACTGGCATGGGCGTGGGCATGATCTCCACCGCCCTGCCCGTCATCACCATGGGCGCGGCCATCCTATTGAGCTATAACCTGGCGGGCCTGTTCGGCGTGGCCATCGCCACCGTGGGCCTGCAACTGACCCTGGGCATCCAGCTGGCCGTAGACGCATTCGGGCCCGTAGCCGACAATGCGGGCGGCCTGGCGGAAATGGCCGAGCTGCCCCCCCATGTGCGCGCCACCACCGACAAGCTGGACGCGGTGGGCAATACCACCGCCGCCATCGGCAAAGGCTTCGCCATCGGCTCGGCCGCCCTCACCTCGGTCGTCCTCTTCGCGGCCTTCAAGGAGGAAGTGGGGATCGAAACCATCGAAATCACCGATCCCAAGGTGCTGGTGGGATTGCTGCTGGGCGGCATGGTGCCTTACCTGTTCTCTTCCATGTGCATGATGTCCGTGGGCCGCGCCGCTTTCGCCATGGTCGAGGAAGTGCGCCGCCAATTCCGCACCATCCCGGGTTTGATGCAAGGCACGGCCGAACCGGATTATTCCCGCTGCGTGGACATCAGCACCACGGCCGCCTTGAAAGAGATGATCCTGCCGGGGCTTTTGGCCATCCTTTCGCCCGCTACGGTGGGTTTTTTGGGAGGCGTGCAGATGCTGATGGGCTTTCTGGCCGGCGTCACGGCCTCGGGAGTGGCATTAGCTATATTCATGTCCAATACCGGCGGTGCGTGGGATAACGCCAAGAAAACCATCGAAAGCGGAGTGGGCGGGGGCAAAGGCTCGGACGCCCATAAAGCCTCGGTGGTGGGGGATACGGTCGGCGATCCGTTCAAGGACACGGCCGGGCCTTCCTTGAACATCTTGATCAAGTTGATGGGCGTCATGTCGGTGGTCATCGCTCCCATGCTTAAACTCTTCTGGGGGCTCTGATCATGGCATACGAAAACCGTCTCTACCAAATCCTCTACCCCAACCAGGCGCTCGTGGCCTCCCAATTGGAGCCGGAGGCCTTCGCGCGCCATTACCTGATCGGATCGATCCGGCACTATTCCGGCAAGCTGGTCTTCGCCGATATCGATCTTAATTTCCGCCATCCTTATTTCGATATCGAGGGCGGACTGCAGCGATTGGTCCCGCATGAGGACGGCACCCCCAAGCATACCAAGTTCATCTGTTCCTACCGCGTCATGGAGCATATGGATTTTGATAGCATCAAGAGCCTGTACATCTCCACTTCGGAAGCCCATGTGCTGGAGCTGAAGCCGAAGGAATACGACAAAGTCCATCATCAGGGCTTCCTCCGCACCTTCGCGGAAATCGCGCCCCTGTCCATGCTGGTCATGAGCCCCTATGACATGCCCGAGTTCGGCAAGTTCATCACCCAGCCCGGCAGCGCCAAAGGCTGCCCCAAGCTTTTCTACTCGCAGATAGAGCTGAACGTGGAAGAGTTCCTCGCCAATTTCGAGAAAAACCCGTTCATGCAGGCGCCGTTCCCTTTCCTGCATCCGTCCAAGCTGCGCGACGCCATCCTGCAGATGAAGATCAAGCCGGAGAAGCGCACCAAGGGCTTGTCCCTGTTCTGCCCGCTGGATCAGATTTCCTTCAAGATGATCCGCCATGGCTTCATGTTCGCATCGCCTGACAAATACAAGTTCTTCCCGATGCCCAGCCTGCACGATATAGAAACGAGCGATTTCCGGTTCTGGCAGGATATGTAGCGCTCGGCTGGTGGGGGCATGGCTGCGGGTGCGGGGCTCAGACGGCTTCAGTGCTCGCGGGCGATGCTGTGGGTCCCACCGCCTTTTAAGCTTTCGATTCCCTGATAACGATTGTTCACGTCGCGGATGCGGTTTGACGTTGCGCGGTTTCGCTTGCCGCGCCGCTCACGTCGCTTAACGGCGACGCTGCGCGCTTCCGCCGATTCGCCCCGCACCCGCAGCCATGCCCCCAACAGTATCGGCGCAGCGGGTTGGTGGGGTCCCAAAGAGAATGCGTGAGTCGAGTGAGGTTGGGCCGCATATTGGTGCGGTCAGATGGGATACCTTCGGGCGGGGTGTGGGTCGCGAGAAGAATGCGGGGGTCGAGTGGGTTGGGCCGCAGTGTGGTGCGGTCGGTTGGGGTACCTTCGGGTGGGGTGTGGGCGCGAGGAGATGGCGGGGGTCAGGTTGGTCTTATCGGCCAAGTTTCGAACCGGCTATGCTGCTAGTTTAAGGTTAAGAAATTCTGCTGGCGTCATCATCCCTAGTGCGGAATGGGGTGCGAAAGTATTGTAATCCTTGACCCATTCGTGAAT
>JBDSWM010000063.1:0-19553 GCA_039926685.1 Fibrobacteria bacterium | reverse complement strand
CCCGCCGAAGGCGGGCGCATCGGTACCGAAGCCGGGGCGACCGCCGATGGCGTGACGGACTCCCCCGAGGATATCGAATACCTGCGAATCACCCTGGACCTGCGCCATCGCCTCTTTTTCCATTTCAGGGAATGGGAGTTCGGCCCGGCCCTGCTGGAGGATCATCTCCGGCTGGCCCAGGCCCAAACCGACCCGGAAGAAGCCCTGGCCCAATATTGCCACGCCCGTCACGTAGCCGTTACCCTGGTCCATAAATACGATCAGGAAACCTACCGCTTGGCCTGGATCGAAGCCGATCGCGTGATCGCGGAAATCCACAACCTGATCGGAAACGACGAAAGCTGCACCCTGTACGCCCGGGAAGGCCTCGATGCCATCAAAGGCGGCAAGTTCTCCTCTTATCTGGACATGCGCATCACCAAGCTTACGGTTCGGTTCCTGAACCTATTGGGGCGCAGGTGAAAGGACACAATGGGAACGGAGCCGGTGGAAACTGGCCTACCTTAATGGGTCACCAAAATGTAATTGCGGTCTCGGCCGGCTTTCTATCTGGCCGAGATCGTTGGTCCTAGGGACCGATTTTCCCAGGATTGTCCCAACTCCCCGCGCCTGCCAGCCGCCCTTCCCTTGGGGGCGGCAGAGACCCCACCCCATCATCGTCCCAACTCCCCGCGTCCTCCAGCCGCCCTTCCCCGCGGGCGGCAGAGACCCCACCGTCATCGTCCCAACACAAAGCGCACAAGGTCCGCCCACGCACCTTGTCGCCGCGCCTTCCAAGACAAGCGATGACCACGCCGACCCGGAGCAAATCGATTCCAAAGGAAAGCCCAACCCAGCCTGCGCCTATACGGCAAGACCCACCAGCGATCACACAGTCAAGCGACCCAACCCCACCGCCCAAAAGCGTCCGGGCTCATCCCAGACTTACTGGCGGAGTAGTCACCCGCGCGGGCGCGCGGGCTCGGGGTTCCGGGACTAGCCGGCCAGGGGCCGGGGGCGCAGTCGGCAGGACTGACCGCAAAGCTTAGTCACCGGTTTGCAGGCCGCGCGGCCGGGCGCGAGCGAGCGCAGCGCGACCGCCTGGCGAGAGGCGTCCTTCGCGAGCGAGCGCGTATGACCGAAAAAGTTGGGTCCGGCCGGGCGGCCGGAAGCATCAGGGAATCTAAGCAAACCCGAAGTAGCCGCGGAGGCCCGGAACCCCGAGCCCGCGCGACCGTGCAGCTGCTTATTTCTTAGGCAAACCAGCCGGATGAACCCGGCGCCTATCCCACCACACCACGAACGGGCAAGCCACCGCGATGGTCGAATACGTCCCGACCACGACGCCGATGACCATGGCCACGCTGAAGTCGCGCACCGAGGAAGCGCCCATCACCGCCAGGATCACCACGGTGAAGAGCACCGTCAAATGCGTGATGATGGATCGGCTCAAGCACTGGTTGTTCGCGCTGTTCACGCGCGCGGCGAAGCTCTCCTTGGAGCTGGCCACGCCCGTCAACTCGCGGATGCGGTCGAAGATGATGATGGAATCGTTCAGGGAATACCCGATGATGGTCAGGATGGCCGCCACGAAATCGAGCGAGATTTCCATCCCGAACAGGGCGAACAGCCCCAAGGTGATCAAACTGTCATGGATCAGGCCGAGCACGCCTCCCACGCCGAAGCCAAGGCCATTGCGGCCGAAGCGGAACCAGATATACAGCACGATCATGACCAGGGCCGCCAGGATGGACAGCAAGGCGGATTTACGCAAATCCTTGCCTACCGAGGGACCGACGGTATCTTCGCCTTCGATCATCGAACCCGCGACGGCGCGGGTGATGATGCCGCGGGAAGCGGTATCCTCCGCCACCTTGGGCAGGAAAATCAGCAAGCGGTTCTCGCCCGTGGAGCCCAGGGTCTGGATGCGCGGGGCTTCCAGGCCGGCGGATTCGATTTCCTTGCGGACTTTTTCGATATCCGGTGTCTGCTCGAACTTGACACGGTAGACATGGCCGCCGGTGAAATCGATGCCGAAATGCAGGCCTCTTACGGCGATGGCGCCCAGCGCCAGCACCAGGATGACGATGGAGAGGCCCACGTAATACTTGGCCAGGGGAATGACCTTGATGTCCACTTCATGGAACCAGTTGATGCCCTTGCCGATGGACAGTTCTTTCACGTCCCGGCCCGCCAGGATGTAGTCGAAAACCAAACGCGTGACGATGATGGCCGTGTACATGGACGCGGCCAGTCCGACCATGAGGGTGAGGCCGAAGCCCTTGATGGGGCCGACGCCGATATAGTACAGGATGGCGGCGGTGCCGAAGGTGCTGACGTTGGAATCGAAAATGGCGCTGAAGGCCTTCTTGTAACCCGCATCGACGGCGGCGCGCACGCTGCGGCCCGAGCGCAATTCCTCGCGGATGCGTTCGAAGATAAGCACGTTCGCGTCCACGGCCATGCCGATGGTGAGCACGATGCCGGCGATGCCGGGCAAGGTCAAGGTGGCGTGGAAGGCCCCCAATACGGCGAACAAGATGATCATGTTGAGCAAAAGGGCCACGTTGGCGATGAGACCGGCGCCCTTATAATAGAGCGCCATGAAAGCGGCCACCAAGGCCAAAGCGATGATGGCGGCCATAAGGCCCTTGTGGATGTTGTCTTCGCCCAAGGTGGGGCCCACGGAACGGAGCTCGGCGATTTTCATGGGGGCGGGCAGGGAGCCGGCGCGCAAGGTGACCGCCAGCTGCTTGGCTTCGACCATGTCCCCAATGCCGGTGATGGAAGCACGGCCGTTGGGGATTTTGCCTTGGATGACCGGAGCGGAGTAGACCACGGAATCGAGCACGATGGCCAATTGGCGGCCGATATTGGCGGCGGTCACGTGAGCGAATTCCATCGGGCCCTTGCCCTTGAAGGTGAGGCTGACTTCAACCTCGCCCGCGTTCATGCCGCCGCCCTGGCGCGAAGGCCGCGCATCGGCGATGGTGGCACCGGTCATTTCCGGGCGATGCTTGAGCAGGTACAAGCGACGGATCTTGGTGTTGCCTTCCAGGGTTTCGATGTCCCGGCCCCAGAGGAACTGGTAGCGGCTGGGAATGAGCGCCTGCACGTCCGGATCCTCGAGGATAGCCTTGGCCTTGGCGACGTTCTCTGCCTTTACGGCCAAATCGCGGCCCATGGCCACCAGCAAGGAGCCGAAGGGACGGTTCTTATAGAACTCGGAAGCGGATTCCGAGTTGGTGTCGGCGGCGGCGGCCGTTTTGGCGGAATCGGTCTTGCGCGAGGTGTCGGCGGAGGCGGTGGCTCCGGCCGCCGCAGAGGCGGAATCCTTGGGCGCGGAGATTTTGCTGGTGTCTTTGGAGACCACGCGGCCGAAAATATCCTGTACGGCGCGGGCCGTATCGTTGGCGGGAGCTTCCCCCGGTTCCGGCTTGCCGCCGGAACGACGGTTCAGGAAGGCGTCGATCTTATCCAGCACGGGCTTGAACTCGGTGCCTTCCGGGATCAGCTTGAATTCCAGCAACGCGGTAGCGCCGATGAGGCGGCGCGCATCCTCGGCGCCCATACCGGCCAAATCGGCCACGATGCGGTTTTCGCCGGAACGGGTGATGAGCGGCTCGCTCAATCCGTACTGATCCACGCGATTGCGCAGGATTTCCAGGGAGCGGTCCATCACGTCCTTCTGGGCTTCCTTGTCCAGCTTCTCCTTGTTCACCTCTACGATGATATGGGTTCCGCCGGCCAGATCGAGGCCCAGATTGATGGCCTTGGCTGCCGTATTGGGATGATCTTTCTTGTAGATCTCCCTTTCCCGCTTCTCCAAAGGCAGGTTCGTGTCGTTTTTCTTGGAGAAGACCTGAACGGTCGGAAAGAGGCTGACACCGCACAACACCAGGACGATGATGAGCAGTACAGTGCGTAAACCGGTATCCCTTTTCATGGATCTTGTGAACCCTTCATCTCAAAAATCATTGGAACGAACCATCGTGCCCGGGAAGGAATCCCTGGGCTAAGTCGTTGAAAAAGCTGCCCGAATATAGAAAACCTGACGCCATGGAGGTAGGGCACAGGGGGATCCCTGCAGGCCAATATTAGTTTCTAAGGGTGGTTTTGTATCCTAAGCGGTTTTCGGCCGATAGGACTGGAGAAGGAGTTGGAATTCCGGGTTCTGCCGCAGGGTTTCCAGGTCCGGATCGCGCAGCAGCCAATCGAAATCGGAAAAGCCTTTGCATAAGGCCATTTCCATGGAAGCCAAAGCCTGTTCGCGTTTGGCCAGCAAGGAATAATAGCAGGCCAAGTCATAGTAAGCGGCGGTGCAATCCGGATCCACCAGCACGGCTTTTTTGCATGCGGCGACGCTTTCTTCCAAGCGGCCGGGTTTTTTCAGGAGGGAGCCGAGCAAGATATAAGCGGGAGCGAAGCGGGGATTGAGTTCCACCGTCCGACGGCAATGGGTTTCCGCTTCCTTGCCGAGGTCCAGGCTCTTGTAGACGCCGGCAAGGCAATAGTGGGCGTCGAAGGTATCGTGTCCCGCGTCCATGGCCTGGCGGAAGCATTCCACGGCGTCTTCATAAAGATAAGCGTCCGCGAATTCCAAGCCGCGATCGAAAAGCCACTTTCCTTCCATCTTGGCTTCCGGGGCGGGTCTATCGGGGAGTTCGCCGGCATCGCGCGCGGCAGCTTCGGCCCGCTCATCCAGGTCGAAGGATTTCTCCAGGATATTCATGGCGGCGGAGATTTTCCCCGCGCGGAACAGGAGGTCGGACAACTCCACGTAGAGCGCCTTGCCCTCTCCGGAGGATTTGATCCGCTCGCGCAGGAGGCACACCTTGTCCCGTAACAAATCTTCCATAAGCTCCCGGGAGGTCCAAGACTCCCAAAATATAATGTTACGGCCTACGCACAGGGTGGGAAATCGCGCCTTTATCCCCGGCAAGAACGGTTTAAAATCCCAACAAACCTGAACTGGCCTACTTCATTGTTGTTAATTCGCAGGAACATTGGCTCCTATGCCTGCGAATAGGGCCCTGCATCAGACATATATCCTGGAATAAGAACTGCGGCACTAAAAAATCCGTAAGTCGAAATCGGCCATTAACTTATGTGCCCTTGAACAACATTAGGGTAGACCAGTTTCCGCGTTGTCAACGGACAACAGGACCTAGTCCCCTGGGCGGTGGAAAGGGGCGGATTAGGGGAAAAGGGGGATACATTCAAGCCGAGCCGGACTAAATGGGCCAAGGTCGAACCCAAGCGACAGACGCTTCTACAAGCTTGGTTCCTAGGAGGATGAAATGAACTCGATAGGCAAAGGACACAGAGGATCGCAGGGCGGGAAAAGGCTGGGGGCGGCGCTAATCCTGCTGGGGGGAATAGGGTCCGCTTCGGCTTTGGAGGTACATGAATGGGGCACGTTCACCACATTAAGTTCCAGCGCCGGATACGGCCTTTCAGGATTGTATGTGGATGCCACGCGTCTGCCCGCTTTCGTGCACGGCCTCCCCTACTTCAATTATGATACGTCCGCCGGTTGGGCGCCGCTGGAAAGACTGCGCCATGTCACGGTAAAGATGGAAACGCCCGTGCTGTATTTTTACGCGGACAGGGAAACCCCCGTGGAAGTGAAGGTGGACTTCCGCGGCGGCACCATCAGCCAATGGTATCCCCAATGTTACCTGGGCGAAGCCAATCCCACCGCGCCCTTCGTGGACTTCGCAAAGGAACCCTATCCCGGGCATATCGCCTGGAAGGCCACGGTATTGGCGCCCGGGACCAGCCTTCCCTATGCTACGGCGGCTTCGGGAATGGAAACGGCGGAGTGGACCGCGCCCCGCAACACCACCGCCAACCAGCTCCGCGGGGAGCAGGGCGAGATCGAAAAGTTCCTGTTCTACCGGGGCCTCGGCAATTTCGCCTCGCCGTTGAAGTTGTCGTTCCATGAACCCGATACCTTGGTGGTGGAGAATACGGGCGATGAGGACATTCCGTGGGGGATGGTGTATGAACGCTCCGGACCGGAACTATGGTATCCCGGAGGCATTTCTTTTCAGGGTCCGATACCGGCGCACGGGAAATTGCGAGTGGCTAGGCCGGAAAAATTCCCGCAATACGGGGATGCCAACGCCCCCATGGACACGCTGTACAACCATCTGGTGCTTATGGGGCTGACGACCCAGGAGGCCCGGGCCCTGCTGAACACCTGGTACAACGGATACTTCATCGAAGGGGGCCTCAAGGTATTTTGGATCCTGCCGAGAAAGCAGGTGGACGGCATCCTTCCGCTGGACATTAGGCCCGTTCCGGACAAGGTGGTGCGCGTGATGGTCGGCCGCAGCGAGATCCTGCCGCCGGAATTCGAGCAGGGCCTGTACCAGGCGCAGGCGGACGGCAGCCTGGCGGCTACCTATGGATCACATCGCTATTACCAAGCTTACCTGGAATTCTTGAGCCATGGCAAGGACTGGCATCTGACCACTTCCCTTGGTCGTTCTGCACGGGTCGGCCGCCCGGCGGAAGCGAAGGGCGCGCGCGCCGGTTGGAATCCTCCCGGGGCGGGCGGCTGGGCGGCTCCCTGGTTTTCCGGCGATTCGCACGGACGGATGAACGGCAAGGAGAACGGCAAGGAGAACGGCAGGGAGAGCGAAAAATCCGGCGCCTTCGATCCGCGCGGCAGAAGGATCCGGCCCCTTTACCCGCTGCCCGGGAAATAAGCGAGCGGGCCCGATTTCAGGTTTTAGCTTTTCTCTTGCGGGCTTGGACCCCAATACCGCAAACCCACCTCCCCGGCGCGGAAAAAAAGCCTAAAGTTCGCCCGCAAACTGCCGATATCCTGTATAGGAGAGAATCCTGGCCATGTCGGATCTGAACTTCATCACTCAAGCCGGTAAATCGACCCCCCTGCCAATACACAGGGTGCAGGGCGAGCCCGCAATCGCGGAAGAGCTGCGCCCGGTGCCTCAGGCGGAAATCGATGAAGCGGTGCCGCCGCCGGCCAAGGGAGGCGAGCCCGGATTGGGCGAGTATCTGGATTTATACGATACCGAGGCCAAGCCGGAATTAATGGGCGATAGAACGGGCCTGCCCCAGCCGACTACGGACCCGATCCATTTGGATTTGCCGTTTCTGAAGCCGCTAGGCGAGGATTATCTGGGCCATACCATCGACGCCCGCGTTTGATCCGCCTTCACTCCCGCGCTCTTTGCTCACTTTGCTCCCCATTCAAGCCGTACCTGATATTGTTGAGCCATAGGGTAAGCCCGCCGAAGCGGGCCAACATCCGGGCCTCGCCCATGCCGACGCCTTCCGAACAGGAAAAGCAGTTCTCGCAATGTAAGGTGAGGGAGTCGGACCAGATGGTGAAGGTGTAGCGATCGGGATTGGGGCATATGTAGCGCCTGCTCCCTTTCCAGATACGGGTCATATTCAGGAACATCCCGGCGGAATCCTTTTCAGAGGGGGACAGGGCGCGCTTGCGCACCGCGCCGTCGAATCCGTTCTCATCATCGGGCTCCAAGGCGCCGGCGGTGGGATCCAAGGGCAGCATGCCGACGGAATCGCGGGTAAGGGCCATTTGCGATTCCGCGTTCTCGCTCCGGAACCGGAACGCGATTTTAAGGGGACGCACCCAGTCCTGGGCCGGCGTTTCCATGGGCTCGGGGATTGGAACCGGCGTCGGGGCCGTCTCCGCCATGCCTGCGGCAGCCTTGACCGCAATCCCTAATGCGAATGTCATTATGAAAAACCAGCCGAAACAGCAACCGAAAAAACTGCGCATTGGTATGGGACCTTCCTGCCGCCCGTTTATACGGGAACGCGCATCAAAGCTACCCTAATCTCCCCGCTTGCGGTTTTCGGACGCGGCCTGATGTGACGCGGGTCACAGAGAGGAAGTCTAAACGTGGTCCGCGCGCAGGGCGCGCCAATCCTTTTCCAGCAATGCGTACAGGTACTCGTCGCCCCACTCGCCTTTAACAAAGCAATTCTCGACCAGATGGCCTTCGCGCCGCATGCCCAACCTCTCCATCAACCGCCATGAGTTCTCGTTGCGCGTGTCCGAGACGGCCCAGATGCGATGCGCGCCAAGCTTCCAGAGGTATTCGATCAAACCGATCACCGCCTCCTTGCCATACCCGCGCCCGTGGAAGGCGCGGTTGAAATGGAAGCCGATTTCGGCCTGAAGCTGCTCTTCATCGGTCATCTTGAAGGAGATGTTGCCGATAACCTTGCCGCCGTCCTTCATTTCCGCGGCGAACTCGTTCCAGACGCCGCGGGTGCCGGGCGCGACCGCGCCTTGGATTTCCAGATCCTCGCGCGTCTCCTCCAGATCATAAGCGTCCCAGAACTCGTACTTGGCCACTTCCGGATCGGAAAGGATTTCGAACGCATCCGCCAGATCCCCGGGCAGGAAGCGGCGCATGATGAGCCGCGGGGTTTCATAAATCGTGTCTGCGCGCATCCCGTCCAAGGCCGATACCAGGGTTCGTCCGTCCTCAAGGAACGGCATGGGGGCAAAAGGTATAAAAGGTTCCGCGATTATTCAGGGCACGGAGGGCGAGGAAGGCGGGGATGGCGGGGAGTCCCGCAACCCCGCACGCGCAGCGCCCAGCACGGCCAGGGATTCCCCGCCCTGGGCATAGGCGATCAGGAAGGCCCGATCGGCGGCCACTCCTTCCGGCATCTCCAGCTCCAGCGAACCCGATCCCGCCGCGTCCAGGCGCACGTTGCGGAAAGCGCGCACCACGTTCTCATGCCGCAAAGTGCGTCCGCCGTTTTCCCCGCGTCGCACGGGAACGCTCAAACCCCGCTCCACCAAGGCCAGGTTCAAAATATCTCCGCCCCGATGCCCGGTCACCTTATACCCGACACGCCAACTTGCGCGGGCCGAAGCAGCGGAGACGGGAGCGCGAGTGACCGACGTGACCGCGATCGCCGCCGTCGCCGGCTGGGCCAGGGCGGAGGCCAAAGCTGCGTGGGCCTGGGCGGATTGCGAGCCTATGAATCCCACGGCGCCATTGACAATCATCTGGGGCGTATAGACTTGACCGTCCAGCGCGCGGGCATACCGCTGTTGGCGCTCGGAAAACTCCGGACGGCTGAACGGATCCTTCCAGCCCAGGTAATTCCAATAGTCGACATGGAAGGAAAGCGCGAAGATGCGATGGCCGGTGCGCTCCGCATCGTCCGCGAAGCCGGCCAGCAAGGCGTCGGCGGGGGGACAGCTGGAACAACCCTCGGAGGTGAAAAGCTCGACCAAGGCGAAGGGCTCAGTATGAACGGGATGAATGGAAGGGGCGCTAGCGGTGGGCGGCACGAAGTCTGCGGAGGCTGCGGAAAAAACGCAAGCGGCGCTTAATCCCCATACCAGGACACTCCTTAATGGTTGGAAACGCCGGATCCGTGGAAACGGGTAAAATCCTCCTGTGAACCGCATACGCTCCTTCCGGGTCGATCGGATGGACGGCCCGCTCGGGGTATGTCGCCGTTCGGGATCCCCGCGTTACAAACTCCGTTATAATCGAAGGGCGGGATCGATGCAAAGCGGCTGCGCGCGGTTTGCGATACGCGATAGTGTCAGGAAGTGGCGTGAGATGCGCTTTATTGCCGCCCGCCCCGCGAAAACATAAGGCGACCGAAAATTCTTTCCCGCCTCGGGGCGCCCTAAACTAGTTTCACCTTATGCTAATACGCGCCGGCTACGAAATAGGCTTTGAATATCCGGAGCCGACGGCTGTCGTGCTCACGTTGTTTCTGCATCCCTCCCGCTTGACCAGCATTCGCAGGCAAGAGCCATTCCGGATTTTTCCCTTCTCGCCTTTCTGCGAATACATCGATTTGTACGGGAACCGGTGCGCGCGCGTTTTCGTGCCCCGGGGACGCACGGTGTTCCGGAATGATTTCGTGGTGGAGGATGACGGCATGCCCGATCGCCTGGTCTGGGATGCCCGACAACACGACGTGCAGGAGTTGCCGAATGAGGCCCTGGTCTACCTGCTCGCGAGCCGGTATTGCGATACCGACAGCGAGTTGCGCGAAGTGGCCAAGAAGTACTTCTATTCCGCGCCTTTGGGCTGGGCGCGCGTGCAGGCCATCTGCGATTTCGTCAACCGGCATATCCGTTTCGACTACATGCTGGCGCGCGCCAACCGGTCGGCCTCGGAAGCCTATCGGGAAGCCGTGGGAGTGTGCCGCGACTATACCCATCTCGCCATCGCCTTTTGCCGCATCATGAATATTCCCGCCCGCTACTGCACCGGATACCTGGGCGATATCGGGGTCCCGGAAGTGCCTCCCATGGATTTCAGCGCTTGGTTCGAAGTGTACCTGGGCGGACAGTGGCATACCTTCGACGCCCGCAACAATACTCCCCGCATCGGGCGCATCCTGATAGGCCGGGGCCGCGACGCGGCGGACGTTCCCCTCACCATGTCGTTCGGGCTCAATACGCTTTCGGGCTTCAATGTATGGACGTATGAAGAACCCGTCATGGCGCCGACCACGCCCCCGACGCCTGCGATGTACCAGGCACCCGTCGCCGCAATCCCTGCCCGAGCCTGAGCCCGCCCGGGTTGGCCCAACGCCCCGAGAAGTCGCGGACGCCAATGCTTGCTTACGGGCGTTTTCAAACCGTGTGATTATATTCGATCCAGGCGATGAAAAAACAGCAGCGGTTTGAACATTTCTCCCAGCCCGTCCTCCCCCTACGGAGCTTTTTGCTGCGCTGGGCACGGCACGGGGGATTGGCGATAGGCTTCCTGGCCTTCTCGTTGGGGATTGGCATGCTGGGATATCATCTGATCGGGGGCCTTTTTTGGTTGGATGCCTTCCTGAACGCCAGCATGATCCTGACCGGCATGGGGCCCATCGACGCCATGCCGACACCCGGGGCGAAAGTGTTCGCGGGCTCGTATGCTCTATACAGCGGGATAGCCTTTCTGACCGCGGTGGGTATTTTTTTCGCGCCCGTGCTGCACCGCGCGGCCCATAAATTCCATCTCAATCGCTGAGAGAGCGCAAAACGGGAACGGCGGCAAGGCAGGGCGCATTTACAACCCCCAAGTCCGCATCCTTCACTGCATCGCCGCCCGTGATTATTGCCGTACTCCGGCCCATCCGATTATTTTTCCGTGAGGAAAGGGGCGGAGAAGCAGGATTTTCCCGGCTGGTTCCGCTGGAGCATCGTACACGGCAATATCGCCATCGCGTACCGCGATCATGAAGCACCCTTCCTGGTCCGGATGCTGACCGACGCGTCCCATTCCCGGCAAGCCGTCACGATTTCGGCGGGATGACCTTCAGGGATGCAACTTCTCCTTTTTCTTGAGCATGGCGATGTACTTGGCGATATGGCGCGCCTTGGTCTCGGGCTTTTTCGCGTTGTGGATGCGCCATAAGATGGAGTAGCGATTGGCGGAGTCGAGGCCGGCGAAAAAGGCGGCGGCGGACTTGCTCTTATCCAGTTCGGCCTGGAACTCAGCGGAGACGCCCATCCCCTTGGGCGAATCATACGCCGCCTGCCATTGCCCGCCTAGTTTGGCGCGCGCCACGGCGGCCTCGCCGGCCGGGGTCATACGGCCGAGCAGGGAAAGCTTTGCGATGCGATCGCGGTTGAGCTTGGACCAGATGCTTCGCGGACCGCGCGGGGTGAATTTCTGAAGCCAGGCGGAAGCGTCGGCCGAAGCCTTTTGGCCGTCAATCCACCCGTGGCAGAGGGCGGTGAGAACCGCCTCTTCGTATGTAACCGAGGGGTTACTAATGGATTTCTTGGCCAGCCGGATCCAGATCCCTTTGGAGCTCACATTGTTCTTCCCAAGCCACGCTCCCCATTCCTTATCGCTTTTGAAAGCCAGGATAAGCAGCCCGTTCCGGGTTTCCCCAGCGGCCACCCCTTCTTTGGGAAGCCCCTTCTTCCCGGATATGCCGGCGGACATGCTTATTTGAATCCCAGCAACCAAGCCATGGCCGAATACACTTTAGGCAATTCACGGGCGACATGATCGCGCGTGGCCTTGTCCGGGATGCCGGATTTGCTCAGGTAAACCAGGTGAGGTATTTTCATGTTCCCCGTGATGCGTCTTACAAGATCGAAGTTCTCGCTGGTGTTCCGGATGGTACGGATCCCGATTTCCATGCCGGGAAAAATAAAACTTTCTTGCCCCTCCCCTCCCCAAAGCATAGCTTGGAGCCAGATTCATTCGAAAGGGATCATTATGAACAACAAAATCGCATATTCCGCCGCCTTCGCGGCCTTGACCGCGTGCCTGGCCGTCCAACCCATCCGCGCCGCCGAAACCGGCGTGGCGAAGCAGGCCCAGGAGGTCAGGAAAGACAGCATGGACGTCAAGAACGATAAAAAGGACGTCAAGAACGGCGAAGCCGCCTTGAAGCATGACAAGAGCAAGCTCAAGACGGACGAAAAGCATGCCGACGCAGCGGAAGACAAGCGGGAAGCGGCGGAAGCTTCGCTCAAGGAGGCGGTCGCGGACAGCTCCAATCATGAGGTCACCAAGCACCAGGTCGCGCTTGCCAAGCGCAAGCATCATGAGTCGGTAGCCAAGCGCCAAGTCGAAGCGGACAAGTCCGCCATCAAGGAAGACAAGAGCGATATCAAGCGCGATGAAAAGGACTTGAGCGAAGACAAGAGCGATAAGAAGCACAATGAAGCCGAATTGAAGCGCGAGAAGAAGGAAGCCAAGGACGAAGCGGCCGAGAAGGCCAAAGACAATCCCGGACATTGAAACCGGGTAATTGGTAAAGCCGGCGTTGAACGCCGCTTAAAGCCTCAACGGCGGCCCTATTCCCCTGGGCCGCCGTTTCTTTGCCCTCTCCCCAGCACGCGCTCGATGCGCCGGTCCGGGATCAACCAGATGGCTGTTACCGTGGCATAGAGCAATCCGGAGATCCAGGGCTTGGCGAATGCGCAGGGAATGGCTATTGCATATAGCACCACGGACGCGTAACCCTTGCGGTCGCCCCATAGATTGGCGCCCATGGCCTTGGCCAGATCCGAATCCGGGCCATGATGCCGGATCAAGACCCGCGCCAGAATCGTGTAGGCGATACCCGAGCATAACAGCACCATGCCGTAAAGAGCCACGGGCAGGGACTCGAAATGGTTCTCGCCCATCCAGCTGGTGACGAAAGGGATCAGGGATAGCCAGAACAGCAGGTTGGCGTTGGCCCATAGGATGGGGCCGTTGACATGTCTTACCGCCTGGAACAGATGATGATGGTTGTTCCAGTAAATGCTCAGGAAGACGAAGCTCATCACATAGCTGAGGAAAACGGGGATCAGCGGCCGCAAATCCGCCAGCTCATGCCCATGAGGCGCCTTGAGCTCCAGCACCATGATGGTGATGATGACGGCGATGACCCCGTCGCTGAACGCTTCCATCCGTCCCTTGACCATGCAGATCTCCTGTCTCCTTTCCCGAATTTAGCAATCCGGGTTTTCCTTGCGCGCGTCCTCCCGGCCCGTATTCGCCGCTTCCTTCCGGCTCCGGGGAAAGTGATTTTCCCCATTGCGGGGCCGCTAATGCTAGAATCGGAATTGCCGGAAGCAGCCTCCGGAAAAAAGGAGTATCCATGGCCAGGGAAAAGCACCGACCCGATCACGGCAGGAACATGAAGCCGGAAAGCCGGATGATGAGCTACGGCTATCGTCCGGAATGGTCCGAAGGCGCCATCAAATGCCCCGTGTTCCAGACCTCCACCTTCGTGTTCCGCACCGCCGAGCAGGGCAAGGCGTTTTTCGAAGTGGCCTATGGCTTGCGCCAGGCGCGCCCCCAGGAGAAAAGCGGGCTCATCTACAGCCGCATCAACAATCCCGACGTGGAGATACTGGAGGATCGCCTCACCTTATGGGACGAGGCCGAGGATTGCGCCGTCTTCGAAAGCGGCATGGGGGCCATCACCACCGCCTTCCTGGAATTCCTGAAGCCGGGGGACCTGGTGCTGGTCAGCGCGCCCCTATACGGCGGCACCGATCATTTCCTCGCCAGCTTCCTCCCCAAAATCGGGATCGAAACCATGGAGTTCCAACCCCGGCAGGAAGGCGCGGACATCATCCGGCAATTGGAAGCCTCCGGCAAGCAGGATCGGCTGGCGATGATCTTCATCGAAACGCCGGCCAATCCGACCAATGCCTTGATCGACATCGAAGCCTGCAAAGCCATCGCCGACCGGTATTCGCGGGAGGGCCGGCGCGTGCTGGTGGCGGTGGACAACACATACATGGGGCCCTTATGGCAGCATCCCTTAAAGCACGGTGCGGATCTGGTCCTGTATTCGGCCACCAAATACATCGGCGGGCATAGCGACGTGATCGCCGGCGCCTGCCTGGGGAGCGCAGAGCTGATCCGCCGGGTGAAGGTGCTGCGCACCTTCCTGGGCAACATGGCCGGGCCTTGGACCGGATGGCTGCTGCTGCGCAGCTTGGAGACTCTCAAGGTACGCATGGAGCAGCAGGCCGCCAACGCGGAGAAGGTGGCCGCCTGGCTGACGCGCCACCCCAAGGTGGAAAAAGTCTATTATCTCGGCCTGCTGACCCCGGAGGACGGGCAGCAATACCGCATCTACCGCAAGCAGCATAACTCCCCGGGCGCGATGATGGCCTTCGACATCAAAGGCGGCGCGGGCGCGGGGGAAGGCCCGGAAGCCTCCGAGCGCGTGGCGTTCCGCTTTCTCAACCGCCTCAAGCTGATCAAGCTGGCCGTGAGCCTGGGCAGCACGGAATCGCTGGCCGAGCATCCCGCCACCATGACGCATATCGGCGTGGAGGCGCATCACCGGGCGGAAATGAACATTACGGAAAAGCTTATCCGCTTGTCCATCGGTGTGGAAAACCACGAGGACATCATCTGGGACATAGAGCAGGCATTGGAAGATTGCTAATTTCGCCTGGGATGGGATGCATAGGCCTGGCCATCTTCTCCTTTCTCGCTTGCGCCGCCGCGGCCAAGGATCTCAACCAAATCGCCATCCATTACCAATACGGCGACGGTGATTTCCCCTCCGTGATCAAGGCCATCGACGAATTCACCGCGACGCATAAGAAGTACGCACGCGCGGACAGCGTCTTCATCGCCAAGCATCTGGCGGTAGTGTATTCGGCCAATCCGGAGACGCGCGAAAAGGGCAAGTACTACATGTACCAGTTGCTTGAGCTGGTGCCTTCGGCCGAATTGGTGGACATGTACGTGAGCGAAGAGATAGACAGGATTTTCAGCCGCATGCGCGAGGAATACCGGACCCACCACCAGGAGCAGGCGCAGGCCCGCGAGCGGGAGCGGAACCGGATCTGGAGGAATCCCTGGACCTGGGCCGGAGGCGCGGCCGCGGCTGGATTGCTCGGGTTCCTGGTCTATGAGATCGTGGCCCCGAGCCCCAAGGGAAGGCCGGAATATGTGGTTCCGTAAGGGAGCGACCCGCCTTTGCCTTTGTTTTTCCGTCCTGCTTTCCGTTTCGCTTACGCTCACCGCCTGCGGCCCCACCGATCATTCCGGCGATCCCGGCCTCATCTCCGTCACCGTCGATTCCTCCGCCCTGCGTTTTTCCCGGCTCAGCGTGATCCTGCGCGATAGCGCCGGCCACCTCGACACCCTGTTCGACGATTCGCTCAGGAATCCGGCCCAGCTGCAGCGCATCCCCACCGATCGCTACCGGGGGGAACCGGCCGCAATCCTCATCACCGGATTCAAGGATGGGGATACCGTCTATTCGGAAATCCGCGGCTTCACCGGTCGGGATCACGAAGTGGACTATCGCGACACCCTTCGGGACCTGAGCTTACCCATCAGCGAGTTCAAGGTTTCCGAGAGGGAAATCATCCTTACCGTGGGCGACTCTTCCCGTTTCCTCGATTTGAGCGTATTGCCGGAAAAGGCGGATCTCCGTTTCGCCATAGTGGTGGACAGCCCCGCCATCCTGGAATTGCACCTTTCCAAGGTGCCGGGACCCACCCCGCCTTATCGCCTCATCCCCCTCAAAGCCGGCCAAACCTGGGTGCATTTCAAATCCATCCCCTATCCGCAATGGCGGGACTCCGCTTCCGTGCTCATCGCCGCGCCGGCGCAAACCCTGTTCGCGCCCGTGAACCGGGGTCCGGAATGGACCAAGGAGGCGCGGCCCACCTGGTCCTGGTCCAGCGGCGGAGGCAAAGGCATCGGCTTCTACCGCGCGCGGGTGGACAACGACAGCCTGGACGGGGCCGCTTTCTTCCACGACACCAGTTTCACCTATCCCGATCCGCTCACTGAAGGCCCGCACATCCTCTACGTGCAAGAGCGCGATTCGAGCAAGCATTGGTCTCCCGCGGCGGCGCTGCTCATCAAGGTGGACTTGACCTCGCCCGATCCCCCCGCTGTTTCCAACGAAGGCTTGGACGCCGTGAACAATCCCTATCCCGCCTGGATCTGGAATTCCGGCGGCGGCGGCAACGGCGTATTCCGTTATCTTCTGGACAGCGATCGGGACGGGGAGGACTTGGACGCCTTCGGGACCGAGACGCTGCTGCACCGCTTCGCCGCCACGGATAGCCTGAGCGAGGGCATGCATGTCATCCACGTGCAGGAGAGCGACTCCGCCGGCAATTGGTCGCGCCCCGGTTCCGCGGCGGTGAACGTGGCGGCCAAGGACACGGTGCCGCCCAAACCGCCCGTCTTCCAGCCACATCCGCCCGGCAATCCCGAACCGTTCCTGATCGATTCCATCACCTGGCACGGCGGCGGGGACGGTAGCGGGCATTACCGCTATCAGCTGGACTCGCAGGATTTCGGCAACGGCAGGGGGACGGAAACGAGCGACAGCAGCTTCGCGCCGCCGCCCGATTCCGTCAACCGCCGTTACACTTTGTATGTGGAGGAAAGGGACAGCGTCGGCAATTGGTCCAAGCCCTCCGGATTCACCTTCAATGCCGTCCATCTGTTCTTCCTGCAATCCAAGGCGCAGGATTCCGACTATGTGCTGACCTTGGTCCCGGACAGCGCCAAGGTGCGCTTAACCCACCGCATCACCAAGCCCAAGAATCCCGCGGAGCTGGACCGGCAGCATATGCAGCTTTGGAGCCCCGAGCAAGGCGGTTTCTTCAGGGAAGAAAACCGCTACCTGCTCAATCCTTTCGCCAACCAGGCCCTGCGCATGCCGGGGCCGCAGGGGCCCGCCCTCACCACCGGGTACAAGGACAGCGCTTGGACGGATTCGGGCTATTATTTCTTCCTGCCCGTGCAAGTGCCGCCTGCTCCGGCCGGCGCATACCGTGTCTTCCAATCCCTGAAATACCCGGGCCAGAACCTGAACGTGCAAGGGGAAGGGCCTTGGGACGAGAACTCCCCCATCATCCTTTGGGAGCAATCCCATGGCGAAGACAATGAGAAATGGCGGTTGGATCCCTTCAACGGCGCCCGTTTCGTAGATTGAGATAATCAATAGAGGTCACCATGAGCGACACCATCCTCGACTCCTACCCATTGGGATTTCCCTGGAAAACCCTCGACCCCTTCCTGTTCTGCGCCTATCACCTGGACGGGTATCCCGCCGGCAACGCCGATATGGCCCCGGCCGTTTCCCTGGCAGGCCGTGAACTCGGAAGCGATTTCGCCGGCAAGGACGGTTGGCGCATGTACCACGGCGAAACCGTTCCCGGCTTCCCGCAGCATCCCCATCGCGGTTTCGAAACCGTCACCATCGTCAGGCGCGGATCCATCGATCATGCCGACTCGCTGGGCGCGACCGCGCGCTTCGGCCCCGGCGCATCCGGCCGTCCCGGGGACGTGCAATGGGTGACCGCCGGGCGCGGCATCGTGCATTCGGAAATGTTCCCACTGATCAACCGGGACGCAGGCAACCCCCTGGAGTTGTTCCAGATCTGGCTGAACCTGCCCAAGGCGGAAAAAATGGCTGATCCGCATTTCACCATGTTCTGGAGCGAAAGCATCCCCGTGGTGGCCGCCAAGGACGCTTCCGGACGTACCACCGAAGTTACCCTGACGGCGGGGAAATTGGGAGACGCGGAAGCGCCCGCCCCCCCGCCGCATTCCTGGGCCGCGCATGCGGAAGCGGATGTGGCCATCTGGACCGTGCGCATGGATCCGGGAGCGGAATGGACCCTGCCCCCCGCCACCGCTGGCGTCAATCGCACCTTGTACTATTACCGGGGCGGGAATATCCAGGCCGAAGGCCGCGAATTCAAGGCCGGCACGGCGCTGCGCCTCAAGGCCGACCGGGCTTTGCCCTTACGCAACGGCGCGGCGGAGTCGGAATTCCTGCTCTTGCAGGGCCGGCCCATCGGCGAACCGGTGGAGCAATACGGCCCATTCGTCATGAATACCCGGGCGGAAATCGAACAGGCCTATATGGATTACCAGCGCACCCGTTTCGGGGGTTGGCCGTGGCCCAGCGATGATCCCGTACATGCGCGGGAAGAGGGCCGTTTCGCGCGCCACCCGGACGGGCGCCTGGAGAAGCCTTAGCGGCTTAGGCCGCTTTTTCCAGGGCGGCCTTTTCCAAGGCCCGGGCGAACACGCTGACATCCTGCGCGCCGGAGACGGCGAACTTGCGATCGAACACGAAAAAGGGAACGCCCGTGACTCCCAATTGCTGGGCCTCGCGAACGTCCGCTTTGACTTCCTCGGCGAAAGCCCGGCCGGCCAGTACCGTTTCAGCTTCGGCTGCATTCAAGCCCGCTTCCCGAGACAGCTCCACCAATGTCGTAGGGTCGGCGATGTTCTTGCCTTCGCTGAAATAGGCCTTGAACAACCGTTCTTCCATGGCGTCCCCGAATCCGTCGCGCTTGGCGAGCTGCACCAGGCGATGCGCGTCGAAGGAATTCGCGACCACGGCGCGATCGAAATCGTAGATCAGCCCCAGATCGGCCGCGACCTGCGTGAGGCGCTCATGTTGGGAACGGGTCTGCTCCAGCGACCAGCCCTTTTTCTCCATCAGGTATTGCGTGATGCTTTTCCCGGGCTCGGTGCGCATGTCCGGATTCAATTGGAAACTCTTCCAGATGATCCCGACGCCGTCCCGGCCGGGAAAAGCCGCCAAGGCGTTCTCCAGTTTGCGTTTGCCGATATAGCAGAAGGGGCACATGACATCGGACCAGATTTCGATTTTCATAAAGCTTTCCGGATGAGGTTATAAGGAGAAGATACCATTGCCCGGGCACCGGGAACATGGCGTGGCCGGAGCCTAGCGTATCGGCCGTGTTTCCGTGCCACGTCGGTAACGAGGGGTCGGCGATCGGCGCATGCCCGCCGTTCGCGCGCCGTTTTACCCCTTTTTTATGGCCGCCGATCCTCCGATAATCGGTTATTTGCGCGATTCAGGCGCGCTTCGCAAAAAGCGGGATTGTCCGATCGCGCATAAATAGCTATTCTCCCCAGCCCGCCTTGCCGCCGTCCCGGCCGTTCGTGTTGGTCCATTCAGGAGTCCCATGTCCAAAGTCGCGTTTACCTCATTGTCCCTTTCCAAAGAAGTGCTCAAAAGCATCGAGGAAATGGGTTTCGAAACCGCCACCGCCATCCAAGGCGAAGCCATCCCGCCCATCCTGGAAGGCCGCGACGTGATCGGCCAAT
>JBDSWM010000062.1:0-12722 GCA_039926685.1 Fibrobacteria bacterium | reverse complement strand
TAATCCTTTAAGCCTTCTTGTCCAGGTTCGCGAGCAGGCCGACCTTGGCCTTGTTCGCGGCCACGCCCATCCGCAAATTGCAGCTATGCGCCGCCTCGATGAAGAGCTGGGCTTCCTGGAGCAGGCGTCCTGCCTTCTCCTTGTCATGCGGCAAGGCGCGTTCTTCATGCGCATGGATGTAGAACTGGGCGAAACGCGGGCCCGCGAACGGATCGAAGAACACCTGGGTGTCGTAGAAGCGCTCCTTGAACTCGGCCATCACCTTCTCGGGATCGTCCGAGATGTCGATGTTATAGGCCTTGATCAGGCCCTGGGCCGCGAACAGCATGGCCTGGTAGGCCAGCTTGGCTGCGGTTTGCCATTCGCCCGCATCTGCCTTAAGCTGGGCTTCGAAAACTTCCCGATCGGCGGCCTTGAGGCCGAATTCCGTGAGCGAAACCACTTCGCCCGCGCATTCGCCCATGCCCTTGTCCTTCACGTTGTACTCGCGCACGCTGCCCCAGTCCGTGTAATAGGACTTGTCCTTGTCGTAGGCCGGGACCGCGGCTACCGCCGCAAGACTCTGCATGATGGCGGCTTTGCCGGTGCGCTCCACCCAGGCGCGGAATCCCTCGCCTTTCTGCTTGGCCTTGAGGTACTGATCCAGCAGGTTGTCCACCACGCCGGGGATGGCCTTGGAGGCGATGCCGCCCACTCCCAGGCCGTAGCTCCCGCCGTTGTTGATGAACTGCCCGCCCAATACCATCTGGAAATGCGGGACGATATAACCGCCCACGTTGCGGCTGATGCCGTAGAAGCCGATGTCGGCGATATGCTGCTGGCCGCAGGAATTGAAGCAGCCGGAAACCTTGATGCGCAGGGAACGCACGGCCTCGTCCATTTCGACGAACTTGGTCGCCAAGCGGGTGCGCAGCTCGGCCGCGAGACCGCGCGAGGAGGACACGCCCAGCTTGCAGGTGTCGGTGCCGGGGCAGGCGGTGATGTCCACGATGGACGCCGCGCCGGGCTGGGCCAGATCGATGGCATTGAGTTCCTTGTATACCGCGTATAGATCCGCTTCGCTCACCCAGCGCAGCACGATGTTCTGCTCGACCGTGGTGCGCATGGTGTCCTTGACGTACTTACGCGCGATATCGGAAAGGGCTCGGGCCTGGTTGGAAGTGATGTCGCCCATGGGCAAGGTCACGGTGACTGTCAGGAAGCCGTCCTGTTTCTGGGGATACACGTTGGTGAGGCACCAGAAGTCGAATGCGGCGTCATCGCCGGTCGAAACGACCGGGGTCTTGGGAATTCCCGTCCCTGCGGGACGGAGGGGCTTCTCTTCGAACTTGGGCAGGGTCTCCAGGAAATCCGTCCAACGCGGATCATGCGGCAGCTTGGCGCGCTCTTCGAGCACCGCCTCGCGGAACTTGTCGATGCCCATGTCGGCCACCAGGAACTTGATGCGGGCGCGATGGCGCTTCTTCTTCTCGCCCAAGCGGGCATAGACGCGGCAGACAGCCTGGGTCAGAGCCAATACCTCCTCTTCCGGTACGAAGTCGGAGAAGAGCTTGGCATCATAGGTGACCGCGCCGAGTCCTCCGCCCACCACGTATTCGAAGCCGCGCTTGACGGTGCCGTCCGCTTGCGGGCGCGCCACGGCGGTCAGCCCCAGATCATGGATGTTGGTGAGGCCGCAGGGATTGTGCTTGCAGCCGGAAAGGGCGATCTTGAACTTGCGGCCGAAGTCCTGCACGTCAGGATGGCCGAGCAGGTACTTGAACACGGCATTGGCGTAGCCGGTTATGTCGAAGGCCTCTTCCCGGCATACGCCGGCGATGGGGCAGGCGGTCACGTTGCGGACCGAATTGCCGCAGGCTTCGCGCGTGGTGATGTTCACGGCGGCCAGTCGGCGGAACATGGACGGGCAATTCTCGATATGGATGTAATGGAGCTGGATATCCTGACGGGTGGTAATGTGCAGGATGCTGTCGGAATACTCTTCCGCCAATTCCGCCATCACGTCCAACTGTTCCGCGGTCATGCCGCCCCAAGGCAGCTTGATGCGCTCCATGCCGGGCGCGTCCCATTTCGTCTCCGGGCCTTTGTTGAGATCGGTGGGGAACGGGATGGTGCGGCTTTCGACGCCGTCATGGCGATGGCCGTTATCGTAGCGTTGGCCGTAGGCCCCCATGCGCAAACGCGTCTCCGCGAACACGCGGTCCTCGACCTTGCCCTTCTTCTTGAGCAGGATGTCGATCTCGAACTTATCGATGTCCTCGCGCCATTTGGGATCGAGGCGGTCGGAAAGGGTTTTCTTCCAATGTTGGGCGGATTCGGAGGAGACCAAGTCTAAATCTTTCATAGTGCAGGTAAATATAGCAACGGCCAAACCAATTCCTAGTGGAGTGCTGGGATTTAGCCTGACTTTGGCTTTTCTTTCCACATTACTCGCTATTAAATGGCTTTTTTTGTTCTAATTAACCATTTTTTTGTTATTCAAATTCATATCAATTCAGTAGGATAAAGCGCGTTTAGGGTTGTTGGCGGATTACGGGGAATCGCGCAATAAGTTCAAGTTTCACCTCGGATTTGACCACTTGATGTTTGAACGTACCTGCGATCTCCGATAGAATCATCTCAAGCCACCCAACGGCAGTCATACAAAGGCAAAAGACGATGGACGAAATGGAAGAAGAAAGGATCCTTACGGCGCGGAGGATGGCGCATAAGCTGGCCCGGAATACCTCCCACCGCAGGACGGTGCGAAAGTTGCCGCAATCCATGATCATCGTGCCCCGCTCCAATGGCCGGCCCTTCCCCATCCGCAACGCCATCAACACCAACAAGCGCCTCACCTATATCATCCTGCTGGGCGCCGTGCTTTGCGCGTACTGGTACGATGTGGATATCGACACCTTGACGGTGGTGATGCGGACGGTAAGCCACGAAGCGGCGGAACATCTGCCCGGGGTGGACCTGCAACAATTGGGGTTCCCGGGATTGTCCTGATGTAGATTATCCGCATGCGCCCCCTTTCCCGCATGCATCCAAGCTTCCGGCCGGGCATCGGCCGGTGCCCCCCTCCGCTCCCTTCCCTCCTTTCCGGACCGGCTCTCCTCCTGCTTGCGGGTTTAAGCTTATGCTGGCGGGCCGCACATGCCCTCCCCCCCACAGCACCTACTGCCTCTGAAGCAACAGCCATATCCGCGGCACCTGCGGCTTCCGCCATGCCGGCCCCTCCGCCGCTTCAAGCCGACCCAGGGATGGCGAAGGCGCGCACCGCCATCCGGGACCTGCGGGTCTATCTGGATTTCGATGAGGACTCGGCGACATTCGCGGCCTGGCCGCTGGACAAATTCGGGCGGAAGCTGGCCGCGGACCAAATCGCGCGCGGCGTGCGCTTGGGCCTGTCGTTATGGGCAAGCGTGCTTCCCGAGATGCATTTCCGCTTCGTGAACCGGGCCGAGGATGCGAACCTGTGCTTCCGCTTCGGCCCTTATGCCCGATCCGGCATCCTCCCTGACGGCGCGCGGGCCTTTTTCCCCGACGAGTGGGCGAACCTGGACGCGGAATGCGGGCGGCGCCAGGAGAACAAGTATCCCGACGGGAAGCCGTGCCGGGAATGGGAGCACAATGTCATCATCATGCACACGGGCCGATGGGCGGTGCGGGCGGCGGATTTCATGGGTAACGACAGGGTATACCGGGACTTCGCCTGGATCTACGATCCGGTGCGGCCGCATTACCGCAAGGACGGCGGCCCTTGCCGGGACGGTAACGCGCCGGGCACGGCCTGGAGCGACGCCTGCGTCACTTTCCGGGCATCGCCGTGGTTCAATGCCTTGGGGGGCGTCGATCTCCCGGCCACCGTCGAACATGAGTTCGGGCATGCCTTGATGGGATGGCACAGCCCGAGCCCTTACGAGTGCGTCGACTACGCGCGCCGCCCCATCCTATCCCGGGACAGTTGCGTGCGCCTTTCCCGCGGCGGCTTTTCGGTCATGTTCCCCGGGGACGGCGTCGATGCCTGGTGGAACCGCCGAGGGGTGTTCGCCGCCGACGTCGCCCGCCTGAAGGGCCTAGGGTACCATACAAGTTACCCAAGAACCGGGGCCGTGCTGGTGCTGAAGCGGCCCGGGAAGGGGTTCCTGCGGACCTCGGATTGGGGCGAGGCCGTGCGGGCCATGATCTGGCCTCTGCAAACCTCGGAACTTTCCCCTGGCCAAGCGCGCCGGCAGCTGTTCCTGGTGGACGTGGAGCTGCCCGGGGCGGCCGGAACCGGGCTGGGCGGTAATTAGCGGCCGAGCAAGGCGCGCAGGCGGCGCCGGATCAGTCCAGTAATGTTACGGAACGGGTGGCCTGGAAGCCGGCGCAAATGAAGGTAAGGCGATAGACGCCCCTGGCCAGACCGCCGGCCGGCAGGGAAACGCTTTCCTTTCCGACGCCTTGCCCGGAAAGGACCGTCCGGCCGCGCGCATCGGTGAGGACGATACGATAAGGCCCCGGTCGCGGGAGGCCTATTTCCAGGCTGCCGGCGGCGAACCCGATGGTCAAGGTGCGCAGCGCCGGGGCCGCCGCCTTCAGCCCCGTATGTTCGGAAGGCAGGATGGAGAATACGGCGTCGGAACGATCCCTATCAGTGCCGAAATAATCGTAGACGTATATCTGCGCATGCGCCGTGGTAAGGGACCTCCCGTCCAGGGAGTCGGGGATGATCCATCGGAAGTCCCCCCAATCCGCCTCGCCCAGATTCACCGAGCGAGTGCGCGTGACGGGGATCCAGCCCTTGCCGCTGTCCACGCTGATCTGGATTCCTACCGAAGAAACCATCTCCGTGGCCGTCCAGCGTATGGACAAGGTATCGCCCACATGCGCGGATTCGCCGCCATTGGGATAAGCGACCGTAATGGGCAGATCGCCCACATCATACACTTCCAGGCCGGCCAGGGAAACCGCTTCATCCAATCCCTCGAACCCTATTTCGAGCCCGTTGCCGTCGTTTATGGTGGCGAGGAAATCGCACGTTCCTCCGCGGATCCCGCTGTCGGGCCGGGACGGAAGCCTTTGATCTTCGATTAGCGCCTCCCCTTCAACTTTGATGGTCATTCCCTTCACGGCCTCGGTTACGCCCGGCCCGGGGCTGGAAAAGAAGCAGCGCACGGCATAATGGCCCTTGGGCAAACTGTCCAATCTCAGGGAGCCGGGGGTATGCCGCACGCTACGGTAAACCTGATCCGGGGCGGGATGATCGGCCGCCTTGAGTATCACGGGAAGGCCGGGGCGGGAGGCGCGCGGCCAGCCCGGGGATACGAAGGCTTCGTCGGAAATCCAACCCTCCGCGAGGCTGTCTTTGGCCGCTCCCACATCCACCTTCATGATGTGCTTGGAGATGAAGACCGTAGTGGTGCAGACCAAGCTCCCGGAATAGGCCCGGAAGGATCTGAGGGTCCATAAGGAGGAATCCGCCACCACCTTGCCGGAGGCCGAGATGGGCAAATCGTCAATGGATCCCCAGGTGATCGAGGGCTGCGGGACCATGACCGCTCCCGTCTGATCCAGCCCGACCACGCTGAAAGCCACGGTGTCTCCCGGCTTCAGCACGGCTTGCGCCGGTTCCGCCCGGAGCGCGGTCAGCACCGGATCCGAATACTTCAGGCGCACGGTGAAGAAAGCGCTATCCGCCGCCTGCCCATAGCTCACCTTGACTTTGGCGGTATGATCCCCCAGCCCGGCGGCGGCGCGATCCACCGATACCACCAGCTTCGGGGCGGATCCGCCATTATCGAGGATATCGATCCGGATCCATTCCGGCACGTTATCTATCCGGAGGGCCGGCAAGGCGCCGTCGCCGGAATTGGATACATGGATGGTATCCGCGGGCGGGCCGGCGCTGTCCTTTTTGAGGGATACGAACTCCAGGGCCGCTTTGTCGAGCCTGATCTTGGCGGGCGCCACGCCGGTCTTGATCCAGAGGTGGGGATAGTGGTTGAGGCCGCCCCCCTTGAGGATGCGGCGGATCTGGTTGTTGCCGGTGTAGCTGATGCGGCCTATATAGGCGTCCCCGTCGGTCCAATCGGAGATCACCTTGCTGCCGACGGCCGTGAAATACTCCTCATCGGTGGACCATTCGGATTGATCCCAGAAGAGGTTGCCGCTGCTGTCGTTGTTGCAGCGGATGCCGGGCGTTCCCATCTCCCATATCGGAGAGGAGACGTCCTTGTCATCGTAGGAGCGGATCACGATGGCCTTGTGGTTTTCGAAAATCTCCCCGTCCTTCAGCGCGAGATAGGAGTTGAGATGCATCAGGCGATTCTGCCGGGCCGGGTCGTCGGAAGGGCTGATGGATCCGTTGCACGCGCCCCAGCTTCCGCTGTCCACCCAATTGGTGCTGCTGAAAAAGGCGTTCTCAACCTTGTCCGGATAGAGTTTGTACATGCCGGTGGAGTGATGCGAAGTACCTCCCCATACCCCGTTCTTGGAGCGGCCGCTGGCCATCATGAAAGGCAGCAGGGTAAGGGCCGGTCCGGACGGCATATTATCCACGATTTTCTGCATGTAGGTGTTGCCGCTTTTGGGCGGCCATTCCAAATCGGAAATATCCCCGGTGGTGAAGATGATGTATTCTTCCTTGGTCTTGGGATGGATCCACCAATGCGGCTCCAGGCTGTGGTTGCCCTGCGCGATGCCGGCGTAAATGCGATACCGCGTGGGGGAATTCTCCTGCAAGTAGCGGATATATATGCCGGCGCTGGACTCGTATACGATGCGGCTGCCGTCCGGATGGATCATCGGGCTCAGGCAATAGGCGTCTTCCGCGACCTTGTGCTCCACCAGAACGCTGTCGCTGAAATCCAGGTAATAGATCTGGTTGAGCTGGTTCTTGAGATAAACGAGCTTGCCCGATCGCCCGCCCAGGAAGGCGCGGGCCTCCGACGCGGTGACGTCGATGGCAGCGCGGCCGGGCGCGGCCAGCGCGGCGGCTAGCAGCCAGGCGGCGAGGAGGCGGGAGGCGATGCGGTTCAGGGCGGCGGTCATGGTTCTTACGATCCCTTCATTTGCCGCTCAAAACGGCGTCGGACAGGATTTCCGCGATGGCGAGCATGCCGCGGTTGCCTGGATGCCAAGCCACCCCGGCATCCTTGAACACGGTAGTGTCGGCGTAGTTGAGGGTGTCCCGCGCCGCGGCGCTGATATCGACGAAACGGTATTCGGTGAAATCCATCAGGGCCTGCATGATCCCCTGGGCGTGGGGCTGATCCGTGTCCTTCTCCCCCCAGGCGCCCAGGCATAAGACTTGCGGCACGCCTTCGCGGCGGAGCATGGCCAGCAAGCGCCGGTATTGCTCGGTCATCTTCCCGCTGCGGAGTTCGGTGTCGAAGCTGTGCTCGGAAAGTTGGACCACCACGTAACGCGGATGTAACCGCCGGATCTGCTCCACTTCGCGCGTCTGCTCGTCGATGGCGCCGTCGCATACAGGGCAGTTCCGTTCTCCGATCTCCATTTGCAGATCCATCCCGTTTTCCCGTAGCAACCGCATCGTCTGATGGGCATAATCCGAATCGGCGGCCGTGGCCGCCATGCCCCAATTCCCGGTCCAGCCTAGTTCCGGTGCCGGGGCTTTCAAGGTAATGCTGTTGCCCATGAACAGAATCACCGGTAGTTGCGTCCGGGTTTCGAAAAGGCAACCTTGGAACAGCAGCGCCGCCGCGCACGCGGCCAGGGCGCCCAGCCGGCCCCGGAAAGGGAAGGCCGTTGCGGCTCTCCGCTCCCGTCCCGACGGCATCCCAAATCTATGCTCTGACGCGGCAATCCGCATGGGTTATGTTCTCCGGTGAAAATCGAGTTGCGGCCCGCAAGAGTCGGCGTTGCGTTCGTCCGCGCAACGGCGCTTGGCTCAGGGGCTGAACCCGAAAATAGCTAAAATGGGACTACGGTCCTAACCGCGTTTTAGGTCCTTGGGGGCGGTGCGGCCGTCGGGACGTCAACCCGCCCGCCTTTGGTGCGCTTCCAATGCTCGATTAGCGCATCCATATCGATTGGCGGCGTTTTGCGGCAGGTGACCAGCAAGGTATCTGAAAGCAGCGGGAAACAGCGGGCCAGGAACCGTGAAGTGAACAGGCGCGGAATCGCGATCTTGGTGGGGAGCAATTCCGAGATTTTCAGGCCAATGAAATTCAGCGTCTTTTCCAGAGTCAGATAATCGTAGGTCTGGAAATGGAAGTCTTGCAGCTTATCGGGGTTCCCATAGTCCATGCTAGGGCCGCGCCGCAGCATATGCCACAGGAATCGGTGAATCGTGCACGCATTGGGGGTGTGCAGCACCAGTACGCCGTCGTCCTTGAGCAAGGCGCGCAAATGCTCCAGACCGGCTACGGGATTCCTGAGATGTTCGATGACGTCCATGAAATATACGGCGTCGAAGCGCTTGCCGGCGAAAACCCCGGTACCGGCCTCGATGTCTGCGAGATAGGAACCCTCCAACCGCACGCCAGCGCGCGCGGCTTCGGCCGCCGCAAACTCGAGCTGCGTGGGGGCGATATCGCCCACGCTCACCTTATGGCCCTGGCGGGCCAGCGCCGCGGCCAACTTGCCCTCGGCGCAACCCAGGTCCAGGATATCCAGTCCACCGCCGGGCGGCAGCACCGAGGTAAACTGGGCCAGCTCGATCTCATCCATTTGCTGGGGGAATATGGCGGCCTTTTCATAGTAGGCCTGATAATCGTTGGAAAGCGTCTTTTCCATGCGTTCCTCGGCATTCATCCCAGCATCCCCCTCGCTTTCTCGTACCCTTTCATTGCGAGCCAGGAAATCGGGCCGCGGTACTTCTCCAGGGAAAAGCGCGCGTCCAAACGGTTGGCGAATTTCTCCTTGAATTCGGAAAGGCTGCGATGATCGGCGCCGCAGAGGTCGAAGGTTTCATACTCGCCGCGGTAGCGGAGAATGAGTTCACTTAGCATGAAATGCATGGCCCCGGTCGCGTCCGCTTCGGCCAGCGAGCAGGAATACCAGAGGATGGCGGACTTCCCCAGCTTGTCCAGAGCCACGCTGGCGAAAGCGATCTCCTTGCCTTCCGGGGTGCTTACGGCCAAGTGCTCCATGAGACCCGAACCGGTCAGCTCGCGGCGCAAATCCGTGGCCCATTGCGGTTTCCATTTCATGGCCAGGCCTTTGCGGACGAAGGTGCGCGTGAAGGCCGTTTGGAATGCGCCATCGCCCGCGGTCTCGCCCAAGCGCAGGCCCGCCTCCTCCGCCTTGCGGATGCTTTTCGAGGAGGCCCGGTTGAACTCCAGGCTGGTCCCCGATTTGAGCAGGTTCACCACGGTATAGCGCGGCAGGCAACGCCAACCCCGCTCCAGCGCCGGGCGCGCATCGCATGACTCCGGCAATAGCATGGCGTAATGGGAATGGCTTTCCAGCCAGGCCAGGATGCTCGCCAGGATTTCATACCGCTCCTTGACGTCTTCGTTGAAATACTTGCGGCGCTCGGCCGTGAAATACGGCCCGCCGTAAAAAGTCAGGACTGGCGTGAAGGCCTTGATCAGACCTCCGCGCGCGATGAATTGCAAGGGCAGGTAAGCGACGAAGGTTTCGCCTTTATACACCTTCAGCACTTTCAAGGGGAAGGCGGGCAGCGCCCGGCGCGTGGCTTCCAGCCAGGCGCGCATGCCGAATACGGGGGCGGCTTCCGGCAGGCCCGACAAATCCTCCTCCAATACCAGCTTCAATTTATCGGAATACAATCCCACCCCGCGAGCGTTGAAAAACGGACGGCTTCCTGTTAGAAAGTATCATAAATAATGGTTTCAAACCCAGTACCCCACCCAGGCCAGGTATGCCAGGGAGCCGGACAACAGCGCCCCCAATCTTCCCCAACGCGCTTTGCCGCCTTGCGGATAAAGGTCGCTGAGCCACCAGCCGGTGAAGAGGAGATCGGCCGTAAGCGTTAAAAGCGGCAAGCCGCGCGCGAAGCCGGAAAAGACTCCCGCCGCGACCACGACCACGTTGGCCGCCCCGGCCAGGAAGAACCGCCGGCAATAGAGCCACACCGCTCCTTCGGAAAGGGCCTTGGTGAGGGGAGGCATGCGCAGCAGATGGAGATAGGTCGCCAGCCCCATGGTCGAAAGCGCCCAAGCGGCATAGTCCAGCGAGGCCGCGTCCCAGCCCGCCTTGGGGAAGAACAGCCGCAGCAACGGCCTGGCCAGGAACGGCACGGCCGGCAGCAACGCGGCCAAGGCCAAGGCCATGCGGTCGAAGACGCGGCGGAGCGCGTTCGCGAGATCGGAATGACCCGCGAACCGGGGCAGCAGCACGGTGAACAGCGAGGACGAAAACATGGACGCGGCCAGGATGATGCGATAGGCGCAGGCGTACGCGCCGAGCAGCGGGCCGGATTCCCCCGCCGCCGTGAAAGCGTAATAGCCAAGGGCGACGAAGAGGAAATCGCATACTACCGTCAGCGCGATGGGAAAGGATTGCCTCCAAAGGTAACGCATGCGCGCGGTCACGGGATACATGCGGGGGAGGCGCGCTCCGTTCACATTGCCCATGCGGGCCATGAGGTACAAGGCGGCGGCGGCGAAGCCTGCGCTGTATGCGGCTGCGGCTGCGGGCAGTCCGCCCGCGGGCAGGCCCGGTATGCGCCCCACGCCCAGCAGCACCACGCCCAAGGTGACGCATCCCCCCAGTAAGCGGTAGAGAAGGAGATCGCGCCAGGATTGTTTGGCCGCGAACCACCATTCCAGCTGGGCGGGATTGAGGATGAGCGCCGGTAATAGCACGGCCGCGGTCCAGACCATCTCCCGATCCCGGAACAGGATTTCGAAGGCCATATACAGAGTTACGGCCAGAAGCGAGGTCCAGCCACGCGCGCCCATTACCAGCGCGAACAGGCCCGGCCGGAACCGCCCTTTCACGGCCATGGTGATGGATGCCGCCGGCAGCGCGAAATTGGCGAGGTTGCCGAACACGGCGAAATCCAGCATGCAAATCCCGAATCGGCCGAAGCGGGCCAGCCCCAGGTGGGCGGCCAACAGGGATAAGGCCAGCAGATTGAGCAATTGCCCGGTCAGAAGGGATAGGAACACCAATGCGGTGGGCCGGACAGGCCCGGCCGCGCTGGGGATCCCGTCCTTCGGACTTGCGGCCGGGGAGTGATCACCCGGGTGGCGGCCATCATCCAGGCTCATCGGATTCCAGGTAACGCGCATGTGTCCCCAGGGGATCGAAATCGGGCAGTCCGCGCCGCCCGGCCAATGCCAGCAACCGGGAGTAGACGGCGCTCTGCCCCGGGAAGTCGCCCTCGTGGAAATAATTGTTGTGGAACAATACGGTAAAGACGCCGCCTTGGCGGGTCGCCGCATCCAGGTATTTCCCGATGGTTCGGTCCACCATTTCCGGATCGAAAGACTGCGGTTGGTAGAACTGGAATTCGCCCAGGATGAGCGGAGTCTCCAGCAAACCGGTGGGCTTATCGGTGCGGCAATCGAACCACAGATAGGGAAAGGCCGTACCCGTGCGGAAGCCAGGCGAATCGTTGTAGCCGAGCGTGGAATCCACCCGGACGCCGGCGGCCTCCAATCCGGCGAAGGTGGCGGCAGGATCCCAACGCAGATAATGCTGCCGGTTCAGGCGGACAGGCGCGCCGGCCAACCGTTCCATTTTGCTTTTCTCGGCGTTGATGGCGTCCGGGTCGGATATGAAATGAACCTGGCCATGCAACCCTATATCCATACCCTGCCGCAGGCAGTCCAGCATGACCCTGCGGAAACGCGGCCGGGCGAGATCATAGCGGTGGATGAGATGGTCGCGGCCATTGGCGAGGAAGAAGTTCGCCGAGCGCCGGCCCGTTTCCATCCGCAAGATCTGGTCCATGACATCATAAGGATCCTTGCCGGTGAGGGCGCGCCCCGCGATCTCGCTCCAGGCCTTGGCCAAAGGCGCGAAGCGTCCCCGCGCCAATTGTCCCGGCGTGCGCAGGATTTGGCCAGCCACCGACCGCGGCCGCCATTTGGCCAGATTGTCCAAATCGTGTGTCAGCCAGATGCGCGCTTGCGCGGGCAGGGCGTCCACGGCGGCCCGCAGGCGCGGCAGGGCCCCCAGCAGGCGGAACATCCAGCGATCGACCCACGGCTCTTCGGTAAGGCCGAAGTCCCGATCCCATTGATCCAGGCTGATCGCCTCGCGGGCCGCGCGCCGCCGGGAAGGATGATGATCCGCGCGGCGGAACAGGATGTCCGCGCAGAAGGAGAGGAGATCCCAGTCGGAATGGAGGTTCCAGCCTTCTGCGCCTTCCCAGGCCAGGGAGAGGCCATCCACCGCCTCCAGCACTCCGCCCTTATGGGCGCCGAGCGGGCGTCCGGAAAGCGGCACCGGATACCCGCTGCGCGTGCGCGCGCAAGCGGTCTCCGCTTCCGCATGGGGGCGTCCCGGAAACACCAGGCAGGCGCCGTCGGGCTTGGCCGGCAAGCCCATGTCCCATAACACATCCACGGGTCCGGCCGCGGCCGTTTCCGCCTCATGCAGCGCCATTCCCAGATGTCGCGCGTAGGTGCGCAACAGATGGGCTACCGCCGCGTAATTGGGGTTGGCGCGATTGCCGAGAAAACGCAGCGGCTCCGGCGAGGGGGGCAGGGGTAAAGTATCGGGCAGGGGGGTGGATCCTCTTGTTTGCATGCTCGCTCGGTTCCGCCGTTTCAGGCGGTTAATCTAGCAACATCCCCAGGTGTCACCCATGTTACCTG
>JBDSWM010000061.1:0-18510 GCA_039926685.1 Fibrobacteria bacterium | reverse complement strand
AACCGGTGGCGGATAACGCTTCGGCATCCGGCCGGCAGGCCAATCGCCGCGTGGAGGTGGCCATCTGGGCCAATGAAAAACTGAAAAAGGCCGCCGCCGACGGGAAAACCGTGGCGGTTGCGGACTGATCCCCGCGGCCTCCCGCCCGGGAAGCCGCATAGACAAAGGCCCCGGGCCTTAATATCTTCTCATCGCCTTATAGGAAGCGCCCTGGAACGCCAGGGATACGGAGAAGCGGCTTTGCCGCTTCTCCTAAATGAAAGGGTCGCAGACCCTTTCATCGCATAACGAGGAATTCCGTGAGAATCGGAAGCGAGCTCGTCGCTGTAAGCGGTACGAAACTTCATGGTCCCCGGCCGCGGCTTCGCCGCCCGGGAACCGGCCACTGGCATCCTTGCTAAAGGGATGCCGGGAAGGCGGAGGAGTAGGTTGAGAGGCAAACCGGTATGGGCGTCCCCGCGGACACCTGTATCGGAACCCTTTCCGGACCCGCAAGCCAGAAGACTCACCTGTAAGGGATCTAGTTGGCCTTCGCAGCCGAGGTCGACGGAACCCCGCCCGGGAATTCCCCGCGCGCTTCCGTTTTCCCGTTCCAAGCGCGCAGATGCGCCCGCGAAGGCCGTCCTCATATGTGGAGGCTGCCGGCGAGATCCCGGAAGCTTCCGAAGGAGCTCCGGGCACGATGCCGCAAACGCGGACCTGCCGTTATATTCCGCTGTGCCTGCTCTGCGTCCTGGCCGCCGGAGGCGGAGACGCGGCTTCCGGATCGCCGGCCGATCAGGCGCCGTCCATCGGCCGCGATACGCTTGATCTGGCTCCCGTGCAAGCCGAACGGCCCGCGCCTTTGCCCACCGACGCGTCCAAAGAGATCATCGTCCTCACCGACGTGGATCGCCAATTGGGCAACCTGGGCGACTTGCTGCAGCGCGTCGCGGGAGTCCATGTGATGCGCGCGGGGGGGCTCGGCGATTACTTGGGAGTCTCGGTATGGGGGGCCTCGGACAACCAGGTCAACGTGTACGTAGACGGAGTGTTGCGGAACCAGGCGGCCGACCCGTCCCTGTTCCTCAGCGATTGGGATATGTCGCGGGTGGAGCGCATCGAAGTGTCCAAGGGTATGGCGCCGGAGGATCTCCCCGGATCGCCGATGGGAGGGACCATCAATATCGTCACGGGCGATCAGGCCCGCGGGCCGGCCCTGCAAGGCGCCGTGGGGGCGGGATCTTTCGGCAGCCTGCGCGCCAATGGGGCCGTGGCGTATCGGGGCAAGGATTGGAGAAGCCGCTTCCAGGCCGCGCGCAACCAGTCGGATGGGGATTTCACCTACTATGACGACAATGGAACCGAATACGAACCGGGCCGGCATCCGGAGGGGTCCAAACCGCTTTCCGCCGATGATCTGACCCGCAAGACGCGCCGGAACAATGCGCATGCCTATTCGGAAATCGCGGGCGATTTCGCCGTCCATCCCGCTCCCGCCTGGGAGACGGGCCTGCAATTCGATCTGTCCCGTTTGCAAAAGCAAATACCCGCCTCCGCGCCCAATGCCGATTCCAGCGTGGCCATTTCGGCTTTCCGCGAATCGGATCGCGCCTTCGCGCGCGGATTCGGAAAGTGGTCCGGCCCGGACGTTGAAGCCTCGCTCGATATATCCGGGACCTATGTCGGCGACGTCTACGTGGACACGTCCAAGGGCGGCGGGGCCATCGGCATCGGATACGACGATGACGAGAACCGCTATACGGATTTCCTGGCCAGTTTGTGGGCCAGGAAATTGCTGGGCGGGGGATGGAGCCTGAGCGCGCTGATCGCCTATGGGGTTTCCGGCTACGCCTTTTCCGATCGGATCCAGGGCAAAGAGTACCCGGGGATTTTCCGCTACACAGGGCAAGGCAAGCTCACCCCCGCTTACACGCATGGCCGCCATAGCGTGCAGGCCATCCTGGCGGCGGATCTGGCCTTGGAGGAATTGTACGGTCAGCAGGCTTATACCGTGGGAGGGGAGCTGGTGCCTGGGGAAAAATGGAGCGATCACGGCTCCCTGCGCCTGGCCTACCAATACCGGCCCCGGGCGGGGCTTTGGTTCACGGCCCAGGCCGGAGACGCCTACCGCGTCCCCACCTTCATGGAGCGCTTCGGCGATCGCGGTACCGTGCTGGCTAACCCGCGTTTGCGGCCGGAAGGCGGCGTGAACGCCTCCCTGGGAGCCCATGCGGATGGGGACTCCTGGTCCTTGGATGTGGAGGCCTTCGCCACGGAAGGGCGCCGCATCATCACCTTGCAGCAGAACTCCCAATTCGTGCTCACCTTTCGTAACACCAGCGCTACCCGGATCCTGGGCTTGGAAATCAAGGCCTCCGCGGCCCCGCGCAAGTGGTCCCGCACGGACGCATCCGTTACCCTGATGCGGGCCGAGGACATTTCCGGCGAATCGGGAACGGACGGCTTCAAGCTCATCCCCTATCGCCCCACCACGCAGGCCTCCCTGCGCCAGACTTTAACCCATGGCTCCTGGTCGCTAGCGGCCTTCGGTTATTGGCAGGGCCTGGCCTATCCCAACTCCTCCAACCAGCCTAGCATTTTCGACAGCTACAGCCACAACACGGATTGGCAGACGCGTTGCGATCTCGATCTTTCCTGGCGCATCCGGCACTTGCTCATCGCCGCGGGCGCGCACAATGTTTTCGACCAACGCAATTTCGACTACTTCACGTTCCCGTTGCAGGGCCGCAATTACGCGGCCACGGCGCAGGCGGATTTCTGATCCCGGCGCGCATCGGAAACCGTATTCCAGATAAACCCGAACCAAAGGATTCCTTCATGGCCTCACTAACACTTCCGATCCGAAAACCGGCCGCCCGCCTTAGGGGGCGCACTGGCCTTGGCGCGCGCGCCGGCCTTTCCCTGTTGACCGCGGCCCTGGCCTTGAGCGGCTGTTTGTCCCAGGATGAAAACGTGCCCCCGCCCAGGCCGGAGAAAGCCTTCTTGTTTTCCGTGAACGTGAGCGCGGACTACAAGGCAGGCAGCTATTCCGCTTTCGGCATCGACAGCGCCTTCGCGGAAAAGACCATTACCTCCACCCATTCCGACGCCGTGGCGCGCTACTTGGGCGGTGACGACATCTATGTGATCAACCGCCTTGGCCGCGACAATCTCCAGGTGGTGGATCGGCATAATCTCCGCACCGTGCTGCAATTCGCTTTTGACGCCTTGTCCAATCCCTACGACGTGGAGCTCAAGGACAGCCTGTTGTACGTGTCCTTCCTGGGTACCGATAAAATCGGCGTATACGACCAGTATACGGGCACATCGAAGGGGTCCATCGATCTCTCCGCTTTTGCGGATACCTCGGACAAGCTTCCGGAAACCTCCTCCCTGCTTTTCATCGACGGCGATCTTTACGCTATAACGGCGAATCTGGACACGAAGAATGGCTGGGTGCCGCTCACGGCGCATTTGCTGAAAATCGACGTGGCCACGCGCCAGGTAACCCGGTCCCTGGAGCTGCCCTATGGCAACCCCGCCGGCATGAGCTACGATTCCGCGAGCGGCAAGCTATACATCCCCTGTCGCGGATTGTATTCGGATGAGACCTATGCGGTGGAAACGGACGGCGGCATCGTGGGCATCGATCTCGCCAGCTTCACGGTGGCGGACACCTTGGCCACGGAATTGGCGCTGGGCGGCAATGTCAACGCGACCCAGCTTTACCGCGGCCAGTTGTTCATGGACCTGGGCACGGATGCCGCCGAAAAAATCGTCGCGATTTCCCTGAAGGACGGGAAGGCGCGGAACATCGTCGAACTCGGTCCCTATGCCGTGGGTGATATCGCCATCGATGCCCCTACCGCCTCCCTTTTCATCGCGGATCGGAGCTTCGGCGCGGCCAGCCTGCGCATTTTCGATGCGGATACCTTTACGGAAAGGCCGGAATCCAAGGTCGATTTGGGCATGCCCCCATCCAGCTTGGCCATTATCCGCTAAGCCCGCGCCCGCGGCGGTCCTCCGCTGCGGGCATTTACGCGCCATTTTACCTTTTCTCCTCTTTCCCGGCGCATCCGTTCCGCGCTACAATGAACCATGCTCAGACTTTCCTGGGAATGGGAATTTCCCGCTTCGCGGGAAGCGCTATGGCCGCTGGTCTCGGATACCGATCGGTTCAACCGCGATACCGGCATTCCCAACCTGATCCGTAAAGGCGAAGATCCCGAACGGCTGATCGCTTTCCGGAAATTCGGATATCTGGTACGTTGGACCGAAGACCCCTTCGAGTGGTCGCGTCCGGGCCGTTTTGGCGTCGCCCGCCATTACCTGAGCGGTCCGCTCAGGGAGATGAAGGTTTCCGTCCACCTGGACGCGCTTCCCTTGGGAGGCACGCGCCTGCGTTACGAGACCTGGCTGCAGCCCCGATATCGCTGGCTGACATGGCCCATCGCCCTCATCTTCCAAACCGCGGTCAAGCGCCGTTTCACTTCCGTCTTCCGCGGTTATGCCCGAGCTGCGTTGGATTCCTCGGCTCCGGTTACGATCAATCCGGAAACGACTTTCGCGCCCTCCGGTAAAGCGCGTCTGGCCTCCCGCTTCCAGGATCTGCTCGCCGGCGGGGCCGATCCGCTGATGGCGGCCCGCCTGCGCCTGCTGCTGGAAACGGCCGATGACGCCGATCTGCTGCGCATCCGTCCCTATGCTTTGGCCGGACTTTGGCGCCGCAGCCGCAAGGAAGTCCTGGAAACCTGCCTTCTGGCCGCGCGCTCGGGGCTGCTGGATTTCCGCTGGGACCTGCTGTGCCCTTCCTGTCGCGGAGCCAAATCCACATCCGCGCATCTGCGCGATGTGAAAGGGCCCATCCATTGCGATTCCTGCAACATCGATTTCCGCGCTTCCTTCGACCGTTCCGTGGAGGTTACCTTCTCGGCCAACAAGTCGATCCGTTCCGCGCAGGGGGCCGAATATTGCGTAGGCAGCCCGCAACGAACGCCGCATATCATCTTCCGGCATGCCCTGGAACCCCGCACGGCCACGACCTTGGATCTGTCCCTGGAGCCGGGCCGGTACCGGTTGCGTTCCCCCTCCTTCGACGGGGCCTGGCATATCCGCGTGGGCGGGAGGGTGGGTGGTGGCCTGGGCGAAAGCGAGGGCGGCTTCCATGCCGATGCCGCCGAAGGCGGGGAATCGCATGTCCATGCCGAACCTCCCGGCAACGGCTGGCCGCGCGAAGAAGCCCTATGGAACGCCCGGCCGCGCTTATCCCTGGCCAATCCCACCGGGCGGAAACTGGTGTTCGCCCTGGAACGCAACGCCTGGGCCGACGATGCCGCCACGGCCGCGGAAGTAACCGCGTTGCAAACCTTCCGCGACCTTTTCGCGGAAGAGGCCTTGCGCCCGGGGGAGGAGATTTCCGTCGGCAGCCTGGCCTTCCTGTTCACCGATTTGCGCGGATCGACCCTCTTGTACCGGGACGCGGGGGATGCCAAGGCCTTCGGACTTGTGATGGAGCATTTCGACATCCTGAAGGCCGCCATCGCCGGTGAGGGCGGCGGCGTGGTCAAGACCATAGGCGATGCGGTGATGGCCGTTTTCCCGAGGCCGCAGGCCGCCGTGCGCGCGGCCCTGGAAGCGCATAGGCGCCTAAGGGAATCCCAGCCTTCGCTGGTGCTCAAGGCCGGCGTGCATTGCGGCTCCTGCATCGCCGTCAACCAGAACGATCGCCTGGATTATTTCGGATCCACCCTCAACCTGTCCGCGCGCTTGCTGGGCTTTTGCGCCGGAGGCGATCTGGTGGTGACGCGCGAAGTGGGTGAGGATCCGGAGACGTCGGCGTGGCTGCGGGACAATGCCGCGGCTTTCGAAACGGAGGTACTCTCCGCGCCCATCCGCGGTTTCGGCCAGGAAGCATTCGCGTTACTGCGGATCAAGCCGGCGGAAACGCCTTCCCCCGCCTCCCTTCCCACGCTGCCGTAACCGCGGAAATACCCGCACGCGCGCAAGACGGGGGACATCCGGTTACGGAACGAAATAATCCGGTATCGCTCTTAAAAGACCAAAGACTTCTACCCGCCCTTTGTTTTAAGATAAACGGGATTAGGGGACCGGCGGGTTGGGAACAATAGCCCCAAGCGCCGGATAATCGATATGCGGAACATCATTCAGTTCAACTTTTTCAGGTTCCCGGCTGTCGCGGCGGCTTTTCTGCTGTACCAAGGGGGTCCCCGGGCTGCGGAGGATTTTTCCGTTTGGACCCATGCCGCGAACATAGAGCTGAACACCTCCGCGACGGGCGCCAACGTGGCCGGAATGGTGCTTCATTTCCCCGTATTGGTGAGGCTCAACGCGGCCAATTTCAACTTTCCCCAGGCCAAGGGCAAAGGCCAGGATATCCGCTTCACCAAAGCGGGCGGAATGCCCCTCGCTTATGAAATCGAACGCTGGGATTCCGCACGGGCGCTGGCGGAAATCTGGGTTCTCCTGGATACCGTGCCCGGCAATACCGCCAATCGGACCATACGCATGCTTTGGGGCAATCCGGCCGCGCCCGACAGCTCCAATCCCGGATCCGTGTTCCGCTCGACCCAAAACTTCGTGGCGGCTTGGCATTTGAGCGCGTCCGGAACCGCGGCGCGGCCCAACTCCGTTGCCGGAGGTAACGCAGCCGTTCCGGTAGCCTACGATGGGGATGAAAACAAGGAAGGGATGATCGGGGGAGCCGACAGCCTGGATGGCGCGACCGCGGGCGATTATCTCGATCTGGGCGACGGGTATTCGCAATTCGGCGGCGGCTTCACCTATTCGGCGTGGGTCTATCCGACCGCGAACCGAAGTTGGTCCCGTTTGCTGGACCTTGGAAACGGGGAAGCCATGGACAATATCGTCGTGACCCGCCAGGACACGACCGGGAATCTGGCAATCCAGGTCTGGGGGACCACGGCACAATTCTGGAGCGCCCCCGACGTATTGACGCTCAACCAATGGAGCTATTTCACCGTCACCATGGCCGGCAAGGACATGCGAATCTATAAGAACGGCGTTCAGATCCTCGCGGACACCTCGGCTTTGCCCATTACCGGCGTGACGCGCATGGCCAATTTCATAGGGCGTTCCAATTGGGCCGCGAACCAGTATTTCCGAGGGTTGATCGATGAACCGGAATTGTCCAAGGTCGCGCGCAGCGCTGATTGGGTCGCCTTGGCCTACCAGAACCAACGCCTCGGGCAAACCCTGGTGACGGTGAAACCCGCCGATTGCGCGGACAAATTGGTCGCCCCCGCCGATACCAGCGTCTCCGAGGGCGAAATCCTCTCCCTTTCAGCCACGGTGGCATGCGCGGAAAGCTACGCCTGGTCCATCGTATCCGGTCCATCTGCGCGCATCCTGGACCCGGGTGCCAGCCCTCTGGTGCTGCGTATCCCGCGTGTTACCGGAGATACCGCCGTTACCTACCGGCTAACCGCCGATTTCGGCGATTCCACCCCTTCGCGGACCGTCCGCGTCACCATCAAGGAAGCCATCCCGGATCCGGTCTTCACCTTGACCGCGGTCGATGCCTGGAACGGCAAGGACTCCCTGGCCATCCGGCCCGCCATAGCCAATCTCGCCGCCATAAAGGCCAGCCGCGATTCCATCCTGATTTGGAATTGGTCTCTGTCCGGCCCGGAAGCGGATACGGCCTTGCTGGAAGACGGCCTTTGGCTGAAGCAAGCGGCCACAGGGGGCGAATTGCATGTCGAGCTTTGCCTCGCCAACGGATCCGCGCCGGTATGCCATGACGCGGTCGTGAACGTGACGCTGGCCAGCACCTCGATCACCGGGGCCAGGTTAACCGGCAAGGTACCCCAGGAAGAGACGGTCCCGGGTTGGGATGCCGCGGGTCGGGCGGCTTCGCGCGGAGGCGCTGCGGGCCACCGCTTGCCCCGTTTCCAGAGGTTTTAGCCGGCCCTGGCCGGCACGATCCGGTCGGCTCGATCCGAACGAGCGCCCGCCGGCGGAATCGATCCCGGGTCGCGCACCCGGGTTCACCTCCCGATAAATCCGCTTCCCCAAGCCAGCAACAAGAACAGCAAGGTGCACCCGTATGCCAAACCGATCATGCGCCGCACATCCCGCGCCGTACCGCCTTCGGGAGCCCCGGCCGGGCCGATCCACAGGCTGTTGACCAGGTTCCCATGCTTGTAAATCGGCCCCGCCAGCCGGATGTCCAAGGCTCCCGCCGCGGCCGTCTCGCTCCAGCCCTTGTTGGGTCCCGGAAGCAAGGCATGCTGGCCCAGGGAAACGGACCATGCCTTGCGGGCGGAATAGCCGGGGACGATGGCGGAGAAAACCGTGATCAGGAGGAGGCAGAGGCGGGCGGGCAGGTAGTTCATGACATCGTCCAGGCGCGCGCCGAACCAACCGAAATGGAGGTATCGCTCGTCCTTGTATCCGACCATGGAATCCATGGTGCTGGCGATCTTGAAGAGGATCAATCCGGGCAAACCCAGCCAGGCGAACCAGAACAGAGGCGATAACACCCCGTCCACCAGGCTTTCCGCCAGGCTTTCCACGGCCGCGCGGTTGCAGGCGGCGGCATTCATCCTGTCGGTATCGCGCCCCACCAACATGCCCGCCGCCCGGCGGGCCGCCCCGATGTCGCCGCTTTCCGCCGCCCGGGCGATGCGCCGGCCGTGATGGATCAAATCCCCCAGGGCCAAGAGGCTGTATCCCAGGTACGCTTCCCAGATCCAGGACAAGGTCCAGCCCCAGCCGGGCCTTCCCAGCGCCGCTCCCCCGGCCCGCAATCCCGCCGACACCGCATAGGCGCCGCCGCCGCAAACCGCGGCCAGGATCAGGAACAGCAGAAAGCCGCCCAGGCGCCCGCCTTGGCCCAGCCGGCGCAGCAGGGCTTCCCCCGCCTCCAGTACCTTGCCGGTTACCCGGATGGGATGCCAACGGTATTGCGGATCCCCGATGGCCACGTCCAGGGCCAGGCAAAATCCCAGGAAGATCCCGGACTGGCGCAAGAGACCTTGCGGCCCCGTCCAAGCCTCCCAACCGCCGGCTATTTCCATTTTTCCCGCCAACCCAAGGCCAGCGCCTTGGCCACCAAGTCCGGCACCTCCAGGTCCGTCGCGGCCAGGGCGGTCCGGAAAGCCGGGAAAGCTTCCGTCTTCGCGGCCAGCCCCGCCGCCAGCATGGCGGCCTGGTTGGCCAGCGATTCCCTTCCCGAGTCTTCCGGCAATGTCCCGAAGGCGATGCGATCGCGCACCGCGGCCAGCGCATAAGCCGCGCCAGCGACCAGGGGATCATGGATCACCGCCTGGAAATTGGCTTTCAACAAGGCGCGATCCGCTTCCTCAAGCAAGGCGGAAACCGCCTCGAGCAAGCGGGCTTCATCGGTTCCGAAGCGCCCCAGGGCATGGATCAGGTTGCGCGTGCGCGACGGATCCAGGCCGTTCTGCCAGCGCAACGCTTCCTTGGTCGCCTCGATCACCGCGCGCGCCAGGATCTCGCCCAGCTTGGAATGCTTTCCCGTCCAGGTCATGGGGCTGCGGGACGGATCCAAGGGAGCGGCCAGGCAGAATTGATCCGTGCCGGTGCCTGTGGCCAGATGCGGCGAATAACGGCTGCCGACGGCCAGCTCCAGCAACGCCACCGTCTTGGCTTCCGTGATGGTGGCCGCGGCGCGGGCCAGGGCGTTGGGCAGCAGAGGCCAGTTGAAGATCACCATGGTGTTGATGGTCCCGGGCAGGGCATGCACGGGTTTCCAGGTCCCGGAGGATTCATGCCAGGTGGCTGGATCCCCCGCGCGGCCGGCATTGCCCTGCACGCCCGCGGTGACCACTGCCCATACCGAGACCGCCTCGAAGCTTTCCGCGCGCACGGCGGCGTATTGCATATTGGCGGCCGTGCCCATCATGGCCGTGGCCTCGGAAGGGAGGCCCGCTTCGGCGCAGGCCAGGCGATGGTAGGCTTCCGCTCCTTGCCCTACCAGGGTTTCATGGCGGGACATATGCCCTTTGCCCTCGCAATTCTGATGGTTCATCAGGTAACGCACTTGTTCCGTCTGGCCCCCGTTGACATGGGAGGTGGAAAGGGCGAGATGGGGGCTTTTCAGGCGGGCGGAGAGGAACCGGCCGCGGCGGACCAAAGCGAACCCATCCGTTTCCAGCAACGGAATGGAATCGGCATCCGTTTTTCCAGGGTATGTATTCATGGCGGAAAAGTAGCACCAAAGCGGGTCAGGCGGTAGAATCAGGCCATGCGGATCCCATCCCCGGCATGCTCCCCGGGCCTTTGCACAGAGTATGCCTTAATTGCCATGGTCGCCTGCGCCCTGCTTTCCTGCCAAACGCCTTGGCGCCATGGGGAACGCGCGTGCGCGGACGCGGCGCGCTTGGATTTGCCCGTGGACCTGGCCGGATTCAGGGACAAGGGCGGTCTTCTGCCATTCGGCGTCCATGGCGGGGCGCATCCGGAAGGGCATCCCGGCATCGACTTCCTGTTCGACAGCGCGGACGCGCGCGGAGACATGGCGGTGCGGGCCCCCTTCTCCGCGGATATCGTTTCCATCACCCCTGAAACCGGCTACCCGGGCAGTTCCTGCCTGGTGCTGGACTCCGCCTGCGTGGAAGTCAACCTCTGCCATGTGCGCCTCGATCCGACCCAAGCCTCGGCGCTCATTGCGGGCGGATCGGTGGCGCGAGGCCAGCGCCTGGGAACGGTGGGGCTGGCGGAGGGCGATACGCGCTACTCCCTTCACTTCGGGACTTATTCCGGATCGGACGCGGAACCGGTCTGCCCGGCCGACTTCCTGGATGCGGATACCGTCCGTTGCCTGCTCGGGTTGGAAGCCGGGGACGCAGCCCCGGCCGACTGCGGTTACGCGCCGGGTACGGTAACCTGGATGGGACGCTCGGAATACGCGGAACGGTCGCCGCGCCTGCTTTCCATCCCTTGCGCCGACGGCGGCACGCAAACTTTTTCCCTGCCGGCCGAAAACGCCTTGTGCAATGCGCGCCTCGACGCGGCGGATCGGGCGCGCTTGGAAACCTGCCTTGGCTCGGCCTGCACCGGCGTTTGGTGAGGAAGTTTTCCCCTTTCCTGACCGCCACCCTGTTGAATTCAGTTTATTTTCGCCAATGATGGGTGAAATTCCCAAGGATTTAAACTTCTCCGCCGCATTATCTTATAATCCCACAGGAGGCGCGTCCCAATCAGAGGCACGCATGGGGAAAGAGAAATACGCATGAAACCCGGCTTCTTCTTGGGCGCGGTCCTGATCCTGATGGCGGTGATGACCGCATCCGCCCAGAATCTGGGTTTGGGGACGGGTTCGCGTCCGGACCCGGATTCCGTTTCCGAATGGTCGGACCGCCCGGACAGGGACGAAACCGTTCCCCGCAAGACCCAATTCAATAAAAGGCTAGGGCTGGGCACGCGCCGGGGTGGGCTGGCCGATCCCAAGGTATACGAGGCGCGCGGGCGTGAAATCGCGGGCCAGTTCTACGAAATCGGCACACCCGCCGGCCCTAAAACCGAAACCCGGCCAACTTCCCAGCCGGTAGCCACGCTGAAGCCGCGCCCGGATGGATCCCGGCAATGGCTTTGGTGGGTAGGTGCGGCCGGGCTGGCAGGCGCTTCCGCCGGGGTGGCCGGATTCATCCTCATGACCAACTCCCATCCCGCCACCAAGCCGCCGGACATCCCGCTTCAGCTGGACGATAACGGACCGTAACCCCATGGCAACCCGCTTTCCTTATTTCCTTATCGCCTGCCTGGGAGCCTCATTGGGGCTTTTCCTGTCCGGCTGCCAAACCGTGGATCCGCTCCCTGCCGACGAGGTGTTGTGGCTGAAGCTGAACGACTCCCTGAGCCGGTACGATCGCGTGCATGTGCAAATCTTCGACAGCCTCTCCGCTCCGGTTTACAAGCTATGGAATGCGAAACTTCCCTCCCCGGGCACGGACCTTCCTCCTTATACCTTGGGTCCATTGTCCCATCATCGGTTCACCATCAAGGTCTCCGGTTTTAAGGCGCAGGAGCAACTGGCCCTGGAAACCCTCATCGCCTATGATGGCAAGGGCAAGAAAACCGTCCAGCATACCGAGCTGCCTCCCTTGCGGCCGGTCAATGGATTGCTCAGCCTGATTCCCTCCAGCGGCAAACTCTCCCCGAACTTCTTGCGGGATACGCTGAACTACAAGGTCAGCCTGCCCGCGGGGGTGAAATCGGTCAGCTTCACCATGCAGCCGGAGAATCCCGACGCCATGATATCCTTTGAAGGGGAAAGCGTGCTCACGGGCTCCCCCACCAAACCCGTGAATATTGGCGACACTCCGGAAACGGTCCAGATCCTGGTAACGGACATGTCCACGGGCGTGGCCAGTACCCGCATCTATTCCCTCGAGCTTTTCCCCACCTTGCCGGCAGGCCTCTACCTGGCCAGCCTGCAACCCAGCGCCGGAACCCTGGCCCCGGATTTCATCCCTGAATCCCAGGTGTATACCTTGTATCTCCCTGAGGCTATCGATACGGTTTCCTTCGTGCTCACGCCATCCGATCTCCAGACCATGACCCTGCTCATCGATCATAAGGCGATTTTCTCCGGCGCCCGATCGAAAACCTTCACGGTGGACTCGACCGACGTGCCAGTGCCCATCGAGGTGCATCGCGGCGCGCAACTCAGCTATTACCTGGTGACGCTAACCCACGACAAGCCGCCGCCCTCGCATTGATTCCCGGGTTCAGAGAGCATTGAAAACGGCAACGCACTCGACATGGCGCGTATGCGGGAACATGTCGACCGGGCTTATGGAGGCTAAGCGGTAGGCCCCGGCCCAAGCCCTGGCATCCCGCGCCAAAGTGGCCGGGAAACAGGAAACATACACGATGCGGGCGGCTCCCAGGCCGGCCACCGCTTCCCGCACTTTCGGCTCCAGGCCCTTGCGGGGCGGATCCACGATCACGGCGCCGGCGCGCGCGATGGCGTCCCCGGGCAGTCCGGCCTCCCCCAGGTAACGTTCCGGATTCCCAAGCGCTTCCGCCACGTCCGCGGCCAGGAAGCGCGCGTTGGCCGTCCCGTTGTCCGCGGCGGCTGAGACCGCGGCGGCGACGGACGCGGGATTCTCCTCGATGCCGAGCACGGTCCCTGCCTTGCGCGCCGCCCAAAGCGCGATGGAACCGATGCCGGAATACAGATCAAGCGCATGCGCGCCCGCCGGGATGGCGGCAATGGCCAGGTCGTACAGGCGCGGGGTCTGGAAAGGGTTGACTTGGAAGAAGGTGGAGACGCCTACCTGGAAGCGGAATGGGCCCAGCTTTTCCTGCAGGCGCGGGCTGCCCCACCACAGCTTTTCCTCGCCGCCCAGTACCACGTTGGTGCGGGCCGCGTTCAGGCTTTGCACCACCCCTACCAGCTCCCCGCTTCCCGGCGCTGCCGCCAGCGCCTCACGGCAGCGCCGCAACAAATCCGGCAGCAGCGTTCGCGGACCCGCGCCCGGCCCGTTGGTGACCAGCCCCAGCAGGATTTCCCCCGTACCGGCGCCCTTGCGCAGCAACAGATGCCGCAGCCAGCCCGCTCCGGAATCCTCACGGTACACGGGGACGGCGTTGGCCCGGGCCCAATCGCGTACCGCCCAGGCGACGCTGGAAAGGCCGGCATCCTGGACCAGGCATTCCCGCTGATCCACCACGTCATGGGATCCGGCGGCGAAACAGCCTACCGTCACCTCCATCTTGCTCCCCCGGCGTTCCAGGCCGAACGGCAGCTGAACCTTGTGGCGGTAGCCCTCCTCGCGCGGGCTGGGCAATATCGGATCGATGCGCAGGTCCGGCCAATCGGCGAATTGCCGCCCCAGCTCCTCCGTTTTGCGGAGCAACTGGGAGGCATAGTCCTGATCCAAGGTCTGGCATCCCCCGCAAGCGGGGAAGTGGCGGCATTTCGAGTCCATCAAGAGCGGATGCGGTCAGGGGATTAGCAGGGTTCCCGATTGGGAACGGACGGACCCGGTTCCGCGGGAGCGCCAGAAATAGATCCCGGAGGAGGCTTGCGCCCCGAGCGCGGCGCGAAGATCCCATGAGCGCGGGATTCCCGCCCACGTTTGCGCCGGCAAGCTGCGGACCAGGCGTCCGCTCCGATCGAAGATGGAAACGGCGGCTATCCCGGGATGGGCCACCGAGAGGCGTGGCTTGATCCCGTTCGAGCCGTCGGCGTAGCTTTCCGTCTGGATAGGGCTGGGAAACCAGCCGGATCGGTAGGCGATGGCTTTCAGGACCGCAGCCGCCGGTATCGTCAGCGGTGAGGTATAAAGCGATTTGGTGCTGTCGGGTTCGCTGCCGTCCAAGGTGTAAAAGATTTTCGCGTCGGCCGTCTCGGAAGTCAGGGTCACGTCCCCCGGAAATTCGGTCAGGTCGGAAGCCCCCGGCGTCGCCTTCGGGATCGCCACCACCTGGGTGGCGGCCAGGAAGGAAAGATTGGTGGAGATGGTGCAGGTGGAAGAACTGGTATGGCGCTCCGCGAAGAAGAAGTCGAGCGGATATTTGCCCCCATCGACCAGGCCCAGCACGGATTTCAAGGAGTCCAGATTCGCTTCTCCCCCTTCCGTGGGATGGATTCCGCCCCGATCCAGGACGCATTTGCCGTTGATGTATACCCAGATATCATCGTCGCCCCTGAAGGTGAATACCTGCGCCTTCCCTTCGTTATAGAGGAATTCCGTATGCAATTCCATGGTGAAGCCGTAATTATGCTTCGAAACATCCACCCCGTTCTGGATTCCGGTTTGCAGGTTGCCGAAGGGATCCGGATCGGTAGGGCTGAATTTTTTGAAGGGTTTGCCATCATCGATGGGGAAAAAGGAGGAGTCCTGGTACCGGTATACTCCCGTGGCCTCATCCCTCGCGAATTTCAGTTCCACCAGAAAGGATCGGTTGATTTCCGGAGCTTGGTCCGAATACCATTCGGAAAAACGATCGGTTGGAATGAAGCATCCCGCAATGGAGGCAGGCAACGAGTCCATCAACCTGGGACTGCGCTTGTCGCCGGGGTAGCTTCCGTCATCCTCCGTTCCGGTGGTATCGATATCCTCTTGCACCGATCTGACCCCCAAGGCGAAGGCGCTGCAGTCGGTCTGGGTATTGAAATGGGGATGGGTGCCGGCAGGATCGGTGGGATTCGCTTCCTTGAAATCCCGGATCTTCGCCTGCAAGACTATGTCCGGGGGAACCTCGATGGCTTGGGCGCCGACGATGCCGAAAAGGGTCAGAACAAAGCCGGAAATCGGTAGCGTAGTGATGTTCATGATCAATGCCCTCAAGAAAAGAGAATCGCTTCAACAATCCGGATATGTGGTTCGCGCGCAGGGAAAACGGAAACCCAACTTACCATTTCCCGAGACATCCGCAAAGGTAATAACCGATTTTGACCGTCCGCATACAACAGAATTGATGGCGAATCGGAAGGATTTATCGATTTTGGGAGTTTTTGCTTTTAGGGCTATTTGGGCTTATGAGATCGGCATTGAGCGCTTTCCCCGTAACCCCATAGTTATGAGGCGAGCAGGGGATGAATACAGGTATCAGGGGATGAATACGGTTCCGGATGGAATAGGGCCCAAACCGGGTTTCAAGCTGCGCCAGAAATAGATCCCCGGTGCTAGGCGGCCGCCTTTATCATCGCGGAGATCCCGCAAGGCCGCCGAACGGATATCCAGGCGCGAATTCAGTCGCCCCACCAAACGACCGCCGCGATCGAATAAGGATACGGGACCGGCCTCGGGAAACCCGGGACGGCTCAGGGCCGAGGCGCGCAAGCCTACCGGGCCGGAATGGTAGGTTTCGGTCATGATGGTGCTCGCGATCCAGCCTTCCCGATACGCGATGGCCTTGACCACCGTAGGTTCCACAAGGTTCAAAGCGGAGGCATACAGGGATTTGGTGCTGTCCGGTTCGCTGCCGTCTACCGTGTAAAAGATGCGGGCATCGGCGGTTTCCGTGCTCAGCGTCACGTCCAGAGGGAAATCGGACGCCTGGTCCGCGGGGGGATCCGCCTTGGGCGCGGCCGCCACGGAGTCGACGTCCGTGAACATGAGGTTGGTGGTGATAGTGCAGGTGGAGGAACTGGTATGGCGTTCCGCGAAGAAGAAATCGAGCGGGTATTGCTTTCCATCCTCCAGCCCCAGCCGGGATTTAAGCGAATCGAGGTTGACTTGCCCGCTTTCGGCGGGATGGACGCCTCCCCTGTCCACGATGCAGATGCCGTTGATGAAAACCCAGATATCGTCATCGCCGCTGAAGGTGAACACCTGGCCCTTGCCTTCATCGTAAGGGAATTGCATGTGCAATTCCATCGTGAAGCCGAAATTGTGCTGGGCCAGATCGACTCCGTTCTCGATGCCCGTTTGCAGATGCCCGAAGCTGCCCGGATCCGCGGGATTGAATTTCTTGAAAGGCTTGCCGTCATCGATGGGGAAAAAAGCGTTGTCGCTGAAGCGGTATAACCCCGTGGCCTCATCCCGGACGAATTTCAGATCCACGAGGAACGGGCGGTTGATGGACGGCGCTTGGTCTGAAAACCATTCCGGAAACCGGTCCACAGGGGAAAAGCAGGCCGCGATTCCGTCCGGAAGGGGATCGATGAGCCTGGGCGTACGGTTGTCGCCGGGATAGAGCCCGCCATCCGCCGGTCCCAGAGTGTCGATCCGTTCCACCACCGTGCTCAGGCCCAATTGGCTGGCGCTGCAATTCTCTTCGCGGTTGAATTGGGGATCCATGTCCGCGGTATCGGTGGGATTCATTTCCTTGAAATCCCGCACCTTGGCTTGCAGCACTATATCGGGCGGATTCACTTGCGCGGCCGAGACGGCGGATATGGCGCTCACGATGGCCATGGCCAAGCCGCATGGGGAAAAAGCATTGAACTTCACGGGGCTGCTCCTTGTGCTCCTTGTAACCATCTTAATATACTCTTAGGAGCCGGCATTTAAGCGGGGATTAGCGTTAGTTGGGAAATGAAACAGCGCCCGGAGGCGGTCAGGAGCCCTTGCGGGCCGTATCTAGCACGCTTCTGACCTTGGAAGCGAGTTGCGAGGGGGAAAAAGGCTTTTCCAGGAAGGTCTCCGCGGAAAGGATGATGCCGCGATCGGCCAAGGTCTCCAACGAATGGCCGGAGATGAACACCGTGCCCAGCCCGGGTTTGCTGGCCTGCAGGGCTTCCGCCAATTCATGGCCGCCTTCGCCGCGCAACATCACATCGCTGACCACCAAGTCCACCGCTTGGGGCTGCTCCGCCACGATATCCATGGCCTCGCCCGCCGAGGCCGCTTCCAGGACAGCGAAGCCGCAGCGCGATAGGATGGCGACGATCATCTCCCGCAAGCTGGACTCGTCTTCCACCACCAGCACGGTTTCTCCGCTCGCGCGGCCCTGCCATCCGGCCGCCGGCGCCAGAGCGGGCCCTTGCGGGACGTCCTCGACGGCATTGCTGGCCAGATAGATCCCGATCCTGGCGCCTGCACCAGGAATACTGGTTACGTTGATGCCCCCGGACGCCTGGCTTACGATGGCGTAGACCGCGGCCAAACCGAGACCGGTGCCGCGTCCGCCTTGCTTGGTGGTATAGAAGGGTTCGAACAGGCTTTCCAGCGTGTCCGGGCTCATCCCGATTCCCGTGTCTTCCACGGTGATGGCGATATGCTCCCCGGCGCCGCAGCCGAGATGGCTGAATTCCGCCCCGGTCTTAAGAGAAACGATTTCCGTGGCGATGGTGAGCGTTCCTTTTCCCGCCATGGCCTCGCCGGCGTTGACGCAAAGATTCAGCAGCATCTGCTCCAATTGCCCCGGCTCCATGCGGGCCCCGGCCTTGCCCGTCTCCAGGCGCAGGCGGAGCTCAACGTGCGCGCCGAGCAGGTTCTGCAGCATGGGCTCCATCTCTCGCAAGGCCGCATCCACGGGTACGGGCCCCGCTTCCGCGCTTTCCTGGCGGCTGAATGACATGAGGTTGCGCGTGATGGCGGCGGCGCTTTCCCCGGCCCGGCGGATGGCTTTCAGGCCGGACGCGAGCGGGCCTCCCACGCCGGGCAAGGTCAGCAGGTGTTCGCTGTAGCCGTTGATGGCGGTAAGCAGATTGTTGAAATCATGGGACACGCCGCCCGCCAGGCGGCCCAAGGCCTCCATCTTGCGCGCTTGCCGGCGATGTTCCCGCTCAGGCGCGGGCCTCCCCGGGAACTCAACCTGTCCCTTGGGCGTGGCCGCCGGTTCCAGGGGATCCAGATACAGGGCGACTACGGGAGCGTTATTGAGGGTCGTGCCGGCCATGGAAACGCGGCAGCGGACGGCGAATCCGCCAGGCTGGAGCAGGGCGGCGTTGAACCGGATCGCGGGGCCTTCGCCCTTATCCGTGTCATTATCCGTGCCCTTGTCCATACTGGTGCCCGCGCCTGCCTCCGCATCCAAGGCGCGCTCCAGGACGGAATGCACCTCGGGAGGGAAAAAATCGAGCACCGATTGCCGGGAGAAATCGTTTTCCGTTCCCGTCAATCC
>JBDSWM010000060.1:0-13164 GCA_039926685.1 Fibrobacteria bacterium | reverse complement strand
GTGCGCTGCGGGCCGTGGTCCAGGAAATCCTGGAGGATGAAGCAGGCGGCCACGCGGTCGATGGCGGCCTTGTCCCGGCCGTAATCGCGCCGGCCTTTTTTCTTCTTGGTGCGCGTTCGCAGGCTTTGCGAGGCCATCTGGCTGGTGAAACTTTCGTCCTCGCGATGCACGGGAAGGCCGAAACGGGCTTCCAGCTTGGCGATAAAGGCATCCACCGCCTCCGTCTTGGCGCCTGCCGCTTGCTTGCCGTCGGTGCGCAGGGGGTAGCCTACCACGATGGCCTCCACGTCTTCCTCGCGTATGATATCCGCGAGGGCGGACAGGTAATCCGGATTCTGCCGGCAATCCAAGGTGGTAAGTCCCGTGGCCAGGGTTTTCCCGATATCGCTGAGGGCCACGCCTATGCGCCTTTCCCCGAAATCAAGCCCCAGAATGGTGGTTGCTTTCATCTTGCTTCTTGGCCCAATCCATCAGGATTTTCTGGGTATTCAATGTGTTCTCGGCCGCGGCCGCGGTCACGGGTTTGGCCAGCGCCGCCGTTGCGCCGTCCTCATGGAATTCGAAGGATCCGGAAACGAGGTCCAATATAGCTTCCGCCGCATCCACGCCGGAGAGGCCGGCCACGGATGCCTTGGCGATGTCGCCTTGGCGGATGCGCACTTCGCCATTGCAAACGCCGGATGCCGCCAGCAGGCGGCCGGATTTCTTGACCGCGGCCAGGAAATGGAGGAGTTCCAGCAAGGTTCCCGGATGGATATCGCCCTTGAGCGCCACCGGCTTCACGGAGAAACGGATTTTTTCCGGGGATTTCCTGAGGCTTTGCGCCATGGCTTCGGCCAACTCCTTTTCGCTGGCGTTGGCTTCCAGGTAGGCGCGCACGCGCAGATCCGTGGCAGGCGGGGCCTTACCGCATTGCAGGTAGATGACGGGCGTATTGATCAACATGGCGTCGGTTTCCACCAGGCTTTCCACGGAAGCCTGGAATTCGAATCCGGCCAGGATCAGATTGGGTTTGAAGGCTTTGCAAGAGGCCATGAACCGATCCATTTCGGTCTCGAGATTCGCCACGTATCCCATGTTGAGGAGGAACTCCTTGAGATCCGCTTCGCCCTCCGCCAAGTGGGAGCGGATGCGGGGTTCGGCATGGAAGAGCAGCTGGATCTTATTCTGCAAGCGGCGCTTGGCATCGGCCTGCGCCTGCCGTGTGCGTTCCCGGCTTTCCCGGTGGCGCTTGATTTGCAGGGAACCGGCCAGAAAGAGGAAGACGGCGCCGCCGATGACGGCGAGGGCCAGTAGTACGCCTTTTACATAGCCTGGGTTCAGGTTGACGGGAGGGCCGGAAGCGGAGACGGAAGCGGCTGCCACCCAACCCGCCAAGGTATCGTTGGCGCGCACCTTGATCCAATTCTCGGTGGTCCTTTCCACGGCAAGCACCTGGCCTTTGCGGGCGAAGCCCAGGACGGCCGCGTTGCGCGTGGTGTTGTCGCGGATGGGAACGACGGTTTCCTCCGCCTGCACCCAGGACTTTTGGCGGGACGGCATGCCAGCGCCTGCGGCCGTGAGGCTAAGCGATAGGATTAAGGATAGCGCGATCAGGAGCGGAATAGGCGTTTTCTTCATAGGATCCGCAGAGATCGCCCATTTCCGATGGGTTTTCCATCCATTCCCGAAAAATAGCATAACCCGATTGTAATACGTGGAAGTCGATACCGCCCAATCCGTTTCCTGTGACAGCCATCATGGAGCTATCCCGGAGTCACGGCCAAATGCGAGGATAAAAAAAACCCGCCGCGGCGGAACCGGGCGGGGAAATTACGGGCGGACCGGATCCCGGTCCCATCGCTAACCTTGGTTTAACCTGCTGAGGCGAACGGGCCAGCCCGCGCGCGCTGCGCTGATCAACCCGCGCGTTTGCGCTGATTCTCCTCGAGCAGGATTTTCCGGATGCGGATGTTCTTGGGAGTGATTTCCAGGGCCTCATCATCGTTGATGAATTCCAGGGCCTCCTCCAGGGACAACTGCTTATGGGGGGTGAGGATGGTGGCCTCATCGGACGAAGTCGTCCGCATATTGGTCAACTGCTTGCCCTTGTTGATGTTGATGACCATGTCTTCGCCGCGGTTGTTTTCGCCGACGATCATGCCGGTGTAAACGTCCACCTGGGGGCCGATGAACATGGTGCCGCGTTCTTCCAGCTTCCACAGCGCGTAGGCAACGGAGACGCCGCGTTCCTTGCAGATGAGGGCGCCGTTGGTGCGTTGCTCGATATGGCCCTTCATGGGCTCATAGCCCTTGAAGATCTGCTGGAATACAGCGTAACCCTTGCTCAGGGACATGAGCTTGGAGCGCAGGCCGATCAGGCCGCGAGCGGGCAGATCATAGATGAGCTTGACCTGCGTGCCTTCCAGCTGCATGTCCTTCATCTCGCCCTTGCGCTTGTTGATTTCGTCGATGACGGCGCCGGAGTAGTTCTCGGGCACGTCGATGGTGATGGTTTCCACCGGTTCCATCTCCACGCCGTCCTCTTCATGGGTGATGACGCGGGGGCGGCCGACGGTGAATTCGTAGCTTTCGCGGCGCATCTTCTCGATGAGCACGGAAAGATGCAGCACGCCGCGGCCGGAAACGATATGGGCGCCGGCTTCCGGGGCCTTGACCACCCGCAGGGCCACGTCGGCGACGGCTTCGCGCTCCAGGCGTTCGGCGATATGGTTCGAGGTCAGGAAACGTCCGCCGTCCTTGCCGCAGAACGGCGAGTCGTTCACCGAGAACCGCATGGAGATGGTGGGGGGATCCACCTTGATGCGGGGAAGCGCCACCGGGGGTTCTTCGCCCGTAAGGGTATCGCCCAAAGTGAAATCGGGGATACCGGCTAGGCAGACGATCTGGCCGGCGATGGCGTCGTCCACTTCCTTCAGCTTTACGCCTTCCGGGAACAGGATCTTGGTGACGCGCACTTTCTTGACCTGGCCGGCCTCATTGATGTGCGAAACGGTCTGATTGACCTTGAGGCTGCCCTGGCGCAGGCGGCCCACGGCCAGGCGGCCCATGAACTCCTGGAAATCGAGGCTGGTGATCTGGAGCAACGGATTCGGCGAGGTGCCGATGGTGGGTGCGGGAATCCGGTTCACGATCATTTCGAACAAGGGCAGGAAGTTGGAATCCGCATCCGTCATCTCGCGGCGGCAGGTACCATTGCGGCCGGAGGCGAAGATATGGCCGAAGTCGAGCTGCGCGTCGCTGGCTCCTAGTTCGCCGAACAGATCGAAAACCTTGTCCAAGGCCTTGTGGGGCTCGCTGCCGGGGCGGTCGATCTTGTTGATGACAACGGCAAGGGTCAGGCCCATCTCCAAGGCCTTCTTGGTCACGAAACGCGTCTGCGCCATGGGGCCTTCGAATGCGTCCACGATCAGCAAGGCGCCGTCCACAGTCCCGAGCACCCGTTCCACCTGCCCGCCGAAATCGGCGTGCCCGGGGGTGTCCACGATGTTGATGAGGTAGTCCTTGAATTGCACCGAGGCGTTCTTGGACAGGATGGTGATGCCGCGCTCGCGTTCCTGATCGTTGGAATCCATGACGCGTTCGGTCATGACCGAACCTTCCCGGAACACGCCGCTTTGGCGCAGCAGGCCGTCTACGAGGGTGGTTTTGCCATGATCAACGTGTGCGATGATGGCGACATTGCGGATATGCGAACTTTTCATGGAACAACTCGATGAATCGCCCGAAGGCGTGGGGTTGGGAAGGAAAGTTTCTGTTTGCCGGCTGGTATTTCGGGGCTAGGCCTGATAGTATACGGTTTTTGCTAAAGCCGTGCAAATAAGAACAGAAAACGCGATTTTTGTCAACCAAATCAGGGTTAAACGCCCACAGGGCAGGAAAAAAGCCCCATGGAAGGCGGCCGAGCCCGAAACCGGGGTAAATCCCGGTGCGGAAAAGGGGGCTTTCGCCTATGATAAGTGGCCATACCATGAAAACAACACCCTTTCTCTCGCTGCCCCTATTGGTTTCCCTCGCGGCATTCGCCGGTCCCGTCACCACGGTTCCTTGGAACGGTCATACCGGGGCGGTGAGCTTAACCTACGATGACGCCCGCACCAGCCAAATCCCGAATCTGCTGCCCCAGCTGGATGCGCTTAAGATCAAAGCCACTTTTTTCATCGCCGTTACCGGTACGGACGGGGATTTCGAAGCCAAAAAAGCCGCTTGGATCCAAGCCGCCCAGAACGGCCATGAACTGGCGAATCACACCAAGGCCCATGTAAACGTGCCTGCTGACCCCGCGGCGGCGCCGATCGTCGTCGAAATGGCGAAATACCTGCGCGACCTCGATCCGTCCGTCGAATCGGTCAGTTTCGCCTATCCCAACTGCAACGTAAACGGGAAAACCGGCATAGCTTCGGAAGACTTCATCGCCCGCGGCTGCGGCCAGACCAGTTATGCATGGGCCACCCAGCCTTCGGATTGGATGAATATCCAAGGCCTGATCCTGGGACCGACCAATGTCGCCACCGCCACCGGCATGTTCACGGCCGCGAAATCGGCGAATACATGGGTGGTCACCATAGTGCATGACGTAAAGGAGAGCCCCGATCAATACAGCATGACGCCGGCGGACAATAAAAAGATGCTGGATGCCGCCGTAGAGTCCAAGCTCTGGATCGATACCTACCAGAACGTCGCCGCCTACTACCGCGCGCATTTCGTGATGGACGCGGCGACGACCAGCCTCACCGATGCGGGTTGGGCGATGTCCTGGACCTCTCCGCACCCCAAGATGCCCAAAAGCGTGAAGCTGCGCGTGAAGCTGGCCGAGGCCACTTTCGGGAAAAGCTTCACGGTGCAACAGAGCGGCACCACCATCGCGCCGGAAAGCGACGGATCCTATGCGATCGATTTCATGAAGCTTTCCCTGAAGGTCATTCAGGGGACGACGGGCATAAAATCCAGGACCATCTTGCCCGCCAAAGTCACCGCGCGGGCGACGAAGGATGGTATTGTGTTCAGCGGAGGCTCAGGCGATGGATACGCCACCGTCACTGATGTACGCGGCGCCACCCTGTTCCGAGGAAGGGTATCCGACCGTTTAATCCCCTTGCGTATGGAAGGCCTGCACGGCCTCCTGTTCCTGGACCTGAGTGATCCCGACTCCCGCGCCTCGGTGCGCGCGGTGGTCAATGCGATGCCTTATTGAGGCTTTGCCGGAATCCAGTCCGGACTTAAGGAATCAGGAATTTCCGCGCGAGGGAACCCGCGCTTCCCGTTACGGATACCAGGTATATTCCCCCGGGTTGGCCTTGCAGGTCGAATTCCCTCCTGCTCGCGGCTGAATTCGCGATCAGCCTGCCCTTGGTGTCGGTAATCCGAACCCGGGCTTCCTCTCCGATGCCACCCAGCCGGAGCATGCCCGCCGAATAGTCCAGAGAAAAGCTTACGCGACCTAATACTATGTTCTGCTCATGAACGGCGGTCGTGCCGGTCAGGGAATATTGCTTGAAAAAGTTCCACACCTCGTCCGCTTGATTCAGGTTGTTCGTGCTCGGCCATTGATGCCCTTGGCCTTGGATGGAGTCCATCACCACGGAGCTTCCCGACTCGCAGGGTCCGTAGCCGACCCGGACCGCCTTGGAATTCGGATTGGACGCGGGGTAAGGACGCACGATGGTGGACGTGGAAGGGCACTTATCCAATTTCAGCCAAAGATCCAGGTCCTTCAGGAAAGAGGCCGCGCCTTCCGACGCGCCGAAGGTCATGAAAACGGGTACGGGACGTTTAATGGCGCATGTGGTGGTGCTGACATGCCCGGATACGGGGGCTATGGCGGCGAACACATCGGAGAACATGCAGCCGGCCTGGAAGCTGATGAATCCCCCTTGGGAAAATCCCGTCATGTAGATCCGGTTTCTATCGATTTGGTATCGTGCCGCGAGTGTATCGATGACGGCCAGGAAAAAGGGGAAGTTCCCCGTGCCCATCATATCATCCCAGGTCCCCGTCGCTCCATTGCTGGTGGCGCTGGGAAAAGCGGCGATGAATTTCTCCCTATCCGCGGTGGTGTTCGCCTTGGTTTCGCTCTGGAGGCCCGCGCCGCTCCCATTGGCTCCATGGATGAAAAAAACCAGCGGGGGCTTGGTGGTCCCGGTAGGCACATGTACAACGCAATTGCGGGTCTTACCGCCCACCTGCATGTTCAAGGTAACGTTCGTTTGCGCGATCCCGCTGGTGGCCAGCGATGCGAATAGAATGGCGGATATGAAACCTCGGCGAATCATGGGGATTCCTTTTGAAGAAGTAACTTTCGGAATTCCGGAGTTCCGGCATCCCCTTGGAAACGCAGCAAATACAGGCCCCGTGGCAAGTCGCCGGTGGGGATTACCGCCGGTTCCGCGGGTGTTTGCCGTGCGGCTCGTATCGCCCTGCCGCCCAATGAGACCACGGAAAGGATTCCGCCTTTGCCATTTGCGAAACGCAGATCCCCATTGCGCCGGATTTCCGGTGCGACTCTCGAATCGACATTGGGCGAAAAGGGCGCCAATGCGGTGGTACCCGTCGTGAAATTCCCTACCGAGTAATCTATGCTTCCTGAACCGCCGCCCGCTTCCACCAGCAGCTTGGCCTCGTACATTTTCCCAAGGTCCATTCCCAGGCTTTTCCACTTGGTGAAATGCTCGGTCAACGATATGCGGCCGCATTGGCGGGCCGTCTGGCGGATGCTGAAGAATTGCATGAAGGTGGTATTGCCGTGTATCGAGGGCTGGTTGACCTGTTGGTGGGTATAAATCTTGTAGGTGCCGCTGTCCGCCGTGAACGTGCCCTTGAGGCTCCCATTGGCGGTGGGGGCGGAGCCTGTTCCGAACCAGTCATCGACGACGTAGTACTCGACCAGGGGGGTGTTCGACCAACCGTATATCCCGACGAACGAGTAGCCGCCCGCCGTGCCGGTCTTCGTATAGGCGTAGTCGGCGGATATGGTCCCATATTGGTCGTAGGTCTTGGTCTCGTTCCACTGGTAGCCTGCGCGGGCCAGAAAGTCCCCGGAATTGTTCCAGGTGGCCTTGAACGCCGCGGTATTCCCGGCAGGCGTAATGCAACCTCCGCTTCCGCTGGACCAGATGGACCAGCCGAAAGCGCCGATGGTGCCGGTTTGATTCGAGGAGCAATGCTGGGTGCCGGGCGTCAGGGCGGGTCCCGTAGGGCATGCCTGCGCAGCGTGGGTTCGCGCCGCCGCCAGGGCGATCACCAGAAACGCAATCCGGATGCCGGGAATTTGAGTATGAAACAGCATATCCACGAACTTCCTAACGATGCGGAAAGAGTCCAGGTTCATCTGCAATCTACGCGCCGCTTCCACTCCCGGCAGGGTCTTTTTCCGGGAACGGCATTTGCGCCCGAATGAGGGATTGGGCCCGGAAAAACCGGTACCCCTAGTTTCTAAAGGGGGCGAGGAAACCGGTTCCGCGCAACGCAAGGACGCCTTATCTTATCAACGTGGCGAGCGCGGCATCAATCCGTCCAATTCCGAAATCGACAAGCGGTTATCCGTGAGCAGGCTTACCCTTGCGGCCGCCCTAATCATGGGCGTATTGCTCCTCGCAAAAGCGGCGGTAGCCGAATCGATTATCCAGGATTTCCGGGTCAAAAGTGAATTCTCCGCCTATTGGGATATTTCCACCTGGGGGGACTCGGCCCACCAATACGCCGCTTCCAACGTCTATCTCGACACCGTCAACGGATGGGTGCGTTTAAAGTTGGATGCATCGCCTGCCGGGACCAGACCCGTGGGCGGGGAGATTTCCTCGCGGCGATCGGACTTCCGCTACGGTTCGTACCGCGCATCCTTGAAATTCGACAACACCCCCGGGGCGGTAGTGGGCTGGTTCGTGTATAAGGATGTTCCGGACCTGAACGAGATCGACGTAGAATTCCTCACGGAGGACATCTCCCATATCCACTATACCCTGCACCATATCCAGACCAATGTCGATTACCGGAAGGACGCCCTGGATTTCGATCCAACGGCGGCATTCCACGAATACAGGTTCGATTGGTACCCTGATAGGGTGGTGTATTACATCGACGGGATGAAAAAAGTTTCGTTGCAGGTCGGGGTTCCCGATTCCGCGGGGGCGATCATGCTCAATTTCTGGAGCGCGAATATCGACGGATGGGGAGGGCCCGCCCCCGCCAAAGATGCCTATATGTATGTCGACTACGTCCGGTACTATTCCGATTATAACGCGGTTTCGATCATTCCAGCGGATCGGGGGAAAAGGCGGGATGGTTTTGGGGCGACGCGGGGGAATGGTCCGCGCTACAGATGCAACGGTGAATTGGTCGGGCTGAACGAGCGAAGGCCGTTCAACCCCGGGCTCTTACTTCGATTTCGATGAATTTGCTGGTAGGGGTGCCGCTGCGATCGGCGACGGAGTCGATGGGCACGAGCACGTTGGTTTCCGGAAAATAGGCGGCCGCGCATCCGCGGGGGATGTCGTAGGCGACCACGCGGAAATCCGGGGCCAAACGTTCCCGGCCCTGGGAATCGAAGCTGACCATATCGATGTCGTCCAGGGGATGCAGGCCGCGAGCGGCCAGATCCTCGACGTGCATGAAAACCACCCGGCGCTCGCCCCTTATCCCGCGGTAGCGATCATCGTTGCCATAAATCGTGGTGTTGTACTGATCATGGCTGCGCAGGGTCATCAGGCGGAGGCGTCCCTGGGCGAGGGCGATTTGGGGCAATGGCGCCGTCACCAGCAAGGCGCGGCCCTTGCCGTTCTCCCAGTTCCGTTCGCGTGCGGAATTGCCGAGATAAATGCTGGCCCCGTTTTCGATGCGCCGGTTGAAATCCCGGAAAGCCGGCAGGACTTCCGAAATGCGGTCCCGGATAAGTCCGTAGTCCTCAGCCAATTCCAGCCAGGGGACGGGAGAATCCACCAAGGCGGCGGCGGCCAGGCCGCAAACTATGGCCACTTCGGAACGCAAATGGGGCGAGGCCGGCTGCAGGCGCCCGCGCGAGCCGTGCACCATGGACATGGAATCCTCCACCGTCACTTCTTGCGGCCCGCTCCCGCGAATGTCGATTTCGCTGCGGCCCAAGGTGGGAATCACGTAGGCGTCGCGCCCATGGACCACATGGCTGCGATTGAGCTTGGTGGCGATATGCACGGTCAGATCGGCCTTCCGCAAGGCGGCTTCCGTGAACGCAGTATCAGGGGTGGCCGCCGCGAAATTGCCGCCCAAGCCGAGGAAAACCTTGACCTTGCCGGCATGCATGGCCTCGATGGCGTTCACGACGTCATAGCCGTGATGCGCGGGAGGAGTGAAACCGAAAACGCGCTGTAATGAGCCCAGGAATTCGGGGCTGGGCTTCTCGTAAATGCCCATGGTGCGGTCGCCTTGCACATTGCTATGGCCCCGCACGGGGCATAGGCCCGCGCCGGGCTTGCCCACATTGGCGCGTAAGAGCATCAGGTTTACTACTTGCTGGATCGTTGCCACGGCATGCTTGTTTTGCGTAAGGCCCATGGCCCAGCAAGCGATGGTAGCCTTGGATTGCAGGTAATAACCGGCCGCTTCGCGCATCTGCGCTTCGGAAATCCCGCTTTGATCGGCCAGGTTCCCCCAGGTGGCGGCCTCCACCGCCGCGCGCAATGCGTCCAGCCCCAGGCAATGCTCTTCGAGGAAAACCGTATCCAAGGCGTTACCCGGGGCCAGCCGTTCACCGTTGGGCAGGACCGCGCCATCGGCTTGGGCCTCGAAAACCGCCTTCATCATCCCCCATACCAGTGCGAAATCGCCCGCCACCAAAGGCTGCAAATACAAGGAAGCGATGGGAGTGCCCTTGTTCAGGGCCATGCTGAGCGCATCCTGGGGGTGGACGAAAGATGTCAGGCCTTTTTCCTTCAAGGGGTTTATCGCGATGATCGGGCATCCCCGCCGGCTGGCCTTTTGCAATTCGCTAAGCATGCGGGGATGGTTGGTGCCCGGATTCTGGCCGATCACGAGGATCAATTCCGCTTTGTCGAAGTCATCCAGGGTCACCGTGCCCTTGCCAATGCCAACGGACTCGTTCAAGGCGACACCGCTGCTTTCATGGCACAGATTGGAGCAGTCGGGAAGATTGTTGGTGCCGAGCGCGCGCGCGAAAAGTTGCCAGAGGAAAGCGGCTTCATTACTCGCGCGTCCGGAGGTGTAGAATACGGCCTCATCGGGATGGGACAGATCCCGCAAGTGGCGGCCTATCCCCACGAAGGCTTCTTCCCAGGTGCAAGGCGCGTATTTATCCGTGTCGGCAAGGTAGCGCAAGGGATGGGTGAGCCGGCCTTGCTGCTCCAGCCAATAGCCGTCGCGGGTTTCCAGATCGGCTACAGTGTGGTGGGCGAAAAAGGCCGGATCCACGCGTTTGGTAGTGGTTTCGGCGGCGATGGCCTTGACGCCGTTCTCGCAGAATTCGAAGGTAGAGCGCGTCTCCGGTTCGGGCCAAGCGCAACCGGGGCAATCGAATCCGCCCGCCTGATTCATGTGCAACAGGGCCTGGCCGCCGGTAAGGACTGCCTTTTCTTGCCACAAGTGCCGGGCGCTATGGATCAGGGCCCCGCGCCCCGCGGCGGGCGCCCGGTATGGTCCGTGGAAGAAATCCTTGGATACCGAGCTGGATTCAGCCATGGGTTCCTATCGCATTCTGGGTGAGTGAATGGGTCAGTGAAGACTCCAGGGAAAGAGAAGCCGAATCGGACGGAGCAGGCCGCTCGGCCGTCGCCCCCAGTTTATCCCCATGGGCATAGGCTGTGGCGCGTCCCTCGCGGCAAAAGCCGAGCAAGGTGAGCCCCCAAGAATGCGCATGGCGCACGGAGAGATCCGACGGCGCTCCCACGGCCGCCAAGGCGGCGAAGCCGCCGCGATGGGCCTTGGCGACGATTTCAAAGGCCACGCGCCCGCTTACGCAGAGCAAGGCCGGCCAATCGACATCGCCTTTATCGGCCCGCGCGCCGATGAGATTCCGCTCGAGCAAATCGCCCACGACTTTGTCTACCGCATTATGGCGGCCCACATCCTCATGCACGCTAAGCAGCTTTCCTTGGGCGCTGAAGGCCGCGGCGGCATGACAGCCTCCGGTGCGGGCGAAGGCGCCCTGCGCCTCGGACATGGCGGCGAAGAATCGCGGCAAGTCCCCGATGGCCCAGCGCATGTGAGCTGAACGCGCGGCGGCCGGCACGGGTGGATCGGGCGGGTTTTCCCATTCGGTTTTGCCGCAAAGCCCGCAGGCGCTGTTCATGGTCAATACGCGCGTAGATCCGCTCCCATTCGAACCGGGCGATTTCGCCAAGGTGGCGGCCTGGTGGGGAATCGGGCCGGTGAGGTCGGAGCCTTCGGTTTCACCGGTTTCCCAGCTGAGCACTTCTTCGGCGGCCGAGATGCGCCCTTCGGAAAACAGCAGTCCCAAGGCTAAAGCGCGGTCGGCCCCGGGAGAACAGAGGGTAATGGCCAGGCTCTCCCCATTCAGGCGGATGTCCAAGGGCCTTTCCACGGCCAGGTACTCGGAGGTCGGGAGGATTTCGCCGCCTTGATAGCGCGAAGCATCGCAGGGTTTGCAGGAAGAATCCAGCATGATTATGAGGTGAGCATAGGTAAATGCGGGTTCTTTTTCAATTCGGGTGAAATAAGCGAGCGATGGATGCTTATGTAAAAAATACCCAAGAGATGTATTTAAAGGGCACGGTTACCCCTACGGGAGCAACCCTTTCCGGCCGCCCCCGTCGCAGATTGCATTTGCAAAGCGTCCCAAAGGGTACGGGCCGATAAAACTGGCTTTGAGGTATTTTGTTCTCCCAGGGACCATTGATTCAGGACCCTTGGCCCCATTCCATCTTGGGAGGAAACGTGTCGTCTCGTACATCCTATCTGGTCGCTTCGTCGCTTCTCCTTCTGGAGGCGGTTTCCTCTCATTCCCAGACAACCACGATTAAATTCACGGAAGCCTATCCAGGAACGAAATTCGATCGTCCCGTCTATTTCGGCGCCTTCCCCGGCAAGGCCGATGCCAATGTCGTCCTGGAAGAGCATCAGGCCAATGCCCTGATAGTGTACCGCAATCCGGACGGAGCCCTGATCAAGGACACCTTGTACCATATGAAGGTAGGCCAGGATATGGAGCAGGGTTTGTTAGGCATCGCTTTTCATCCCGACTATGCCCATAATCGCAAATACTATATCAGCTATACTCCCCCGGGCTACTCTGAGTATCTCGACATAGTGGAGGAACGCATCGCCGATTCGACGGGGATGAAGGACTCGGGGGGAGCCGGACGGATTCTCATACAGATCAACGATCCCTATGTGAACCATAACGGCGGCAACATCGCCTTCGGTCCCAAGGACGGCTACCTCTATTACGCCGTGGGGGATGGAGGGGGCCCTGTCGATCCGCTGGGCAATTCCCAGAACGTCAACTCATGGCTCGGGAAGATGCACCGCATCGACGTGAACGGGAAGGATTCCGGACTGGAATACAAGATCCCTTCCGACAACCCTTTCGCGCAAGGCGGCGGCAGGCCGGAAGTCTTCGCCTATGGATTCCGCAATCCCTGGAGATGGAGCTTCGATGCCTTAACCGGCGATCTCTGGGTCGGCGATGTCGGCGAGGAAACCCTGGAAGAGGTGGATGTGGTGGTCAAAAGCGGCAACTATGGCTGGAAGGTCATGGAGGGCACAAATGGGACTAATAGCGGGACCATGCTTTTGCCCGTATTCACTTTCGATCACGCGGGCATAACGGTCAATCCTTCCGGTCCGGCCATCATCGGCGGAGTGGTCTACCGAGGCAATCCGGCCTCGAAATATTACGGCACTTATTTCACGGCTTGCTACGGGACCAAACGGTTCTGGAACCTGAAGCGCAGCCCGGCCGGCGAGGTCACGGCCACGAGCTTGAGCGCGACACCCACTCCCTTATCGACTTTCGGGACCGATGCGGCCGGGAAAATCTATGTCTGCGGGATCAACAACGGCCTCATCTACTATCTGGACGATCCGGATTTGCTGCCTTCTGCGGTCTTGCGATCGGCCGGGCCCGGAAGCAAGGGCCAACGCCTATCCTTTTCGGTACGCACGGGCGGCCGCATCGATGCCGGCGCTTTTGCCGATGCGGCTTCCGTGGAAGTGCAT
>JBDSWM010000059.1:0-23788 GCA_039926685.1 Fibrobacteria bacterium | reverse complement strand
CGCGCCGGCAGCACGGCGGGCAAGGTACGGCTGGCATTGAAGACCAGACAGTCCCCGGGCCGCAGTAAGTCGCCAATACGGTTGAAGCGCGTATGCGTCAGGACGCCGCTGCGGCGATCGGCGGCCAGCAAACGCACTCCATCGCGGGTGATCCCGCGTTTTTCCGGGGGCGCATGCGCGGATAATTCATCCGGGAGTTCGAACCGGAAGGGCGCGCGGGCTAGGGAAATCATCGGGAAGCCTGCGCATCTGATATGCCCGCCAAGCCTAGGGCAGGGGGCGTTCCCGTTCCAACGCGGTTCTCCCCGGCCAGCAGGAACGTCCCCGAATGGAGGGCCGCGCGGATTTCCTCGCGCAGGCGGGGGAAATCCCTGCCCTTGGATTCGATCGCCTTGCTGCCGGTGCAAAAGGCCAGTTCGTAATCGGCCAGGTCGGCCAGGCTTACGCTGGCGCCCGCCGCCCGGGCGCCCTCCAGGGCGATGCGCGCCGCATTGCGGGTGGTGCTGGTCTTCTTCAAGCTGCCGCAAACCGCCAGCACCCTTACATTCTGCCCATATCCTTCAGTTCGCATTTTTGAATCTCCCCATGGTTCATGCAGTCCGATCGGCCGTGACCGGAAGCGGATCCTGCCCGCGCCAATCTTCCTGGGCCTTGAAGCGCTTTCCCGTGATTCCTGCCGCGGCCTCGGAAGCCAGATGCAGGAATATCTCCGTGATCGCGCCGGGATCGGCCCATTGCGAGGGATCCTCCCCCGGTTCCGCGGCCCGGTGCATGTCGGTGTCCATATTGCCCGGGTCCACCCAGTTCACGCGGATGCCGGAGCCGGCCAGTTCCGAAGCCCAGGTCTGGGACAATCCTTCCAATCCGAATTTGGAGATCCCGTACGCACCCCAACCCGCATACCCCGTAACGCCGGCGTCACTGGTGACGTTGATGAGGACTCCTCCGTGCTCGAGCATGGCTGGCAGGAGCTTCTTGGCCAGCAGAAAAGGGGCGATGAGGTTGGTATCCAGCACCCGGCGGAACTCCTCGAGAGGGAAGTCCAGCAAATAGGGCATGGGCGAAGGCCCGAGCGCGGAAGCGTTGTTGATGAGCACGTCCAACCGTCCCTGGAATTCCGAGAGGGTGGCCGCGGCCACGCGCTCCACGGCCTTGGAATGCCGCAAATCTGCGGGCAGGGCCAGCACCTTGGCGCGGGGATTGAGATCGCGGATCTCCTCCCGCACCTTGTACAGATGATCAGCATTCCGCGCCACCAGGCCGATGCCGGCCGCGCCTTCGCGGGCGAATTCCAAGGCCAACTGCCGGCCTAGGCCCTTGGAGGCGCCTGTGATCAAAACATGTTTACCTTCCGCTCGTCTCATCTTATGCCTCCGGATGGTTTGTTTTTTGCCGCGGGCGTGATCGCATAGACGCACCGGCGCGCGCCGGAGAGGAGATGTTCCTCGCGCGTTACCACCGCGCCAGGGCCCAGAACCTTGCTGAATACCTGCCATTCGCTTTGGCAGAAACCCTGGCAGGTCCTGGCGGCGATGCAAATCGGGCAATGATTCTCGATCAGGCGGAAGCCGCCTCCCGGAAGGACCTCCACCTCGGTCATATAGCCTTCCTCATCGCGCAAGCGCGCCAGGGCAGCCACCCGCACTTTAAGCTTCGCTTCGGGGGGAATGGCATGCGCATACTCGCTTTCCTGTTGCCGCGTACGCGCCTCCAGGATTTTCCGCATGCCCTCTTCGCCGTAAATCTCCTGCATGGATCCGAGCAGGCCCGCAGTCAGTACCGCATGCGCGTCCGGGAAAACGCGGTTGGCGGCTGTCGTAAGCGCCCATCGTTGCACCGGACGGCCTCGGGAACCGGGCCGAGGCGGCTGAGGATCCGCTTCCACCAGCTTTTCGTCCACCAGGGACGCCAATTGCAATCCCACCGCCATGGGGGTGATGCCTAGTCTTGTGGCCAGGGATTTGGCCGCTTGCGGGCCTTCGCGTTTTAGAATCCCCAGGATGGCGTGGCGGGTGTTTTTAGGGGCGGAAGGTGAGTTCATGATCCATAATATACCCGCTAGGGGATATTTAGTAAAGAAAATACTTTAATAAATAAAAAATGCATCCAAATCGCCCTAAACCACCGGTTTGGCGCTTGGGCTGGATAGGCGAGCGATTGCCGCGGGTTTAGGCGTTGGCCGGGGCCTTGGCCGGCCGGTCTTTGGCTGGCCGTGCCGTGGTGAACCAGGCGATGAGCAGGGCCGTTAGCAGCAGGGCCGCGGCCAGTAGGAAAGGCGCTCCGGGAACGGGACGCGGGAGGCGGGGGCCTATGGACCATGCGAAGATGGAAGTGAAGGCGGTGGGACCGATCATTCCCATGATACCGCGCAATCCGGCAAGCGCGCCTTGCAACCGACCTTGTTCGCTGGCGTCTACCCGTTGGGAAAGCATGGCCTGCGCCGATGGCCCGGCGAATCCCCATAAGGCCCCCAGAGGAATCCCCCAATAGAAAATCAGCGGCGTTGGCGCCAGCCCGTAGATGGCGAATCCGGCCGCGCCGCAGAAAAGGCCGAACAGCAGCGCATTGCGTTCTCCCATGCGGGCCACGCCGGGGCGGATCAAACCACCTTGCACCACGGCGCTGAAAACGCCCACGGCGGCCAGGGTCAGGCCCACCATGCGCGAGTTCCAATGGTAACGATAGTCCGTATACAGCACCCACATGCTGGGAAGCACTTCATGCGCCAGGTACAACAGCATGATCACGGACACGACGGCCAGCATGCCGGGATATTTCCGCAGCAGGGCGAAAGAGGCGATGGGATTGGCGCGGGACCATGCGAACTTGGCGCGCTTTCCGGCGGGGAGGGATTCCGGCAGGATGAAAAGGCCATAACAAGCATTGGCCAGGCTGAGCGCGGCGGCGATCCAGAAAGGCAGGCGCGGATCGGCCTCTCCGAGCAGGCCGCCGAAAGCGGGTCCGATCACGAACCCCAGCCCGAAGGCGGCGCCCAGCATGCCGTATCCGGCGGCGCGCTTTTCCGGAGTAGTCACATCCGCGATATAGGCGCTGGGCACGCTGAAGCTGGCGGCGCAGATGCCGGAAATGGTGCGGCCCACGAACAGCCAGGCCAGGTTGGGCGCCAAGGCCATGAGGATATAATCCAGGCCCAAGCCAACGTTGGACAGCAGGATGGCCGGCCGGCGGCCGAAGCGATCGGAAAGGGCGCCGAGTATGGGCGCGAAGAAGAATTGCATGGCGGCGAAGATGGTCCCGAATACGCCGAAGACGGCCGCCGCCTGCGAGCTGTTCCCGCCTTTGAATCCCAGGATGAGTTTGGGAAGCACCGGGATGGTGATGCCTAGGGCGAGCATGTCCAAGAGCACCGTGATGAAGATGAAGGCCAGGGCCGCTTTGCGGATGGGCTTGGCCATGGTGTTCAGGAAACGTGGATGATCGGGTTTCCCAATTGCGAACGGATCAATGCGGTGTTGATGCCCTCGCCGGCATACGAGGCCAGGGGGGAAATCTCCACCAGCTTGCCCCGCAATTCTTCTTCGCCCATTCCCGCGGCCACGGCCCATTTATGATGGAGCTCCAGCAAGAGGTTGCGCGCCGAGGCCGGACTGTCCACTCCGTCCCTGTTCTTGACCGGGGCGAATTCCTCCTCCCGGCTCACAAGCAGGCCAGCCATGGAACCGGCCATGGGGAAGAGATCGAACATGAACAGTTCGAACTTGCAGGCGTTGGGGGCGGTCGGCGTCACGGTTTCGCCCGAAGGCGCCACATAGGCGATTTTCTTATGAGCCAAGTGGAACGGCAAGGATGCGCCGGCATGGCTTTCCAGGAAGGCGCGGGTGAAGAGGTGCATGGCGATGTTCGCGGAATCGTAGAGGAACCGGCCTTCCGCCGTCTTGGAATAGATCATCTCTTCGGTCATCTCGGAGTATTCGATCACGGAAGGTTTGCCGTTGCGCAGGCAGAGCACGCCGACCTTTTCCTCCGGCTGCGCCTTGATCACGGCCTTGCTGGCCGCGGGCATGCCCATATGAATGGCGAAGCCCACGAAACGGGGGTCGCAGACGCGCACCAAGGCATTGTCGACGCTGTAGAAAAAGACATGCTCGATGCCCCGTTTCTTCATGTCTTCCAGCGCTCCGGAAGCGGCCAAAGCCAGAAAGCAACCCCCGTTCCCGTTGGGTCCCATGGAAAGCCGGCCTTTGGAGGCGAGCAGGACCTTACCGTCCGCGTCCACCACGGGCATCTCGCCTTGCTTGAAGAAGAAAACATCCCGCTCGGAAAGCCCGAAGAAGCGCCGCTGGCGGAAAAACCCCGTTGTCTCCTCGTGATTCTCTTCGCTGGTCATGATATACCAGGGAATGGATTTGCCGGCCTGGCGCGACAGGCGCAGTATGCGTTCGGCCTGCAATTGGAACAGGCTTTTGCGCGAGGGCAGGCCTATATCGAAAATGCCTTTCGGCCCGTTGTGGCCCAGGCGTGTGCCTTGCCCGCCGGCCACCAGGAATGCCGCAACCTTGCCTTCGCGCAAGGCCCGCATACCCATGTTCGCCAGGGACGCGCGTTCGCTTAAGGAGAAATCCTCCCAGGGTTTGGCCTGGAGCGGCTCGATGCGTTCCGGGGATGCGGAACTCGCGGGCGCCTGTACCAGGTCGCGATGCAAAGCGGCGAGTTGCGCGAAATCGACGGATAGGATCTGGGCGACCAGGGCATCCTGCCCGGCCGGATCCAGGTCGGCATAGAATTGGAACAGGTGTTCCTGGCCGTGTTGGGCCGCTATTTCACGAGCATGCTTAAGTTTGGCGTCGTCCGGCATCAGGCCTGCAATCCCCCCGCATCGGTTCACCATCCCGCTGGAATGCCCATCGGACCGGTCCGGGAAAGATAGGATTTTTCCCGGGACTGGCGCCTATCTGACCTTGAAGAAGATCAGGCTTCCGATGATCAATGCAAGGATGGAGACCAGATGGAAGCGCCAGATGATCTTGGAGTTGAGGGAGAATCCGCTTTCGAACTTTCCTTTCCACTTGAGCTGGAAATGATGATGCAGGGGCGCGCGCAGGAATAGGCGTCGCCCGACTTTATCCTTGCTGAATTGCTTGGTGATCTTGAAGCCCGTGATCTGCAGCAGGACCGACAGCGCTTCCGCCAGGAACACCACGCCCACCACCGGCAGGAAGAGCTCGATGCGGAGCAGGATGAACATCACCCCTATGGCGCCACCGAACCCGATAGACCCCGCATCGCCCATGTATATCTCGGCCGGCGGACTATTGTACCAGAGATAGGCCAGCATGGCGCCGATGGTCGCGGCGCAGATGGGGAAGAGTTCGTCCCCGCCCGGGATATGGGGAATGAGGAAATACCTGGCCAGGATGGCGTTGCCGGAAATATAGGCCACCAGGCCGGCGAACAGGGAAGTGGTGATGATGGGGACCGACACCAGCGAATCCAGCCCGTCGGTGAAGTTGGCGCCGTTGGCGCTGGAAGTGGTGACCATGCAGATGAGCAGCATGAAGGCCCAATTGGGAAGGCGCGGGAACCAGGCCTCGGGCTTGAAGAACGGCATGGTGAGATGGCTGGAAAGGCCTGGAATGAATTTATACGCGAACACGGCGACCAACAGGGAGAAGAGGAAATACAGCCCCAGGCGCAGGCGCGCGGAAATGCCGTCCGCTTTGTTCTGGTAGTCCGCTTTGGAAATCTTCCCCAAGGCCACCATTTTCTTGTTGCGGATTTTCATCACGTCGTCGATGCCGCCGATGCACGCGTAGGCCAGCAGGATCAGCAACGTGGAAATGGAATACGCGTTCAGCCGGACGAAGCAAAGCGAGGCGATCAGCACCGCCGAGACCAGCAGCATGCCCCCCATGATGGGAGGCGATTTGCGCTTGCCTTGATCGAAATCCGCGGTGGCATCCAGGCGGTTGAGCATGGCGATATAACGCGGCATGAGCAGGAAGACCAGCAGCGAGGCGAACAGCGAAGCCGCTCCCGCGCGGAAGAGGCGATCTTCGAACAGGTTGATGCCGGAGAACCTGAAGAGGAAATGTGAGAGCATGCGCCTAGGTCGATCCTTTGGTCAGTTTGGTGGAATTCAAAGTGAAAAGTGCGATCTTGCCCAATATTTTCGCATTAAATTTTCCCTTTTGCACTTTCCACTTCGGATTTCGCACTTTCCCCTCACCCCGCCATCCCTTTTCCCTGGAGCCGGATCTTGATCTCCGAATACAGGTCCTTGAGGCTGTCTTCGATGGAGATGATCGGTTTCCAGCCCGTGAGGGTCATTATCTTCTCGGGCGAACCCACCAGCAGGGGAATGTCGATAGCGCGTTCCAGGGCGGGATCGACACGGGTCTCGATGGGTGCGCCGGAAAGGCCGATCAGGTATTGGACCAAATCGCGGATGGTGCGGGCCTTGCCTGAGCAGACATTGTACACCTCACCGGTGGCCGCGCGCTTGATGAGCATGGCGATGGCCCGAGCCTGGTCGCGCACGTCCAGGTAGTCGCGGGATACGTCCAGGTTGCCGGTGTAGATGGCGGTTTCGCCATCATACATTTCGATGGAAGCGATTTGGGCTGCCACGGAAGGCAGCACGAATTTCCTCTCCTGATAGGGCCCGGTCGCGCTGAACGGGCGCACGGTGACTATGTCCAGGTTATGCGCGTGGATATATTGCTTGGCCAACAGCTCGCAGGCGGCCATGGCCGTGGCATAAGGGGTGAAAGGGATGGGCGGATCGGTTTCGCGATGGATCACGTCCACCACCCCGCGGCCGGCGCCGTAGATTTCGGCCGAGCTCACCAACAGCACGCGCGCCTTGGGCACGGTGAGCCGCACCGCTTCAAACAGGTTCTGGGTGCCCAGGATCTGGAATTGCAGTATGGCGTTGGGCTTGATCTGCGAAGCGCCCAGGGAGAACCCCTGGGAAACCATGTGGTAGATTTCGCTGGGGCGGTGATCGGCGAGCACCTGCACCAGGTTCTTGAAGTCCAGCAAATCGCCGGTGATGTAGGTGACGTGGCCGAGCGATGCGAACGGCTCCGGATCCTCGCTGGAAAAGGACACCAATTCGCCCTTGCCGTGGGAAAGCAGGCTGAGCAGATGATATCCCAGGCAGCAGGTGCCTCCGCTCAGGAAAATGCTCACGGGCCCTTGTTTTCCCTGGCGGCGGCCAGGGCCTGCAAAACGGTTTCCTTGGGCACGTCGCGCACCGGGATCACTTCGCCGATGCGCTTGGGAAGGATGTACACGCGGCTGCCGTCATCGACTTTCTTGTCCAGGCCCATCGCCTCCCAGACTTTGGATTCATCCAGTTTCTTGGGGAAATGCTTCGGCATACCCAGCTTGTCGAGCAGATCGTTATGGCGCTTTTCGGTTTCCGCGTCCAGCATGCCCAAAAGAACCGCCAAACGCGCGGCCACGCGCATGCCCAAGGCCACCGCCAAACCATGCGGGATGGTCCCATAGCCGCCCAGCACCTCGAAGGCATGCCCGAAAGTATGCCCGTAATTGAGGATGGCGCGGCCGCCTTCCGCCGTTTCCCTCTCGTCATTGCCCACCACCTCGGCCTTGATGGCGCAAGAGCGCAGCACCACCTCGCGCAGGAATTCGGGCCGCATGGACAGGATGGCCTCCGCGTTATTCTCCAGGTAAGCGAAGAATTGCGCGTCGCGGATGACCCCGTACTTCACCACTTCCGCCAAGCCGGAAAGGAACTCCCGCTCGGGCAAGGTGGCCAAGGCTTCCAGGCTGATGGCCACGGCCTTTGGCTGGTAAAAGGCGCCGATCATATTCTTGCCAAGGGGGTGGTTCACGGCGGTCTTTCCGCCCACGCTGCTGTCCACCATGGAAAGCAAGGTGGTCGGCACCTGGATGAAATCGATGCCGCGCAGATATACCGCCGCGGCGAAGCCCACCATATCACCGGTAACGCCGCCCCCGAACGCCACCAAGGTGGTCTTGCGCGGATAGGCGTGGCGGAGCATGAAGGTGAAGAGTTTGTTGAGCGACTTGAGGGATTTCTCCTCTTCGCCGGATTTGAAGAAGAAAATGCGGCAATCGCCCAGGCCGGCGCGCAATTGCTCAAGCATGCGCTTTTGATGGGTTTTCAGATTCTGATCCGTGACGATCAGAAAGCGCTGGGCGCATGCGACCTTAGCGGCGATGGAATCCAGGTGGCCGGAGAGATTGGCTTCCACATAGATGGGATAGCTGCGCTCGGCCAATTCCACCGTCAGCGGCTTGAGGGAGTCCACCTGCAAGCGATGGATGATGCGGCGCGTCAGCACATGATGGGGTATCTTCTCGTCGGATTCGAATTGCAGATCGGCCAACTGATACAAAGGTTTGCGCAGTTCCAGCATCTCCTTGATCTTGGCCATCTTGGTTTCGTCGTCCAGGTTGGCCAGCAAAGGCCGCGTTTCCTTCTTGCGGTTGACGCGTTCCAGGATCACTTCCGGCGAGGCGTGCAATCCCACCAGGACGCCGTTTTCGCGGATCAAGGCGATGGCCTCGGGATTGAGCAAGGTGCCGCCTCCCAGGGACGCGACCATGGGGCCTTGCCCGGCCACTTCCCGCAGCGCCTCCACTTCCATGCGCCTGAATGCGGGCTCACCCTCCTCGGCGAAAATGGCCGCGACGCTTTTTCCGGACTTCTCCTCGATAACCTTGTCGAGGTCGAAGAATTTCCAGCCCAGGGACGCGGCCGTAAGCGAGCCGATGCGGCTTTTGCCCGAGGCCATGAAGCCGGTGAAATAGATGTTGCGCGGAAGTGGGAATGGCATGGGTGTCACCGTATGCGGGGTTCGCCGATGCCGCGCGCCAGTTTTTCGCGGGCGGCATCGTAGAACATCTTCGCATCCGGCTTGATGCCGGTCCAGAATTCGAAAGACGCGCGGCCTTGATGCACCAGCATACCCAGGCCGCCGACGGTAGCCAGCCCTTTGGCCCCGGCGTCCGACAGTAACCGCGTCCGTTCCGGCGCATAGACGATGTCGTAGACGATTTGCCCCGGTTCCAGGTCGGACGCGGCAAGGGGGGAAGAGTCGATATTGGGATGCATGCCCACCGGCGTGGTGTTCACCAGCACCTGGAACTCCTTGCGCATGGCCGTATACTGGGCGAAGGTGGCGGCTTCGGGCGCCGGCAAGGCCCCGGAATTCCCGCGCAGGCCCAGGCGATCGGCTATCTCCGCCGCCAAGCGCCGCGATTTTTCCATATCCCTGCCCACCAAGATGACACGGCTAGGGCGGTCCTGCATCAGCAAGGCGTAGGCGATGGTGCGCGCGGACCCGCCGTTTCCCAATATGGCCACCGATTTGCCGATGAAGCTATGGCCTTGTTCGCGGAAGCATTCCAGGAATCCTTCCGGATCCGTAGTGGTTCCGATCAGGCGTCCGCCTTCATTCAGGATGGTATTGACCGCGCCTATCAAGCGCGAGATTTCCGTGGTTTCGTCCAGGAGGGGGATCACGGCTTGCTTGTGCGGCAAGGTGACGTTGGCGCCTCGGAAGTTGAATACCCGCAAGGCGTCCATGGCAGTTTTCAGTCCTGCCGCAGCGACGCGCAAAGGCACGTAGGCGAAATCCAATCCGTAATGATCGAAGGCGGCATTGTGCATGACGGGTGAAAGGGAATGGGCTACGGGATCCCCAAGTAAGGCGATGAGGCGGGTGGTTCCTAGGATTTCCATGGCTAAGGCCGATTCCTTCGCAAGGAGAATGTGGCGGAGATCAACCCTTCCAGCAAAAGTAATAATATTGCCGCCAGGAGGAATGCCGGCCATAACCGCCGAACCGAAGACTGGACATAGGCGGGATCGCCGGGCTCCAATATGGTTACCCTTCCGCGGTAGGGTTCGCAGGCGGCCATGAACCCGGCCTTGGCCGCCGCTTGCGTTTCCGCCCCCGCCGATTGCGTTTGCGCGAGATTGACGGCGAAGGCGAAGGTGTCCTTGCCCGCGAAGATGCGATGGATGCCAAATTTGTCGAAGGGGCCGATGCGCAACCGGCTGCCGTCGCGTGTTACCTTGGTGAACGGCCTATCTTCCGGATCGCGCACCGTGACCAAGGCGTTCGCACCGTCGGGCTTGGCGCCCTGACCCGCATATTCGCCGCCTGCGGGCGGTTCCAAAACGGCGGTGTAGACGGAATCGGAAGCTACGGAAAGATTGCCGTTCCCGGAGCCGTTGGCCCCATCCGCTTCCTGGAAGGCCTGATGCAGAAGGGGTGTCAAGGCGCTCACGCCCAGATCGGTCCAATCCAGATCATCGATGTCCGTGGTCCATAGCAGCGCCTTGCCGCGTTGGAAATCGCGTGCCGCCAGCACCGCTTCGGCCGGCGTCCCCTGGTATAGCAGGATGGCGGTCCCGGAATCGGGAGCATAGGCGAAGCGCTTGCGCACCGTACCCGGCGCGCCCCGGTTCGCGGGCAAGCGGCCTATGCCGGCCAAGGCTTGGCGATCGACGCCCACGATTTGATCGACGGGCGATTCCACCAGGTTCCCCAATCGTCCCAGGCGCAGGGGCTGCAACAGGAACCGGTTCAAAAGCGGTACATCGCTATCTCTACCCACCCCGATGATGAGGCGTCCGCCCCTTTTCACGAACTCCACCGCGCGCGCATAGGCCTCGGGGGGAGCCCCGCGTTCGGCGGCGATATAAGCCAGCCTCAAAGCGGCCGGTTTTCCGCCCCCGGCTCCGCTTCTCTTCACGCCCGGGCCGACCTGCGATCCCGTCCAGGGCATGTCCTTGACGGACGCGACATGCGCGATGCGCCGGTAGTAGCTTTCCCTGCCCAGGCTGGGTAGCGAGGCCAGATCGCTCCCGGAATGCCCCAATAACAGGCTCCCGGTTTCCGGAAAGCAGAAATGCAAATCCGGCGCGGCGAATCCCCCTTTGGGCAGGGAGAAACGGCCGGCCAGGCGCGGCCCTTCGCCCATGGGCAAGGTAACTTCAGCGATACCACCGGACGGTGTGACTTCCTGGAAGAGGCGGCCGTTGAGGGTGACCTGGATCCGGCCCGCATCGCTTCCTGAAGCCCGGCCCGCGAGCCTGGCCTGCACGGTGAGGGCGGGAGCGTCAGGCGCGGCCGTGGCACGCAATCCCGCGAACGCGTTCAGCTTGTCCGCCGCGGCGCTGAAGTCCGTCAGCACCAATTGCAATCCCGGCTTCTCCTGCAAGACTCGCAACAAGGCGGCTCGGGTCCCGGTCAGGTCCGTCCAGGCGAAAACGGGAAGCTGGATCTGGATGATGCCCGGATGCATGCCGATCTGACCCAATATGCGGCCTATTGCCTCCCCGTAGTCGCCGAAGCGCTCCGAAACCTCCCGCGCCCCGGGACCATCCCCGATCACGGGCAGGGTCTGGGTAACGCCGCCCTGCCCCGAGTCCAGTGCGCGCAGGCGCGACCATTGCGTTTCCAGCGCATTCCCCTCCTCCATGCGCAAGCGTCCGTAAATGCCGTTATGGATAAGGGCCAGGGAGAGGTCGGGCTTGACCGCTCCCTGCCGGGATTCCAGGGCGGGATTGGCCAGCGCCAGGAGCACGCAGAGGATGAGCAAGGTGCGCAGAATGAGTAACAGCAGGTTTTTCAACCGATGCCGGTGCATGGATTTGGAAAACCGTTCGCTCACCAGCAACAGGCTCGGGAACGGTTTGCGCTGCAGGCGCTGGCGCCCCAGGAAATGGATCATCAAGGGCACGGCCAAAGCGGCGGCGAACCAGAGGCTGATGGGGTTGAGGAGGGCGAACACGGTTCAGGGCCGCTGCCGCTGCAGGAGCCGTCGCATGGCCTGGAAATACGGCTCGCTGGTTTCCACTCGCGCGAATTTCACGTTAAGATCGAAACACTCCGCTTGCAAGGCCTCGGTATGCGCCGCCAGGGTTTCCAGGTATTGCGGTTTGAGATGGCGGGCGGAAATCTTCACCGTGGCCTTTGTTTCCATGTCCTCCAACTCCAAATGGGTCCCCTCCAGGAATGCGGTTTCCTCCGGCGCCAGGATCTGCACCAAGGTGGCCGATTGGTTCTTGAAGCGTATTTCGCGGAGGCCGGTCATCACGGCTTTGGGGTCCTGCCAAAGGTCGGTGAAAAGGAAGGTCATGCTGCCGGATTTGAGGCGCGCGGCCATCCGTCCGAACAGCAATTCCAGATCCGTGACGCCGCCCGGGGCCAGCGATTCCAGCATCTCCATGACCTGGCGTAAATGCGAGGCGCTATTCCGGGGGGGCAGAAAGGTGGCCGGTTCGCCGGCGCCATGCGCCACCGAAATCGTGTCCCGCTGGCCGAAAGCCATCATGGCCAGGGATGCGGCCAGCACTTTGGCATACTCCAGCTTGGACACCGCCGCGCCGCCGGAAAAAGCCATCGATTGCGAGCTGTCCAGCACCAGGTACACGCTGGCATTGGTTTCATCGCGGTATTGCCGCGTCACCAGTTGATCGTTGCGGCCGTACACCTTCCAGTCCAGGAACTTGATATCGTCGCCGGGAACATAGCCTTTGTACTGGGAGAATTCGGATGAGAAGCCGTGGAAAGGGGAGAGGTGCCGGCCGGCCATTGTCCCTTCCAGGACCATTCTAGCTTTCAAGGCGAGGCCCTTGAGGCTCGACAAGTAAGCGGGGCTGAGAACGGCGTTCAGATCCAAGTCGACCTTCCCATCTTGGTCCCGACCGGCGCGGACCGCGGCCTCATCCGGCCGGTCCTTCTCCCCATCCGATATTGCGGATGGGAGAGGCATCGTCCGCCGAATTCGCGAATTGCCCCTGGTCGTAGAACTCGCGGATGCGCTCTTTCAGGGGATCCAGCCCAAGTTTGCCTTCCGCGGAGATGAATACCGCCTGGGGATGGTGGGCCCGCAGGAATTCCAGGCGATCGGCCGCGAGCAAATCGATCTTGTTGAACACGGTCATGCGCGGCACGTCAGCGGGGCACAGCTCAGCCAGGATGCGCGCCGTGATTTCCATCTGATCCTCGAAATCGTCCGCGCTGGAGTCGACCAGATGGACTATCAAGGTGGCCTGGGCCACCACGGAAAGCGTGCTCTTGAAAGAGGAGACCAGGCCCACCGGCAGCTTGCGGATGAATCCCACGGTATCGGAAATCACCGCGGTTTTCTTGGGCCCCAGGTATACCTTGCGCGTGGTGGGATCCAGGGTCGCGAACAATTTGTCCGCCGCTTCCACGCCCGCGCGCGTAAGCGCGTTCATCAGGGTGGACTTGCCCGCGTTGGTATAACCGACCAAGGCGGTATGGAAGGTGGGCACGCGCCGATTATGCTGGGCCTCGCGGATCTCTTCCATCTTTTCCAGCTTGCGAGTCAGCTCGGAAATGCGTTTGCGCACCAGGCGCTTATCGGTTTCCAGCTGGGTTTCGCCCGGGCCTTTCATGCCGATGCCCACGCCGCCCGCTTGCCGCGACAAATGGCTCCAGGCATTGGTCAGGCGCGGCAGCAGGTATTCCAGCTGGGCCACTTCCACTTGCACTTTCGCTTCCGCCGTGCGCGCATGCTTGGCGAAAATGTCCAGGATGATGCCGCTGCGATCCAGGATCTTGCAGCTGATGCGCGTCTCCAGCTTTTTCACCTGGGAGCCGCTCAGGTCCTCGTCGAAAATCACCAGGTCGGCGCCATGGCGGGCCACCATTTCCGCGATCTCGTTGACCTTGCCTTCGCCCACCAAAGTGGCCGGGTCCAGGGTTTCGCGCCGCTGCATGGTGGTTTCCACCACTACCGCTCCGGCCGTATCGGCCAAGCGGCCCAGCTCGGCCATATGTTCCCTGGCCATCTTGACGGACACGGCTCGAGTCGCCACGCCGACGAGGATGGCTTTTTCTTTGGAGACAGCGGTGGATTTAGGCTTGGACATGATGGTTCTGGAAGAGAGAGTTCAAAGGGCAAAGTTCAAAGTTCAAAGTGCAAAATGAGGATGAAGATGAAATGCGGGAATGTCCATCGGCGCTGTTGATCCTCACGCCGCCTCTTTCCGTCTTAAAATTTGAACTTTGCACTTTTCACTTTGAAATTTGACTTCTATCCCCATGCTTACTCCCACTCAATCGTTCCCGGAGGTTTATGCGTGATGTCGTACAGCAAAGCTCCCGCTCCCCCCGCCTTGAGTTCCCCCCAGAGGGCGTCCAACAGGGGAAAAGGCAGGGTAGCGAAGCGCGCCGTCATCGCTTCCGAGGAAACCACCGGCCGCAGCACGAATACGGGTTTGCCGGCCTTTTCCATGGGAACCAGCACCACGGGCATTTGCCAGATGGAAGCGTACAGGTCCTGGGCGAACAGGAACCGGGTGCACAAATCATCCGCTTCCCGCAGCAGATCCAGGCGCGGCTTGTCGCATTGGGCGGCCACGGAAAGGTAGGAGCCTCCGGGAACCGCGCCGATTTCCAGCACAACCCGGTTCACGGCACGCACCCTGTTCGTCAAGGCCACGCTGATCTTGTCGGCGCGTTCCCAGTCGCGCAGGCCCTTCAACAGGCAAGGATGGGCATAGGTGCGCCCGTCCCCCTGCACGCCCACGCTTTCGACGGGAAGCACTTCGCCGTCCAATCCTTCCGCAGCCAGTTGCCCTCGTATCTTGTCGGTTACCCCCGGGTCCACGGTGCGGCCGGGACTATCGTTGCACAGCAGTCGCACGCCCAGCCCGGGGCCCGGGAAGGGATGGCGCCAGATCAATTTCCCGGGGATGCCCAGCAAAAGGCCGAGTTCGCGCACTTCATCCTTGTAAAGATCCGCCAACGGCTCCACCACCAGGCCTTTTTCCAGCAGTTCCATGATGGCGCCCACGCGATTGTGATGGGTCTTGATGACGGCGGCGTTCTTGCTGCCCCCGCTTTCGATGGTGTCCGGATAGATGGTGCCCTGGGCCAGTAGCCATTCCGCGGGATCCAGGTGCAGCGCGTTCAGCGCGTCGTCTTTCACCCTCAAAAAGGTGTCCCCGATGGCTTTGCGCTTCTGCTCAGGCGCGTAAACGCCCTGCAAGGCTTTCAGGAAATCGGGGGTGGCGTCGCGGACCTTGAGATTCCGGAAACCTTCGCGGTTCATGAACTCCAGCACGTCCGCGCTTTCATTCTTGCGCATGAGTCCATTGTCGATGTGCAGGCCCAATACGTTTCCAGGTCCCAAGGCGCGGTTCAACAAGGCGAAGGCCACGGTGGAATCCACCCCGCCGCTCACCAGCAGGAAAACCTTGCGCCCGGCGCATTGCTCGCGCAGCTTGGCTTCCAGGGCTCCCACATAGTCGGCCACTTTCCAGGTGAACTTGCATCCGCATAGGGACAGGAAGTTCTTGAAAATGGCCATGCCTTCCACCGAGTGCGTGACTTCCGGATGGAACTGCAGGCCGTAGATTTTACGCGCATCGTCGGCCACGGCCGCCACTTCGCAATCTGCCGTGGAACCGATGCGCCGGAATCCCTGGGGCAGCCTTTTCACTTCGTCGCCATGGCTCATCCATACGACGGAGGACGGCGATAAGCCCGAAAACAGGGGATGGCTCACGTCGGGAAGGAAGTCAGCCGGCCCGAATTCGGGTACCTCGCCGCGCTTCACTTCTCCGGCCAGTTTGTGGCTGATCAATTGATGCCCATAGCACAGACCCAAAATGGGCAATCCGGAATCCAGCACGGCGTCGCTTACCGTGGGCGCGTCCGGATCATATACCGAGGAAGGGCCGCCTGAGAAAATCAATCCGGCGAAACCGAACAAATCCTTCGCTTCGCTATGGGCCGGAAGCACTTCCGAATAAACGCCCAATTGCCGCACCCGGCGGGCGATCAAGTGGGTGTATTGTCCGCCTAAATCAACGACTCCGACTTTTTCCATTTGTCAGGGTAATATAGAAAGGGCGCGGGCCCGGGATGCGGTTTTAACCGGCCAGGCCCTTCGCCACTTCCACCAGGGTCTTCACTCCCCATCCGGTGGCGCCCGGCTTGTAATATTTCCAAGGGGCCGTGGTAAACGCGGTACCGGCAATATCCCAATGCGACCAGGCGGTTTTCGCCGGCACGAATTCCTGCAGGAAAAGGGCGGCCGTGATGGCGCCCGCCTCCGATTTTCCCACGTTCTTCATGTCCGCCACGGGATCGTCCAGGTATTCGCGGTATTCTTCTTCCAGGGGCATGGCTACGAATTTTTCGCCGGCGCTCTCCGCCGCGGTGAACATGGTTTTCGAAAAGGCGGTATCGTTGCAGAACAGTCCCGCCATGGAAGGCCCGATGGCCCGCACGATGGCGCCGGTCAAAGTGGCTAGATCGATGATATGGGTGGCGCCCAGGAAACCGGCCTCGGCCAAACCGTCCGTCAGAACCAAGCGGCCCTCCGCATCGGTATTGTCCACCATCACGGTCTTGCCGTTCTTGGCGGTGAAGATATCCCCCGGCAGAACGGCCGCATTGCCGGGACGGTTTTCCGCCAGGCATAATACGGCGCTGACCTTTATCGGAAGCTTGAGCGCGGCGATGGCGCAAAGCGCCGAGAGCACGGTGGCCGCGCCGGCCATGTCGGATTTCATTTCCCACATGCTTTGGCTCGGCTTAATGCTGATGCCACCGGTATCGAAAGTGATGCCTTTGCCGACCAGGACGAGATGCGCGCTCGCATTTTTCCCGTTTTTTCCGGCGCCGGAGGTTTTCCCCCCGGCCTTCGCCGCCTTACCGCCGTCGTAGCCTAATGTTACCATGCGCGGAGGCAGGTCCGACCCCTTACCTACGGTCCATAAACCATGGAAGCCTTCATCCCGCAATTTCCGCTCATCCCGGATCTTGATGCTGAGCCGGAATTCCTTGGCCGCTTTGCCTGCATATTCCGCGAAGCCCTGGGGGTCGAGGGAAGAGCCGGGTTCGTTAACCAAATCCCGGCAATGATTGATTTGCCGGCAAATGACGGAAGCCTCTTCCAAAGCCAATGCGTTGACTTTCAGGTTGGCGCCGGATGTCAGGATCAGGATTTCGTTGTTTCCCTTCTGTTCCGGTTTCTTTTCCGATTTGTATTTGCGGAAATCATAATCCGAGATAAGGAAACCTTCGCATAAAGCGCGAAATTCCTCTGGAGTCAAGAGGTCGGCGGTCACGGCTATGCGGGCCAAAGTTCGGCTTTTCTGCCATTCCCCGATGCGGGAGGCGGCCAAACGGATGCGGTCTTCGCGATTGAGGCCTTTTTTCTGGGGGATTTGGAACACGCAAACCAGGAGGTTTTCTGAAGCGAATAACTCCAGGGATTCGGAAAGGATTTTTGCCGATTGGCTTTTGGCTATGCTTTGCACGCGATTGAGCAAAGCCGAGTGATCCTTAGGAAGCGATCCCAGGAATTTTTCCTGCTCGACCGGAATTACCAATGCAGGGAGACCTTCGGTCCGGCTTTTTTCAATTGCTTCCAAAATCAATTTCATGGGGTCCCCAAATTGGATTTTTCAAAAAAATACTACGAAAAGCCGATCCATTTACCCGAATTGTAGAATTAGACCCGCTAGGCAAATAAATGGCGGCAACATTTTGGTGTACAATTTGCTTTTGTAAAGATTAGGCGAGAATCAGCATGGACTTTCACAACAAATACTGACAACGCCATAATTTGTCTATGTTATTTGTCAAATAATGACATTTTCAGGAATTGAGGCAATGAAAGATTTCACGGTACACCAGGCGCGCATCATGGCCGCCCTAACCGAAATCAGCAAACTATTCAGTTCTTCCTTGGACTATAAGGAGGTGGCGAATCAATGTTTGCGAACCTTGTCCGAGACCCTGGATTTGGAGCGCGGCACCTTGCTGATGCCTACGTCGGATAGGAAATGCCTGGTCATCAAGGCCAGTGTCGGTTTCAGCCCGGAGGAAATCCGCAGTTCGGTTTACAAGATAGGCGAGGATTTCGTGGGCCGGGTTTTCAGCAATTGCCTGCCCATGGCTTTGCCCGATGCCGATGAAGTGCCGGGCGTGCCCATTCCCCGGGAGAGCAAGGACGATTTCAACCTGTACCGGATCGGATTCATCGCGGTCCCCGTGGTGTTGGATTCCCGTCCCATCGGCGTCATCACCGCCCATCGCACTTCGCGCAGCACCACCATGGTGGATGAAGACATCAAAGTGATGAAAATCGTGGGTTCGCTGCTTTCCCAGACCCTTCGCATCGCGGAAATGATCCGCGAAGAGAACTCCAAGCTGGTGCAGGAGAACAAGGAGCTGCACGCGGAATTGGAAGAGCGTTTCAATCCCGACAACCTCATCAGCAACTCTTCCGCCATGGCCAAGACCCTGGCTATGGTCAAACGCGTATCCGGCACCGACGCTTCCGTGCTACTGCGCGGAGAAAGCGGCACGGGTAAAACCCTTTTGGCGCGCTCCATCCATTATACCAGCCAGCGCCAGAAGGCCCCTTTCATCATCGTCAATTGCGCCGCCCTCCCAGCCGGCCTCATCGAAAGCGAGCTTTTCGGGCATGAAAAGGGGGCTTTCACCGGAGCCCTCAACCAGCGCATCGGCCGTTTCGAAGCCGCCGACGGCGGCACCATTTTCCTGGATGAGATCGGGGAGATCCCCCTCGAGACGCAAGCCAAGTTGCTGAGCGTGATCCAGGACGGAACCTTCGAACGCGTGGGCTCCTCCAAGACCATGACGGCGGATGTGCGCTTGATCTGCGCCACCAACGCCAATCTTGAACAGCTGGTGCGCGAAAAGATGTTCCGGGAAGATCTGTACTACCGCCTGATGGTGGTTCCCATCAACGTGCCGCCCTTGCGCAGCCGCCGCGAGGACGTGCTTCCCTTGGCGTCCTATTTCCTCAAGAAGTTCACGACCAAGTACAACAAGCGCATCTCCATTTCCCGCGAAGTGATGGAATTCCTGGAAGGCTACCCCTGGCCCGGAAACGTGCGCGAACTGGAAAACACCATCGAGCGTACCGTGGTGCTGGCCGGCAGCGAAGCGCTTACCGCCAAGGACATCCCCATCCTCAATTCCATGGTGGAGACGCCCGAGCCGGTGCCCGTCCCCTCCGCTGCCAACGGCGTGGTCACCTTCTCGCCTTTGAGCCGTCGCTCCAAGGAACGCCAGTTGTATGAACGGGTCCCTTTGCGGGAAAAGGATATCCGCGAGGCCATGCACAATGCCGGCGGCATCCAGACGCATGCGGCGCGCATGCTGGGCGTGTCCCTGCGCCAATTGCGATATGCCCTGAGCAGGTTCGGCATCAAGGCCACGGAGTTCAAGTACTGAAGAAGGGGCTAGGGATTAGGCGCTAGGGGCTGCGAAACCTTCCGTCTCCGGCAAGTTCGCCTGCGTCAACCCTAACCCCTAACGAAACCGCAACCTCGGGGAATCTTTCTTATTTTCCCATCATGTCCGATTTGTCCCGGTTGACAGGAGTGGGCCCCAAGCGGGTGAAGATCCTGGCGGAAGCGGGAATCAACACCTTGCGCGACCTCGTCTACCACCTTCCCCGTCGCTATATCGATCGAACCAAATTCACGCCCATCGCCGAACTCGCGGTGGGCAAGGATGCCATCTTCCCCTGCACGGTCCGTTCCATCGCCATGGCACAGATGCGCATGATGGTCACGGTGGAGGACGGCACCGGCACCGCCGAGCTGGTGTTCTTCAATGGGGTGCAATTCCTGCGCAACCGCTTCGCCGAAGGCCAGCGTATGTTGATCGCGGGCGTACCCGGCTCCTTCCGGGACCAATTGCAGATGGTGCATCCGGAATTCCAGGCCATCAAGGAAGGCCAGGAGATCAAGGGCGAGGTGCTGCCGCGCTATCCGCTCACCATGGACATGTCCGAAGCCCATGTGGAGCATAAGTTCCTGCAGAAAATCGCCCTGGAGGCGTTGCAGGGATTCTCCTTTTCCGACGCCCTCGCCGAGACACATCGCCGCGATTTGGCGCTGCTGCCCGAGGCGGATCTGCTGCGCTCACTGCATAAGCCCGCCTCCGCGGAAGAGATCCCCGCCTTGCGCCGCCAACTCAAGGTGCGCGAGTTATTGCCGCTCTCCCTGCGTCTGGAGGCGGTAAAGCTGGAGCGGCGCAAAGTCGGTTCGGCTTGGCCCGTTTCGGAAAAACTGCAAAACCAATTGGGCGCGGGCCTTCCCTTCACCCTCACCGCCGGCCAGGCGGAAGCGGTCGCGGAAATATCCGCTTTCCAATCCAGCCCGGGGCAATTCTGCGGCCTCTTGATGGGCGACGTAGGTTCGGGCAAAACTGTGGTGGCCATGTTGGCCGCGGCCAATGTGCTCGAGGCCGGTGGCCAGGTGGCCCTGATGGCACCGACGGAAATCCTGGCGAACCAACATCATGAGACCCTGGCACCCTTCCTGGCCAAGGCCGGCATCCGCGCCGGATTGCTGACCGGCGATACGCCGAAGCCCGAACGGGAGACCCTGGTCTCCGATCTGGCGTCAGGGGCGCTGAACTTCGTGGTGGGCACCCATGCGCTCTACTCCGGCGACGTGAAATTCAAACGCCTGGGACTGGCCATCATCGATGAGCAGCACCGTTTCGGCGTGCAGCAACGCCTGGCTTTGTCCGCCAAGGGCGGGCATCCGGACATCCTCTACATGTCGGCCACGCCCATCCCGCGCACCTTGGCCCAGACCGTATTCGGCGATCTGGAGAATTTCGTCTTGAAGGACAAGCCCGCGGGCCGGTTGCCGGTGAAGACGCGCTTGGTGCCGCCGGAGAAGCGAAAGGACATGCTCGCCTTCCTGTTCAAGGAGGCTTTGGGCGGCAATCAGGTATTCTGGGTGGTGCCGCAAATCGGGGGCAAGGATGGGTCCATAGGAGACCGATCCGCCAAGGAACCCAAGTCGGCGAGGCCGGCGAGGTTGGAGAAAGCGAGCGAAGATCCGGATATATTCGTCCCTCTCAAGCGCCCGGAAGAGGATCTTGCCAGTGTGGGGAAGATCCAGGCCGAATTGACTGCGTTCTCCCCGGAATGGAAGGTCGGCATTGTCCACGGCAAATTGCCCGCGGAAAAAAAAGAAGCGGCCCTGAACGCTTTCCGCAAGGGAGAGCTGCACGTGCTGGTGGCCACCACCGTCATCGAAGTGGGTGTCGACGTGCCCCAGGCCAATCTCATGGTGATTGAAAGCCCGGATCGGTTCGGCGTGGCCCAGTTGCACCAATTGCGCGGCCGCACGGGCCGCGGAACCGCCCAAGCCTGGTGCTTCCTGTCCATACCCAATCGGGAATGGCCCATCGAAACCTATGACCGCATCGCCGGCTTCGCCGAGACCACGGACGGATTCAAGATCGCGGAGATGGACTTGAAGTCGCGGGGGACGGGTAACCTGGAGGGTACCGACCAGAGCGGTTATGGAGGACTGCGCTTCACGGATCTGATCGAGGACTTCGAATTGACCCAAGAGGTGCGGCGGTATGCGGAAAGGGACGTGAAGAGCGCAGTGAAGTAGGGGTGTGTGACCGCCCGATGAAACGCCACCATAAATTCCCTGCTATTCCGGACGCTCTACGGAACAGGGACATCACCCGTTAAGGTGGGAAGGCCTCGGGAGGGGGCGGGCCAACGGTATTTGCCTGGGTTGGGATGGCAAGCCACGGAGGAACAGGTCAAATCGTTCGGATTGTAGTTGGCCGCCTCTCCTTTGAATCGGGCGGTATCGATGGAGGTCTTATTGAAATCGACGTCCACCTTGCCGTTCATATGCGCCAGGCTGGTCATCCATTCGCGCAATTCCGGCTGCCGTCCCTGTCTGAGGGCCGCTCCGATAGGCCTGAATCGCACGACATTTTCAACGCGGCCGATACGATAAGGCGCATGGCGGAATTCGATGATGTCGGGATATACCAAGCCGCTGAATTCGATACCGAGCGTGTCGACGAAAATCGAATCCAGAAACGTGGTATCGCGACCCGCGATGGATCGGTTATGGCAATGCAGGCAGGTGATGGGTTCGTCAGTACGGATGTTCGTCCCCGCCTCGGTGATGAGATGGTAGATATGGTTGGTATCCAGCAATGGGTAGGCATGGCAACTTGCGCAATCGAGCCCGGATTGGGCAACCTTGCTGGTGGCCGTAAGTTCGGGGTTTTGAAGTTTGCACGATTCCAGGGTAATCCCTGTTACGGATATCACCGCGACGGCCATGAACCGCGTAAAAGTTGCACCAAACCGTACAATCGTTTTATCCATAGGCTAATGGAAGAGTAAATAAATACCCCTTTTTTATGGAATTGATATTCCGCATTAGTTGCGCGAATCGATTTTCCGCGTTATCTTCAAAGAGCCCATCGGGTAAAAGGAGACGATCCATGAAGTCTTTCCGGAATTCAATCGTGGTTTGGTTGGCGGCGTCTATCCCGGCGCTGGCCCAAATTCAGGAGGGTTCGTTGAAGCCGGCCGGCGGTGAAACCTTCGCCGTGGGCGCCAACATCAGCTTTGAATGGGTTGCGACCCAGGCACACGACGGTAAATACGACGTATATATCTCCAAGGATGGCGGAGCGACGTTTCCCACCGAGCTGGTCGGTCCTTTCCAAGGCTCAACCACCGATGGCGCCAAGAACACCTTTGTCTGGAAGGCGACGTCTGCATGGGCTTCCACCCAGGTTCGCTTCCGCATTTGCCAACTATATGGGGGCCATTGCACGCAACCGGGCGTGTATACCATGGTCAGCCCCGCCAATTTCACCATTACCACCACTACGGCGCTTTCACCCGAAGCCCGCAAGGAATCCCCGGAATCCCGGCTTACCTTTGCCGCGGACGAAAAGAACCTGACCGTGGCCTTTTCATTGACCGAGGAGAAAACCGTTTCGCTCAAGGCCTACGATGTTACCGGCAACCTGCTCACCACCGTCGCGGAGGCCAAAGTCGGTGCGGGGTCGCATCGCTACACGCTTTCTTCCTCGCAAGTCGATTTGAAAGGCCCCTTGGTCTTCAAGCTGGAAGTGGGCGGCGATGCTGCGATTACCCAGGTGTGAACCGGGCTGTAGACAACGTTATAAGAGGGGCGAAAGCCCCTTCCCCTGGAGCCCGATGCGCCGGCCTCAGCGTTGGATTCGGCCCCCCTCCCGTTTGCCCTTGAATACGGCCCCAAAACCCCATTTCAAACGGGTCTCCCGGGCGAATCCCCCCGGCCATCTTTGCTATATTTCCCCGCCGATGCCTAAAAGAACCGACCTCAAGAAGATCATGCTCATCGGAAGCGGCCCCATCGTCATCGGCCAGGCTTGCGAATTCGACTATTCCGGGACCCAGGCCTGCAAGGCCCTCAAAGAAGAGGGGTATGAGGTCGTCCTGATCAATTCCAATCCCGCCACCATCATGACAGATCCCGGCCTGGCTGATGCGACCTATATCGAGCCCATTACCTGGGAGATGTGCGAGAAGATCATCGCCAAGGAAAGGCCGGACGCCCTCCTGCCCACTCTCGGCGGCCAGACCGGCCTGAACACGGCCGTGGAACTGGCCAAACGCGGCATCCTGGAAAAGTACGGCGTAGAGATGATCGGCGCCAATCTCGAAGCCATCGAGAAGGCCGAGTCCCGCCAGCAGTTCAAGGTGGCCATGGAAAAGATCGGAATAGAATCCGCCCGCTCCTACGTGGCCAATACCATCGAGCAGGCCCGGGAAGGCAAAGACAAGATCGGATTGCCTTTGGTCATCCGCCCCGCCTTCACCATGGGCGGCGCCGGCGGCGGCTTCGCGTATACGGAAGAGGAATTCGAGCGCATCGCGGCCAGCGGCCTTTCCCTGAGCCCCATTTCGGAAATCCTCATCGAGGAATCCATGGTGGGCTGGAAAGAGTTCGAGATGGAGGTCATGCGCG
>JBDSWM010000058.1:0-5625 GCA_039926685.1 Fibrobacteria bacterium | reverse complement strand
CCAAGACCATGAAGACGCCCATCCACCGGTGACAGCCTTCCGGAAGCAGGTACATGGCAATGCGCAGGCAGCCGTAGCCACCCAGTTTCATGTGCACGCCCGCCAGGAACATGGACACGGCAGTGGGCGCGGAGGCATGGCCGTCCGGCGACCAGATATGGAACGGGAACATGTTGCCCAGGATGCCGAAACCCAGGAACAAGGCGGGAAACGCCCAGAGCTGGAACCCGGTATCGAAATGCGCCTGCGAAAGTTCCAGAATGTCGAAACTGTGCAGGCCGGATTCAAAGTATAGGCCCAGAATGCCGATCAGGATCAGGGCGGAACCTCCCATCAGCATCAGGTTCAGTTTCATGGCGGCGAACTCCTTGCGTCCGCTGCCGAACATGCCTATCAACAAGTAAGTCGGGATCAGGGTCAACTCGTTGAAGACGAAGAAAACGAAGAGATCGAAGGAAATGAAGCTGCCGAAAACTCCTGCCGCCAAAAGCTGCAACAGGATGAAAAATTCCTTGGCGCGTTGGTCGATGTTCCAACTGGCGAAGGTGGCGCAGAACACCACCACGGCGGCCAGGAACATCAAGGACATGGAAATGGCGTCGACGCCGATATGATAGCGGATATGCCACGCGGGAAACCAGGCATAGTCAGCCGCGAAGGCCAGCGCGGTTCGCGATCCCCCGACCGCTGCGGGCGGGTTGCTAAAGAACATGCATGACAACCAACCTATGAGCGCCAGATTCACGCCATTGGCCAACAGGCCGAAGCGCTTTATTCCTGCGCGGCTTTGCGCCGGGAAGGCCAGCAAGGCGAGGGCGGAAAGTAAGGGCAGCACCCAGGTCAAGGTCAAAAGGCAGGATGCGGCCATCAGAATCCCGTCACCGTGAAATGGAAGACCAGATACAGGCCCAACAAGGCCACGGCTATGTAGGCTTGCACCTGACCGCTTTGCAACAGGCTTTGCGCGAAGGCCAGGCGCTTGACGGCCGCCGTCACCCAATCGAAGGTCCCGTTAACGATGCGCCTCTCCATCCATTCCACGGGACCGGCCACCCATTTCCCGCCCACCTTTTTGGCCAGGAAGAGATACAGCTCATCCAGGTAAAGATTGCGCGAAAGGATTCGGTACCATGCGGGCGCCGCGCGGCCCGGAAAAGCCGGGGCGTTTTTCTTCAGGCCATACCAATACCAGCTGATGGCGATGCCTGCCAAGGCCAACGCGGTTGCCAACGCCGGCAGCCATTCCGCCCGGGCATGCTCCGCCGCGAAGGCCCCGGCCTGGGCCGAAATATCCGCGCCTGAAGAACCGTGGCCCACGAGCTGACCGTTCCCGTCCGGTGCCAGGCCCGGAAATACGCCTTTTCCGATCCACCCGCTGAATATGCTGGGTACGGCTAGGATCAGAATGGGTAAGGTCATGAGAAAGCCCTCGCGCGGGCCCTGCAGGCCCTCTCCATGCGCACCCTGCGTCACCCGCATCCCATGCGACCCATCAACCTCGGAACCGCCTTCAGATAAGCCCGCGTGCGCGCCGCCGCGGCCATGGGAAGTCCCATGGAACACCAGGAAAAAATACCGCGACATGTAAAAGGCCGTAAGCGCGTTAGCGCACAAACCCGCGAGGAAAGCTCCGTAATGCCCGGCCTCCCAAGCCGATTGGAGGATCTCCTCCTTGGAGAAGAAACCGGCCAGAGGCCAGATTCCCGCGATGGCCAAAACGGCCGCCAAGGTAGCCCAATAGGTGCGCGGCAAGGCCTTGCGCAAACCGTCCGGGGCCGCACTGGCGATAGCGCGGACATCGTTGCTATGGACGGCATGGATCACCACGCCGGCGGAAAGGAACAAAAGGCATTTGAAAAAGGCATGCGTGAAAATGTGGAACATGGAGGCCGCGAAACCGGGAACACCGGATCCCAAAGCCAACATCATCAGGCCCAGTTGCGATAAAGTCGAATAGGCCAGGATGCGCTTAAGATCCGTTTGCGTGCAGGCGATGGCGGCAGCCAACACGGCCGTGAAAGCGCCCGTGGACTCCACGATGCGCAGGGTATGCGGCGCGGCGGAAAACAAAGGCAGCAAGCGCGCGGTGAGGAAAACGCCCGCCACCACCATGGTGGCGGAATGGATTAGCGAGGATACGGGAGTGGGGCCTTCCATCGCGTCCGGCAGCCACACATGGAACGGGAACATCGCGGACTTGCCCCATGCGCCCAGGTAAATCCCCACCGTACCCAGGGTCAGCAGGTTGACCGCGAGCAAACCCGGGCCTACGCTGTGGTTCAAGGCCGCAGCGGCCGCAGGCGCGTTCAAGCGGATGAAGTCGAAGCTGCCCGCATGGATGCCCACCACCAAAAGTCCCATCAGGAAAAACGCGTCCGCGAAGCGCGTCAGGATGAAGGCCTTTTTACTGGCCGCCACCGCCGCGGGCTTGGTGTACCAGAACCCTATCAACAGGTAGGAGGCGGCCCCCACCAATTCCCAGAAAAAGAAGGTCGCCAGCAGGTTGCCGGAAACCACCATGCCCAGCATGGAGAAGGTGAAGAAGGCCAGCAGAGGGAAGAAGCGCCCCGCGCCCGGATCGCCCTGCATATAGCCGATGGAATAGAGATGGACCAGAAAGGAAATGAAGCTGATGACCAAGATCATCATTACCGATATCGCATCCAGGTAGAATCCGAAATCGGCGGACAGGCCGGAAGCCGGATCCGCCGAAAAGCGCATCCAGGTATGTGAAAAAATCAAGGCGATATGGGGGTTGTTCCAATCCGAATTGAATGTCACCCGGGTCCAGAATCCGATGGCGATACACAGCGCCAACAAGAAAGTCGCGCCCAACAACGCGGTCGCGACCCAGGCGGAAGCCCGCGCACCCATACCGTCCGGCCTCTCCGGCATTCCGGGCGTTTTGGATCTTCCGATCCTTCCCAACCACAATCCGTTTATGAGAAAGGAAAACAAGGGCAAAAGCAGGACGCCGTAAGCCGACCAAAGCATCCCTCCCCCACCGATACGCGGAAGCTCAGCCATGCAGCCCGTCCAGGTCCCGGATGTCCAAATGCTTGCGCTGCCTATGCACGGCGATGACGATGGCCAGGGCCAGGGCCATTTCCGCCGCCGTCACCGCTATGCTGAACAGTACGAACAGGCTGCCCGCTTCGGCGTCGCCAGAACGCCCTTGCGCGCCGCCGAAACGGGCGAAGGCGATGAAATTGATCAAGGCCGCGTTCACCATCAGCTCCATGGACATCAGCGCGGCGATCATGTTGCGGCGCGTCATCAGGCCATAGGCTCCGATGGCGAACAAGGCGGCGGAAAGCAAAAGGCAACCGGTCAGGCTCATGCGCTTCCCCCCTGGCCCTTCCCCCTCGCGGCGCCGCCGCCGCCGGCCGTTTGGGAAACCGCGCCGCCATGACGGGCCACGGCTATGGCGCCCACCATGGCCGCCAGCAGCAAAACCGAGATCAACTCGAACGGCACCAGGAATCCTTGCGGATCCAGCAAACGCGCACCCAGGGATTTCAGCGACGCGATATTCGTGCCGTCCCCTACCGGCTTCACGACCGGACGCCGGATCGATTCCAGCAATTTATCCATCGCCAAAGCGGCCGGATCCCCGTCCATGGCCTCCGCTTCCCGCGTTCCCCCTATAGGCTCGCCGTGCCCGACCCGCAACGCCAAGTCGGCCATGAAGGCAAGCATTACGGCCGCCACGGCCACGCCCACGGCCGCTTTCAAAGGAGTGGGCGACGGCATCTTGCCGCCCAATTCGGATGTCAGCAACACCGCGTACAGCACAAAAATCATGACACCGCCGATATACACCATCACCTGGGCCAAGGCCACCAGTTCCGCTTGCAACAGCAGGAACAGGACCGCCGTGCACAACAGTACGCCCAGCAAGGCCAAGGCGGCGCGGAACAGGTTGCGGGCCAGCACGGTGAGTCCCGCGAATCCCAGCAGCACCGCGCATAAAGCGTAGAAGAAGGAATCGCGCATGCTCAGCGGCCTTCTTTTTTGTTCAGGATCAGATCCAGCGGCTCTCGCGTGAAAGCCGCCATCTCGAATCCCGGCCCCATGTGGATGGCGTCGAATGGGCATGCCTCGATGCAGAGATTGCAGAGCGTGCAGGAGGACAAGCGGTACACGAAAGCCCCCAGCACGCGCTTGCTGGCGATGTTCTTGGTGGTGAGGATGGAAATGCTGCCGTTGGGGCATGCCTTCTCGCACAAGGTGCAAGCGGTGCAGGTATGATCGCCGTTCGCGTCATGCGGCATGATCACCTGGCCCCGGAAGCGCTCGGGGAAAGTCAAGGTTTCCCGGTTCTCGGGGTATTGCCGCGTGACGATGCGGCTGGGCTTGCGGATATACCGGAAGGTCACGCCCATGCCCTTGAACATATTGGCGGTATCGCCCAGGAAGCGGCGCAGGCTGGGCTTGCCGTCAGCGGGCGTCACGGGAATTCCGGGCCCGGCGGCGGCGGGAACGCGGGCTATGACGGCTGGTGAGGGCGCGGCAGCCGCAACCGGCGCGGGAGTCGGCGCCGGTAAGTGCGAGGGCGTGGGTGCGGCTTCGTTCTCGTCCATCAGGGAAGCATCCAATGGAAGGTGATCAAGGTTGCCGCCAAAAGCAGGTTGGCCATGGACGCCGGCAACAGGAATTTCCATTCCAGCGAGAGCAGATGATCGATGCGCAGGCGCGGAAAGGTCCAGCGGAACCACATGTAGAGGAAAATCAGGGCCAGCACCTTGAGGAAGAACCAGACCACGCCCGGCAGCAGTGCCAGGGTCCAATCCAAAGGCGGAATCCCGAAACGCGGCGCCAGGAAGCCGCCCAGGAACAAGGTGGCCCCCAATCCGGCGGACGCGAACATGTTCACGAATTCCGCCAGGAAGAACATGGAAAAGGAGATGCCCGCATATTCGGTATGGAAGCCGCCAGTCAGCTCGGACTCCGCTTCCGACAAATCCAAAGGGCCGCGGTTCAGTTCCGCCGTGGAGGATATCATGAACAGCGCGAATGCCAGCAAACCCGCCACGGGCAGCTTGAAAATCCACCAGTCCAGCACCGTACCTTGCTGGGTGAGCACGATTTCGCGCAAGGACGCTGTGCCGCTGGCCATGACTATGAGCAGCATGCAAAGCACCATGGACAATTCATAGGAGAAAAGCTGGGCTCCGGATCGCATGGAACCCAGCAACGAGTACTTGTTGTTGGATCCCCAGCCCCCGATCAGGATTCCCAGGATGCCGAGCCCGGAGACGGCCACCACGTATACCACCCCGGCGGAAAGATCCACCACCTGCAGGTCATGATCGAAAGGCATGACCGCCAGCACCAGGAAGGAACCTGTGATGGGCAGCAGGGGCGCCAGCATGTAAGCGAGCTTGTCCACGCCGCGTGGCCGAAGGTTCTCCTTCATCAACAGCTTTATGGCATCGGCGATGGGTTGCAACAATCCAAAAGGACCCACCCGCGTCGGCCCCAGGCGCGCCTGGAAATGAGCGCAAACCTTGCGCTCCAGCCAGATCAGCATGATGGCCACCACCGTCACCAACCCAGCGATCAAGGCCACCGCCAAGGCGCCGTTGGCGATAGCGGCCCAAGGCGCGGGCAACAGGCTCCGGA
>JBDSWM010000057.1:0-3498 GCA_039926685.1 Fibrobacteria bacterium | reverse complement strand
GGAACCGTCGTCCGCGGCGATACCGGATTCCGATCGACTCAAGTGGAACTTGCCTTCCGCGTGCACCATCCATACCGGGACCGTGTCGAGACGGATGGCCTTTCCCTCCGCCAATTGACGCATGGCCGATTGCGGGTCCGTGCCAGGGGAGGCGTGATGCTCCAGGATGATGCGGACGGAACTGGCCCCTTTGATCAGGGCCTTACTGGGCGCGCCCGAATCCAGGAATTCGCCCAGCCTGGCCGTCCAGGTGGGATCGATGAAATGCGGCTTGTAAGTGACATGCGGAAAGGCCTGGCGCAGAACCTTGAAACTCTCCAGGTTCTCGCGGCTGTCGTCGTAGAAAGAGATATCATTGAATCCCCGCCCCACCAGATCCTGGGCGATGACCAGCGCTTTGCGCTGCGGCACCGAAAGGGATGCGAAAGGCGCGGTTCCCCCCAGGCCGCCGCGATCCTTGTATCCGGAAAAGCGGCTATCCGAGACGGCGAAGATGAGCTCGTTGGAAAGCCGCACCCCGAAAATGGATTTGAACAGGCGAATCAGGAATGGCGCATGCAATTTCTTGTCGGATCGGGCGGTTAGGATACCGAACTCGCTATGCGTCCCGTATTTCAGAATGGTATCGATGATGGATTTGGTGTACTTCACCATGATCCCGCGCGACAATATGCCCAGGTCGGAGAATTCCCGGAAGTCGAAAACCTCGCCCGGAGCGGCCTGGTATACCGTGAATTCGCTCGGCGCCAAAGCGCGCAGCAGAACCCCGCCGCCTCCGCGGACCAATACCCGCGCCTCCGTCCGGATCAAGGTATCGTCCAGATCGAAAAGGTGGATGCTCTTACGCTGGCCTTCCATGTCCCATCAATTTATCAATTCACCGCCCGGGCAGCGTATGGACGCCGGGCGGCATAAGCACGCGTGTGGCCAGGGAAGTATTCCTGGTGCGGGGATGGCCCTTCCGATAAATGCTAAATTAGGGGTGCCGGCGCCTGCGGCCGCATAACGCAAACATGTTCACCTATCTCTGTAAACTGCTCCACAACATGCATTCGCGGCCGCGCACCGTGCTGGCCGTGGCGTTGCTTCTCACTTTGGCCGCCCTTTTCCCGCTGAAACGCCTGGAAACCCGCATGAGCTTCTCGGATCTTCTGCCTCGGGATTCCCCCAGCGTCAAGGCGTGGGAAAAAATCGGGGACAAGTTCGGAGGCTTGGGCCATCTGGCCATAGTGGTCCATTCCGAGGATTCCGCCGCCAATACGGCGGCCATCGATTTCCTGGCCGATCATCTCCGCAATCATCCGGACGTCAACTTTCTGGAATACCGCACGGAGTCAGGATTCTACAAATCGCATAAGCTGCTTTATATCTCGCTAAAGGACCTGCAAGAGGTGGACAAGCGCGTGGAAACCGGCTTTTGGCTGAGCAAGAAAAAGCGCAATCCGTTGATACTGGATCTGCTGGACGATGATGAAAAGGAAAGCTCGCTGGAGGCCACCAGCCTGGAGGATTTACAGAAGAAGTATTTCGCCCGCTTGCAGGAATACCTGGGCACCCCGGACGGGAAAACCCTGGTGCTGCGCATCTATCCGAACTTCGACATCGGGGACATAGCGCGCTGCCGCGCTTTCCTGCATGACGTGAAAACGGTGGAGACGCAATTCCGGGAAACCTCCCCCAACCGGCCGGAAATGCTTTTCACCGGGGATATGATGCGGAACATCCAGAACGAGGGCCGCCTCTATTCCGAGATCATCGATTCCGCGAAGAGCTCCCTGTACCTCACCGCCTTCCTGCTATTGCTCTACTTCATCCGCATTCCCGTGGGCGCGGTGCTTGCAATAATCCCTTTGGCGATGGCCGGAATCTGGACCCTGGCGATAACCTCCAAGCTGGTCGGCTACCTGAGCCTGGTGACGGGGCCGCTGAGCCTGCTTCTGGTCGGCATCGGCCTGGAATCGGCCATCCAATTGCTGGCGCGTTGGCGCGAAGAACGGCGTAAGAATTTCAGCGCCGCCGTGGCTTTCGAAACCATCATCCTGGAAACCGGGCCGGCCATCACCACCGGCGTGCTGGTCAGCGCGGCGGCCTTCCTCACCCTCATGGTCACGGATTTCCAGGGCTTCGCCCAATTCGGGCTGATGGCCGGCATCGGCATGCTGTGCACCTTGGCCGCCGTGCTGGGCGTTTTCCCCTGCATCCTCATCATCGTAGAATCATACGGAGTCCTGCCGCCGATGGGCAGCCGCATCTTCAATTTCAACCTTTTCCGCAGCCGTCCCTATAAGCGCTGGCGCTGGCATGCGGCCGGCTTGATCCTGTTCACCCTGTTCGCCGTGCATCGCGGGATACAGCTGAAATTCCAATTCAATTTCGACAAGCTTACCTTCCCCAACGGCAACTTCCTGGCCGACAGCCTGGTGCAAGCGGCCGGCGAGGCCATCGTGCCGCCTGCCGTGGTGTTGACCCGGAATTACCTGGAAGCCCAAGCCGTGGCCGACGCCGTGCGCCTCCAGATGCGGCAGGATACGCTCACGCCCACCATCCAGTCCGTCACCACGATGACGGATTTGCTCCCCGCCGACCAGGACGAGAAGCTGGCCATCATCGCTAAACTCAAGAAGACAGTGACGCCCGCGTTGGTCGCCAGCGCGCCAGAGCCCCTGGCCGACAACCTGGAAAAGCTGCGGGACGCTTGGGAGGAGCGGAAATTGACGCCCGCGGATCTGCCCGCCAATTACAAGAAGAAATTCCTGGGGAAGGATTCCCTCTCTGGCCAATTCACCTTCATTTTCCCGTCCGTGAATCTGCGCGAGGGCTGGAACAATATCGCCTTCGCCGAGGACGTGCGCAATATCCGCACGGCGTCCGGGCGCATCTATCACGCCTCCGGAACGCCGGTGGTGCAAGCCGATTTGCTGGGCATGATTATCCCGGATACGCGGCGCGCCTTCGTGCTGGCATTCTTCACCATCGCCTTGCTGGTATTGATGGACGTGAAGTCGTTGCGCGGCACCGTGGTCCTGATCCTTCCACTTTTGTTCAGCCTGCTGTGGACCCTGGGCCTGATGAAAGCGTTCGGGATCAAACTGAGCTGGTACAATCTGGTCGCTTTCCCCGCCATGCTCGCGTTCGGCATCAACAACGGGGTGCATCTGTACCATCGCTATATCGAAGAGGGGCGCGGTTCTCTCGGGTACGTGATGCGGAGCACGGGGGAAACCACGGGGGTGGCCACCTTGGTGGGCATGGCCGGATTCGTAGGCCTGGCCTTTTCCGAGCATCTCGGCCTGGCTTCCATGGGGCAAACGGCCTTGTTAGGCCTGAGCATGAGCCTGCTGGCGCCCATGATCATCATGCCCTTGATCATCGGGTATCTGGAAGAGCGCGCCAATGTGCAGCCGGAACCGGAGCCGGCGGTCTTATCCAAAGCGGAATCCAAATGATCCGGCAGACGCTGGAGTTTACCTTGCGCGGCTTCCCGGGTTTTCCTCTACC
>JBDSWM010000056.1:0-5785 GCA_039926685.1 Fibrobacteria bacterium | reverse complement strand
ACCCCTTAGGCAACGGCCGGATTCCGTTCCTCGAAAATTATAACATTCCCAAAGACTCCAGATAAGAATGTTATTTTCCCCAAAATCATTATGGGCGCATGGATTTTCCAAGGCAAGAAGAATCAATGCCTATGCCCTTGCGGATTAGTCGATATTTGTGAAGGTGGGCGGATCGCGAGGCGATTTCCACGCCTGGCGCGGTAGGTGCCTTACCGCCTTCGTAATATTATGAAGGAACGGATCTTCCTGGAATCCATGGGAGGATGGGGAGAACGCGGATAGCCTCGATTCTAGTGAGAAATCGGGAGATTACGGGGTTGTCCGGGAAAGGTAAAGGTTCGGGTCCGGAACCGGCAACAACTGCTGGCAGCGTGGGAAATCTACCAAGAAAAGTGGTTTAATTCATAGGATCGGAAAACCTGCACTGGGCATGGATTTAGGGGTTTCGCTTCCCGACCGGTCTTGGGATGGCATTCTGTTTTCAAGCGTCGCTTGGATGGAAAGCTATATTCTTCACGACCCAGGAGGCTTCCCATGAGGCTTTGCATCCGCGCTTATGCGATTTCCATTCTTATCGGCTTGCCATGTTTTGGGCAATCCGCTGAGATAATCTGGACCGTAACTACCGACCAGCCCGGCGAGGTCAATAGAATCCGGCCTACCCGGGACGGCGGCTTCATTGTGGTCGGCGACCATCTGGTGGCCCGTCTCGGCAGGGATGGAATCGTGGTATGGGAGAAAGCCTTCCTGAATTTGAACGGCGCTGATGTCTTCGAGACGAATGGAGGGTTCCTAGTGGTTTCAAAAGGCCCCGGGGATCGGCTCAACAAGCTACTGAGACTGAACGCCGATGGCGATTCCCTCGGCCTCGCCCATGGAAGCACCTTCCTTGAACCCGCCGCGAATGGCGGAAGCATGACCATCTTAGAACCCGATCCGCAAAACATTTCGGGCGATTCCCTGGAGCATGGCTACGGTCTTTTGCGGGTGGATTCAAACGGGTATGTCTTGGAAAGAAGGGACTCGCCCGGGGAGACCTTTCTGGGCGCGGCTTCGACCTCGGACAAGCATTTGGCTGTGCTCACCACTTTAGGCGGCGGATCCCTCAGGATAAATTATTCGGATAGCTTGGGGAATGTGACCGATACCCAGACAATTTCCCAAGGAGGTGACTACGCTTCCGTCTTCGCCGCAAACCCGGAAGGCGGATTTTGGGCTGGTTATGACCATTGCTACAGCAGCGATTGCCATTTTGAACTTATGGTTATCGGCGGCGATCCGGGCTTTCCCACACCTTCCGATATAGATTCCGATTCCCTTAGAACCTTTGGCCTGCGATCGGGGCGGAATGGTTCGATGATATTTTTGGGAGGGAGCTTCAAAGGTACCCGCTGGCCGGACGGAGAGATTAGGGAAAGGCTTGTGGACAAACTGATAATTACCACCTACCCCGCTTTTCGGTTATATATGAAGGGCAGCGATATCAATCACCTTCCCCTGTTAGCGTTTCCTCAATTCGGCTCTTCTAAACCGGACACTTCACGTGTCCCTTCGGGTAGCCTCCCGTCGCTGGCGAGAGGCTATTGTTTCAAGGATGGATTGATGCTCAGCGATGGTTCTTGGATCCTGGTCGGAAGGCTCTTGAACGACCAGGGTAAGAGCCTCTTGGCAGTCAGGATCGGGCTACCCCAAGATCCGGTCCGGATTCGTCCTGCCAACCAGAACCCTGGAATCCGGGCCCGGAAACCCCTTCGCGGGCGTACCCTCTTGGGGAGATGGTCGACGCGGCGCTTCGGGATAACCTTCTGAGGCCCTCGCTTCGAAAAACCCTCGAGCCGGTTCGGAGCGCTCACGGGACTCCTCCTGGGAGGCAGGTTCGCCCCCGACCATTTAGCGCTCCTGATCGAAAGCGCCCAACAGCTGTTCCGTTGAGCGTCCCCGAATCCGCATCGCGGCGGGCAATAAACGCTGCGCGCGCCGCGAGCATGAGGAGCATAGATAAATCGAACGGAGCATAGCCAAATCCAACGCCATTTTCAAAATCGAGACCCTGCGTTCAGCCTCAATCATCCGTATCTTTTTCCCCTTTCTCTCGTCCCTGATGCGTTTTTCTCCCACAAATCTACAGCTTTCCACCCCCTGAATTCCTCGCCTTTCCAACTCCAGGCATGCCTGTCACTATCCCCCGAAGAGTCGCTCCCATTTTAATCCTCCCAGTCGGCCTCACCCACCTCCCAAGCCCACCCAAGACGGGGATCCCTCTCCAAGCTCTCATCCTCTTGATGTTGCTTGGCGGCCACAACTTTCGGCGACCCTGTTGGAAAATGCAATGCCGCCAGCAGAGTCCCAATGGTCGCCTCCATTCACCAAGGCCACCAACCGAAGCCGCCCCCTGCAATCCGGGCACACGACTTCGCTGCCGAAGGTTCGCCTAAGCTATTCGTTCCACGGGAAGTACCGACTGCGTACCGCAGCCCACCCGATCGGCTTTCATCTTGCGGTGAGGATTTTACAGAGCAATCCTTTGGCGGAAGTACCAAGCGATCCCTTATGGGACCGGGGGATACGCTATGGAACGGGGAGATCCCACAAGCGCTTCTTTCCAGAAAGCCGTCGCCCGTCAAGGCGGATCGCCACATTCTCGCCGTTCCGTTTCCAGTCAGGCGCTGATTGTGGGGAAACACGCATGCCGAAATTGTCGCGGATAGGGCAACTTACTTATCTTTCGCAGAAGAGAGTGCGGGTTCAGGACCCGTAACCGGGGCGACCCGGGGGGGAGGATTTTCAGGGCATGACGGAATACATCATCATCGGCGTGTTCGCTTTGGTGGGTATCCTCTTCGCGGGCTCCGCCATGGTTTTTTCCCGCTTGGTGGCGCCCCGTTTCCGGGACGTAGGCAAGAAGCTGGACGCCTACGAATCCGGGGAAGACGCCATAGGATCGGCGCGCATCCAATTCAAAATCGGTTATTACCTGTTCGCGCTCGTTTTCCTGGTATTCGATGTGGAGGCGGTATTCCTGTTTCCCGTGCTGAGCGTGGTCCGTTCCGCGGGTTCTCCCGGTTCATCCCTGTCGCCCTTGTTCGTATGGTGCGAATTGCTCATTTTCCTCGCCATCCTGGCTTTCGCCCTGTATTACGCCTGGAAGAAAAAGGTGTTGGAATGGGAATAGGCAAACGGCCGGAGGATCCCGGACACCATGATCCGGACGGGCAATACCTTTCCTCCCTGCTAGGCGATGCCGGTACGGCGGGCGCTGCCGGCGCGGCCGGGCTACCTCCCATTCCCGGCGTTGCCGGTTCCGGCGGTTTGACCAATGCGGTGGATTGGGTGGTGGGCTGGGCCCGCGCCAATTCCCTCTGGCCTTTGGTTTTCGGAACCTCTTGCTGCGCCATCGAAATGATGGCCACCGGATCCTCCCACAACGATTGGGCGCGCTTCGGCCTGGAAGTCGCGCGCGCTTCCCCGCGCCAGGCGGACCTGATCATTTTGGCCGGCACCATCGTGGAAAAAATGGGTTCCCGCCTGATCACCCTGTACGAGCAGATGCCTGGCCCCAAATACGTGATCGCCATGGGCGCTTGCACCATATCCGGCGGTCCTTTCTTCTACGACAGCTATTCCGTGGTCAAGGGCGCCGATCGCCTGATTCCCGTGGATGTCTACGTCCCCGGCTGCCCGCCGCGGCCGGAAGCGCTGCTTTTCGGCGTGATGAAATTGCAGGAGTTGATTCGCAAAGGCGCCTGGCGCGGTTCCATCGTCCCGCGCCCCATCAACCGTTCTCCCATCAAGGATGAAATGAGCGAGACGGCGCGCTTGTGGGAGGAAAAGGAGAAGCTCAAGCAGGCGGGCATGAAAGAGGCGCAGGAGCGCTTCAAAGCCGAGAATCCCGATTACAAGGGCGTGGTCATCAAGCGCGTGGCCGCCCCCAAGTTCGACGAAGTGGCGCGGATGCCCCGGCCCGCGCGCGGTCTTCCCGCCGCGGAAATCCTGTCCATCCTGATTGAGCGCTTTCCCGGGCTGGCCGTGCATAATATGCCCGAGCCCGATGCGGCGAAAATCGCCGCGCTGGGAACGGAATACGTGCTGGATGCGGCGGTGGGCCGGGACGAGTACCACGCCTTGGTGGCCTTCCTGAAAAGCGATGCGCGTTTGGGCATGGATTTCCTGATCGAATTGACCGCTGTGGATTGGAAAGACCGCTTCGACGTCATCGTCCATTTACAATCGGTCGGGATGGGACATAAGGTTTTCCTCCGCTGCGCATTGCCGCATGAAGCCGCCCCGGAAATCCCTACCCTCACCGATCTTTATTCCGGCGCCGGCTGGCATGAGCGCGAGGCTTTCGATTTCTTCGGCATCCGTTTCTCCGGCCATCCGGATTTGCGGCGCCTGTTCCTGGAGGACGATTTCCCCGGCCATCCCCTGCGGAAGGATTTCGAAGATCCTTCCCGCGTGGTGAAAAGGCCTTATTGATGGCGGACGGGACGATGGCGGGCGAGATCATGGCGGATAAAAAAGAAGCGGGAAAGACGGCGCATGCCCTGCCGCCCGGGTTCAGCCTGCGGGAAACCAACCCGGACGGCACCCAGGAGTATTTCCTCAACATGGGCCCCCAGCATCCCAGCACGCACGGCGTGCTCAAGCTGGTGGTGCGCCTGGAAGGCGAAACCGTGGTGGAGGTGGTGCCGCATCTGGGCTTCATCCACCGCGCCATCGAGAAGATGGGGGAGAACGAGACCTTCGTCCAATACATCCATCTCACCGATCGCATGGACTACCTGAGCAGCCACATCAACAACCTGTGCGTGTGCATGGCCATCGAGAAGGCCATGGGCATAGGCGTGCCGGAACGCGGGGAGTATATCCGCGTGATGGTCTCGGAACTGCAGCGCATCCAATCGCATCTGCTCTGGTGGGGCGCCTTCGGGATGGACCTGGGCGCGGTCAGCGCCTTCCTGTACGGCTTCAAGGAACGCGAAAAGATCACCGCCCTGTTCGAGGAATTGTGCGGGGCGCGCCTGACCATGAATTTCTTCCGCCCGGGAGGCTCCAATGCCGATGTACCGGAGAATTTCCCCGCCCGTGTGAAGGAAATCCTGGAAGATTTGAAATACTCCCTGGATGAATTCGATGTGCTCCTGACCAGGAACCCCATCATCCGCGAACGCACCGTCGGCGTGGGCGCCCTGCCGCGGGAACGCGCCTTGAGCTACGGCTGCAGCGGGCCAGTGGGCCGCGCCTCGGGAATCGATTTCGACGTGCGCAAGCATGACCCCTATGCCGTATACGATCGCTTCCAGTTCGAGGTGCCGCTCGGCAGCCGCGGGGATTGCCACGATCGCTATATGGTGCGCATGCTGGAGATGCGCCAATCCATCCGCATCCTGGAGCAGGCTCTGGAGTCCTTTCCGGGGGGGCAATACCGTTCCAAGGAAAAGCCCAATTACAAGGTGCCGGTGGGCAGCTATTACGCCAACGTGGAGACGGCGCGCGGCCTGTTCGCCACCTATATGGTCTCGGACAATTCCTTCAAACCCTACCGCATCAAGAGCCGATCGCCAAACCTCTCAAATCTCTCCGCCCTCGATGAAATGGCGCGCGGGGGTAAAATCGCCGACCTGGTAGCCATCCTGTCCACCTTGGATTTGATCATCCCGGATATCGATCGATGAAGGCCATGGACGCCTCCGCGGCATCCGCCGCATCTACCGCATCTACCGCATCCGCAGCTTACGCGGTCAACCATCCCGTGGGGGATTTGATCCGGAGCCTGTTGCCCGCG
>JBDSWM010000055.1:0-2852 GCA_039926685.1 Fibrobacteria bacterium | reverse complement strand
GCGCTCGAGCCGGCCGGCAGGGCCGGGCTGAATTATTGGAAATCGACCAGTTCCACGTCGAAGATGAGCATGGCGTTCTCGGGGATTACCGGAGGGCGTCCTTGCGGTCCATAGGCCAGGTTGGAAGGGATGATCAAGGTGCGCTTCTCGCCCTTTTGCATCAGCATGATGCCTTCGTCCCAACCGGGTATGACCATGCCCGTGCCGACCCGGAAGTCGATGGGTTGGCCGCGCTTGTAGGAATTGTCGAACTCCTTGCCGTCCGTGAGGCGGCCGGCATAATGCACCTTGACGTTGGCGCCGGAGGCCGGATGCGGCCCCACGCCCGGGCGGGTGATGATGTATTTGAGGCCGGATGCGGTGGGGGTGGCCTTCTTGATCAATTCGTTGGTCGCTGCTTCCATTTTCTTCCTTTCGGTTTCTTCCTTGGTTTTCTTCGCTGTGACGAGGGCTTCGCTTTTCTTCAACTGGGCCTGGAAGGCCGCTTCATCGCTTTTGAATTTCTTCGCTTTGGGCCCGACCCGCAAGATGCGCACGCTGTCCATCTTGTCGCCCATGGCGATGGCGTTCACCACTTCCTGGCCTTCCACCACATGGCCGAAAATGGTGTGGCGCCCGTCCAGATGAGGCGTGGGGACATGGGTGATGAAGAATTGGCTGCCGTTGGTGCCGGGGCCGGCGTTGGCCATGGACAGGATGCCGGGCTTGTCATGCTTGAGGGTGGTGTCGAACTCATCCTGGAACTGGTATCCCGGTCCGCCCGTCCCCGTGCCCTGCGGATCACCGCCCTGGATCATGAACTGCGCGATCACGCGATGGAAGGTGAGGCCGTCGTAGAATTTGACGCCCGCGGGCTTGTTGGAAAGCTTGGTGCCTTCCGCCAGTCCCGCGAAATTGATCACCGTAAGCGGTACCTTTTCGAATTCCAGCTGGGTGACGATTTTGCCCTTGGGGGTATAGAACTCGGCGTATAGCCCGGCGGGAAGCGCGCTTTTGCCGGCAGCGGGTTTGACGGTGCCGGCCGTGGCCGCGACGGCGGGCGTTGAGGCCGTCACCGGAGGCTTGGAGGCCGGGGTGGAGGAAGGGTTGGCTGAAGCGGCGGAATCCTTGCCCTGGAGCGCAGGCTTGGACGTGTCCGCGGGGGTGGCGCCGAAAGCGGCGGCAGCGTATATCCAGAGCATGAGGAACAACGGTTTCACGGCGGCGTTCAAGGCGGCTTTCACAACGGCTTCCACAGGGGAGTTGGGGCGGATTTTACCTGAGACCAAGGGAGGCTCCTTTGATGGGAAAAAGGGAACACGACATAGACAGGGGGGTAATTTAACAATTGTAGACATGATTTGAACCTTTGCAGAGGGCCCGGGTTGTTTGCTACACTATAGGGTAAATCCTTTCGCGATTTTCCCTGGCTTGCTTGTGAAAGGGCTTGGCCGATGAAATTGAATGAATTCGAATCCAAGTTGGCCACTGTCTCGGACGCCAAATTGCGACAGATGCTCGCCGCCGGACGCGCCTCCGGTCCCGAAGTCGCCGTGACCATGATCCTTTCCGAATGCAATCGCCGCGGGATGGACGGCCTGGAGGAGCAAGCGGATGCGAAACCATCGGCCACGGATGCGCTGGCATCAACCGCGCCTGGCGTGCCCTCCGCTTATGCCCCCCAGTTCCGGGTTCCCGGCTCGGAAACCACCGCCTATGCCCAGGAGCAGGCCGGCTTTGCCGGCGCCGATGCGCCTCCGAGAGCCGATTCCTTCCGTACTGGGTCCTTCGCCGACGGCGACTCCGACGCCTCCGAGGAAATGGCGCCCCTGGATGCGCCGCCCGCCACCGCTCCCGACTGGTTGAACGAGGAAACCCGTTCGGGCATGTCACCGATGGTCAAGCTCCTGCTGGTGCTGATAGCGCTTGGCGTGGTCTTGGGGCTGGTCTGGAAATTCTCCCGCTGAAAGGATGCGGTTCATTCCCGCACTGAGGCGATCCGGCCGCGCCGTTCCGCTCGTTCCCCGCTTATCCGTTTCGCAGGTCTCGCGGGTGATGATTTGTCTGGCCTTTGCGGCCGGTTCCGCCCGGCCCCCCTCCGCCCCCGCTCCCGTAGCGGGCTGCCCTGCCAGCCTCGTTTGCGAACCCCTATGGCCGGAAGGCGCTCCGGATGCGCATGGCAACGCGCCTGCCGATAGGCCCTTTTTGATCGTATATGCGCACGGCGATCCCTCCTCGCTACCGGTGGCCCGGCGGGCCGCCGTGATCGTCTTTCCCGGAGGAGCCTATGGGATGTTGGCGCGGAAGCGGGAAGGGGAGGAACCGGCGCGCTGGCTGAGCGGCCTGGGAATATGCGCGTTCCAACTGGAATACCGCCTGGGTCCGGCCTACCATCATCCCGCGCAAATACGCGATGCCGCCCGGGCCGTACGCTGGGTGCGCGCGCATGCGGAACGCTACCATCTGGACGGACGCGTGGGCGTGCTGGGCTTTTCCGCCGGGGGTCACTTGGCCGCTACCCTGGCCACCCGCTTCGAAGGCGGCGATGCGGGTTCGCGGGATTCCGTGGATCGCTTTTCCGATCGGCCCGACTTCCAGATGCTGATCTATCCCGTCATATCCATGGCTGCGCCTTACGCGCATCGCGCCTCACGCATCAACCTGCTCGGGCGCGATCCGTCTCCGGCGCTGCTGGATTCCCTATCCGCGGAAAGACATGTCACCGCCGCCGCGCCTCCGGCCTTCATGGTGCATGCGGAAACCGATCCGGTGGTGGATTTCGCCAACAGCCGGGCCTATGCCGAGGCCTTGCGGAAGGCCCGCGTACCGGTGGAGTTCCTGGCCTTCGTGAACGGGAGCCATGGCTTCGGCCT
>JBDSWM010000054.1:0-3954 GCA_039926685.1 Fibrobacteria bacterium | reverse complement strand
CTTCGCCAATCCCGCTCCGACCGAAACGGCCACGGACGCCACGGACGCCACGGATGCCGCAAACGCCGCAGATGCGGCAGTTGGAAAAGCGGATGCCTCCGCATCCCTGTACCATGCCTTCCGCCACGGATTGCATGAGCTATCCATGGCTTTGTTTCCCCTGCGGGCCTTATACCAGGCCTATTGGGAGAAGCTGGCCAAGGAGGAATATCCCCATGATTTGCTGATGGGGGATCCGGACTACGGGCGCGCCATCGTGGAGAATTTCTTCTGGGATCATTTCGTGCAGTACTCGGACGCCCGCCCCATCCTGCGCACGGCGCGGGAACTGGAGGGCAAGGAGCTGCGCCTGGCGCATGACATGATGCAATGGTCCTATGCGCCGCTGTGGTTCTACCGGGTGCAGGAGCGCACGGATAAATCGGCGCGGCTGATCAATCTCGGCAACCTCAAGACGCATACGGTTCTGCATGGCGGACGCATCCCCGGGGATGCGGAGAGCGTATTGACGCGCATCCTGCCTTTCCGGGGCAAGGAATTTTGCGGGCATGGCGTCCTGGCTTTCGGGAAAGCCAGTGCCGCTTCCGGCAGGTTGGAGGCGTTATTCCGGGCCGGATGCCGGGAACTGGGCTTGAAATCCTCCGTAACCATGCGCCCGGACGTGCATTGCGATGAATGGCGCCGGCACGGGGCCGTCTTTCTTGCCCTTTGGCGCGCCGAGGTATATGATTCCACGGTGGGAAAGCCCATGCGCAACCCAGGAGCCTCGCCGGTGTTCAATCTTGCCCTCCGCAGCCGCGAGGCGTTGCTTTCCGAACTGGCCGCCGCCCCGGATGCGGAAGCGTCCGGTCCCGGATCCTGGCAGCTCGGCTTCCGATCCATGCGCTTGTCGAAATTGGAGGCCAAGGGGGGAAACCTGCTTGTTACGGTAGCCGATCCGGCCTTCCGCGCCTATGTGCGCGACTGGCTGCGCGATAATCTTGGGTCCTCCCTGATCCAGCCCGAAGGGGTCCTGGAAGCCTTGCCCGACGGAAGCGCCGCATCCCAGGACGCTTGGCTGCATACGGCTTCGGACTCTCTCAACGGCCAGACTCCCATCCAGGCCAGTACGCACGATTTGGGGAGGCGCCGCCTCCTGATTCTGCTGCAGGACATGCTCAAGCAGGGAAGGGATACCGCCTCCCTCCGGCGGCAATTGGGAATATGAACCTCCCGCGCGCCGCCGCATTTCCGGCCCTACCGGCCCTGGCCGGCGCGCTCCTGGCCTTCTTCGCCCTGTCGCCTATGCCAGCGCCCGCGGCTCCCATTCCCGCGCCTTTGCTGGACCTCGACTCGGTGAAAACCTTCCTGATGGATCCCAACGGGGTCGGCGTCCGGGATCTTTCCATGCTGCCGGTGTTGAAACGGCGCGACAGCCTGCGCTTGAGCAGGGTGGAGGCGGTGCTCCGGGACCCTTTCCGGCTGGATGATGCGACCGCGGAAATCCTATCCCGCACGGCGGCGGACTCCTCCCGATCGGGAAAGCCCATATGCCCGGATTCGCTGTGGCCGCTACTGGACGTGGCCCAGGGTAACCTGAGAGCTACTGGGGGGACGGTGGATTTCGATCCCGTCGCGGCGCTGGCGGATATCCGCGCGGGCCTGCGGGAGCACGTATCCCAGCTGACCGCGGCCGAGCAGGAATTCCTGTACCGCGAGGCGCCCGGGTTATTCCTGCAAGAGGAGGAGGACACCTTGCATTCCGCGGTGGAAAACGAGATGACGCGCCTGGAGGACGAAGCACGTATGCATCGCATCATGGAATTGGCCGGTAAGTTGAAATGGGCGGGACTGACGCGCGCTTCCGCCGCCGCCTGGCGCCTGGAGACTTGGTTAATCCAATCTTTCCGAAGCGGGGAAGGGGCCATGGCACTAAAGAGGTTGAAGTCAGCCGTTACCGCGGTCGCCGCCTCCGGATGGGACATTCCCTTGCATGTGGGCACCAAGGGCGCGGACAGATACGCGGTAGGCAGCGGGATTTGGCTGGATCCGGGCGGGGACGATGAATATCTTTTCGAAGGTCCCGGCCGGCCGGGAGCCTTCACCTTGGTGGTGGACGCGGGCGGCGACGATCTCTACCTCTCCAAGGACAGCTTGCAGCGATCGGCTGGGAACCTGGGCGTCAGCGTGCTGGCCGATCTGGCCGGATCGGATCGCTATCTGGGATCCAATTTCGCGTTCGCCACCGCGGAATTCGGTTTCTCCTCCCTTTTCGACGCGGCCGGCCACGACACCTATGAAGGCCGCTGCGCGTCGCTGGGATTCGGATTCTACGGCATCGGCGTGCTCCAGGATGAGGGCGGCAACGACGTCTATACCGCGAGCCTGATGTCCCAGGGAGCCGGATCCACCAAGGGACTGGGCCTCCTGCTGGAGCGGTCGGGCGAAGATCGCTATCTCGCGCGCCCCACCTTCAAGGATGACCTGCGCTATTCAGATCATTATATCCAGATGGTGCAGGGCTTCGCGACCGGCTTCTCGCCGGATTTCCCGGGCGGAATCGGCCTGTTGCGCGACGGCGGCGGCAACGATTCCTACCAGGCGGATATTTTCGGGCAAGGTTCCGCCTACTGGTATGCCATGGGTCTGCTTATCGACGAGGGCGGCGATGATCGGTACCAGGCCCATCAGTACGCGCAAGGGGCGGGCGTGCATATCGCCGTGGGCGCGTTGCTGGATTTCGGCGGGAACGATCAGTACGCCGCCAAAGGTGTGAGCCAAGGCTGCGGGCATGACTACGGATTCGGATATCTCTTCGACAAATCCGGCGACGATACCTATCTGGCCACGGATATGAGCCAAGGCGGCGGCAGCGCCAACGGCGTGGGCATATTGCAGGATGCGGCCGGGGCGGATATCTACTCCACCCAGAATCCGGAAATGGCCTTGGGGCATGCCGATATGCGGCGGGATCGGGGCAGCTTCGGCTTCTTCCTGGATCGCGGCGGTAAGGACAGGTATACCCGGATTCCCGGGGAAGGCGCCGCTTGGCGCGTATTCAACGGAAAGAGCAAAGGCAATGGTTTCGGCCTGGACAGATAGCGCGACCGCGCGCGCGGCCATATACGCGGCGCTCCGCGGCGCCATGTCAGCCATAGCGGCTATTGCGGCTATTGCGGCTATTGCGGCTATTGCGGCCACGGCCGCCTGCGTGGCATTGCTGCCCACCGAGGCCGATTCCGCGCCCGTCCGGTCCGTTCCCAAGCGCGCGACGATCAAAGCGGCGGATGCGGCGAAGGTGGCGATGCCGGATACGGTTTTCCGTTATATTCCGCCCAAGCTGACGCATCAGGATTCCCTGTTCATCGTGGCCGCTTCCGGCGAACCGCGCTTCCAAGCCTTGCGAACCGCCGCCGAGAAGGAGCTCCAGGCCGGCGATACCGCTACCCTTGACTACCTGCTCTCGCATCGGCTTTCCGATCAAACCCCGCGGCAGCGCCATTTCGTGGAAACGGTTTTCAAACTCATGTCCGATTCCGGGAAGAATCCGGCGCCGATCAGGAAGCTGGCCCTGGCCATGCCCGCGGCGGCAGACAGCATTCGCGCGCAGCTTCTGCATATCGGATCCGAACTCGGGGATTCGGCATTCCGTCCGGTCGCCTATGTCTACCTGCGCGACGACAGCATCGAGGTTCGCAAGAACGCCTTGCGCAGCCTGGGGTGCTATCCCGCTTCCGCCAATATCCCTTTACTGCTGGACGGCATGGACAGCGTTCGCGATCTGGAAAGGCAGGCGCGGCTTTGGGCGCTGGAAAAGCAAACCGGTTTGAAGGATTGGCGACGCTTGCTTCCGGTCTTGGAAGACGCCAACCTGTACAACCGCCAGTTGGCGCGCCGAATCATTGCCAAAGCGGCGGGGGACTGGGCTTTGTTGGAAGTGTACATCCCCCCGGAACGTGAGCCGGAAACGCAATT
>JBDSWM010000053.1:0-5890 GCA_039926685.1 Fibrobacteria bacterium | reverse complement strand
AGGTGCAGATCTCCGACTCCGTCCGCGAGCTCATCGTGGAAAAGGGATTCGACCCGCAATTGGGCGCGCGCCCTTTGCGGCGCGCCATCCAAAAGCTCATCGAGGATCCGCTGGCGGAGGAAATCCTGCGCGGCAAGATCACCGATAATTCCAGTTTGAAGGTGGGCCGCAAGGGCGACCAGCTGACCTTCACGTCCGGGCCGGGCAAAAACGCCAAGAAGGACGAGAAGGAGCCCGCCGAATTAAAGGGGCCCGAGCTGAAGAGCGCGGAAGTGAAAAGCGCCGAGGTAAAGGGCGAATAAGCCGGACCCGGTCCCAAGATGATGAATCCAAGGCGCCGCGATAGCGGCGCCTTTTTTATTTCCACTCCCAAGCATCGGGCACTTTATGAAAGCGAGGAGCGTGGAGTTTGCGAAGCAAACTCCATAGCGACGAGCCATTTACGGCCCATTTACGACCCTTAAGAATGGCATTTATCTATATTATTCCGGTTTCCAACCGGGAAGGCTTTTTGACCATTTTTAAGCATTGTTTCGCTGTTTTCATGCTATTTCTGGCCATCGCCTCCTCCTCAGCCCAGCAACTCGCGGGTCCCGGCTTTCGCAGCCCGGTAAAGGAAGTCAAAGTCGCCGCCATCGTGCTGGAAGGCAATAAGACCGTGGATAAATCCCTGGTCATCCGCACCTTGCAAGTTGAAAAGGGCGAGGAATACCTGCCTCCGGTCCTGCGCCAAAAGGTGCAGGCTTCCGTCACCGCCTTGAGCAAACTGGGCCTGTTCGAGGATATCAAGGTGGATATCGATTACCCGGATTCCCTGGAAGGCGTGATACTGACATTCACGGTCTCCGAACTGCCCACCCTGGCGCGCGCGGAGATCAAGGGCAACAGCAAGTTGAAGAAGGACGATCTCAAGGAAGCCATGGATTTGCTGGACGGCCAGGTCTATTCCCGCGGCGCCGTCGAGCGCAATCGCCAGAAGATCCTCGACCTATACCATAATAAGGGCTATTTGCTGGCAAAGGTGGACGTGGAAGAGGGGACCGAAGAGGAAACCGGCCGTAAGACCATCGTGTTCAAGGTGGAAGAGGGCAAAAAGGTCCGGGTCCGCTATATCACGTTCGCGGGCAACAAGCATGTGAAGGACAAGCAGCTGCGCAAGAAACTGACCACTAAGGAAGATCGCTGGTGGCGGGACGGGGATTTCAAGGAAGACGAATACCGGCTGGGCCTGGATACCTTGGTCGATTCCTACCGGGAACTAGGTTACCTGGACGCCTCCGTGCAGGGCGAGAAAATCAAGTATACCGACGACAAGAAGTGGATGGATATCCGCATCAATGTCACCGAAGGCAAGCGCTACCGTTTCGGCAAGGCCACCTTCATCCACAACAATATCATCGAGGACGCGGCGCTCAACGCCCAGGTGTTGCTCGATTCCGGCGATATCTTCAACATGAAGAAGTTCGAGGCCAGCAAGTACCAGGTGACCTCCCTGTACCGCGAAGAGGGCTACCTCTTCATGGATATGCAGGAACAATTCACTTATCGGGACACCGTGGTGGACGTGAATTTCGCCATCAAGGAAAACAGCATCGCGCATATCCATCTGGTGGACATCCGCGGCAATACCAAGACCAAGGACAAGGTCATCCGCCGCGAAGTGAAGCTTTTCCCCGGCGACATCTTCCGCCAATCCCTGATCATGCGCGCCCAGCGCGACATCATGCAGCTGGCCTTTTTCGACAATGTGGAGCCCAATATCGAGCAGGTGAAGGACGGCGACGCCAGCGACGTGAACCTGGTGCTGAAGGTGACGGAGAAGCAGGCCGGCACGGGAACCGTTTCCGCCGGGCTGGCGTACAGCCAGAGGGAAAGCTTCGTCGGCACCATGGGATTGCAAATCCCCAACTTCCTCGGCAACGGCCAACGGGCCGATTTGAGCCTGGAATACGGCGAGCAGAAGCAGCTGGCTTCCGTCGGCTTCACCGAGCCCTGGTTCCTGGATACGCCGACTTCCGTGGGCGGCAGCGTATTCTACAGCTTCCAGAAGGCTTTGCGGGACATCGATCACGATTATACCCGTTACGGCCTGCGCTTGAACCTGGGCCGCCGCCTGACCTGGCCGGATGATTATTTCACCTTGAGCGGCAGCTACAATCTCACGGAGAACGACAACGGCTTCAGCACCAACAGGAATTCCCTGATAGTGCCCTCGGGACTGGAATCCTCACTCCATCTGACGCTATCCCGCGACGATAAGAACCTGCCTTTCTTCCCCTCGGAAGGCTCCTTGTACCGCCTGACCTACAGCCGCGTGGGCGGCCAGCTGGGCGGCGATTTCGATTACCATGAGGTCGAAACCAAGGTGAACTGGTGGTTCCCGACCATCGACAAGCTGGTCCTCAGCGTAGGCACGGATTTCGGCATACTGCTGGGCGAGAACATCCAAAGCTATGACCTGTTCCAGATGGGCGGCGTGCTGGGTTACCAGGGCAAGATGCGCGGATATGATGCGGGCAGCATAGGCAGCGCCCGCGTCGGCCGCAGCTATTTCTCCTTCGTCACCGAGCTGACCTATCCCGTGGTCGAGAACACCTTCTACCTGCTCGGCTTTTACGACGTGGGAAACGTGTTCGGGAACCTGGCCAAGTACGATCCCAATAACCCGGGGTATTACAACCTCATCAGCAAGGACGCGGCCCCCAGCCCCCTGAGCGAAATCGACTTCTCCGATTTGCGGCGCGATTTCGGTTTCGGCTTCCGCCTGGTGATTCCGCTCGTCGCGCCCTTCGGCATGGGTTTCGACTTCGGATGGCCCCTGGATGATCGGGAAACCTATGACGGCGCGCGCGCGCCCATCGTCGGCCGGGCGCCGTCGGTCAATTTCGTAATCGAGCAAGGAATTTAAGGAGGAAAAATGAAAAAGTCGGGAATGTTGGGAAGGTTGTTATTGGTGCTGGGTCTTATTTCGGCCGGCATGGCCTTTCCCGCGGATTTGAAGATCGCGCATGTGGATTCCAAGCTGGTTTTCGACAAGTACGCGGACACGAAAAAAGCCCAGAAGGAATACGACAAGCAGGTGCAGAAGTGGGAGCAGGACGCCGCTTCCAAGCAGAAGGCGCTGATGGAATTGAAGGATAAGCTGGAAAAGCAGTCCTTGATGCTCAGCGAGGAAAAGAAGAAGGAGATGGAAGCGGATTTCCTCAAAAAGAAGAGCGAGTACGAGCAGTTCGTGCAGCAGATCTACGGCAAGGACGGCGCGCTTTTCCAGAAGAACGAGGAATTCTCCGGCCCCATCATCACCAAGATCAAGAAGACCATCCAGGACGTGGCCAACCAGGAGGGCTACGATATGGTGTTCGACCGGGCCGCCGGTGCGGTGGTGTTCTGGAAAAAGGACAATGACCTGACCCAGAAGGTCATCGACGTGCTCAACAAAGAGGCCAAATAACCTTGCGGTTGGCGGCTTCGGCTGCGGACGCGGCGGTCTCGCTTGAAGAAATCCTCGCTATCTGCGGCCATTGCCTTTTGCCCGGGGCCGCGGAACATCTCCCCTCCCGTCCGGCGATTTCCGCCTTGGACGATCCCGAATCGGCGGGACCGGACTCCCTGACCTTCGTGGGTTCCACGACCCCTTTGCGGACGCGCGCCGGCCTCACGGCGGCATTGATCCTGGCGGGGCCAGACGTGGATGTTCCCGCCGCGGCGGAAAAGGGGTTGCCCATGCTCCGGGTCGCTTCCGTGCATACGGCCATGGCGGCCTTGCTGCAAGCCCTGGAGCCCCGGATCCTGCGGCTGGTGGCCTTTTCTTTCGGAGCCGGAAACCGTATCGCGCCCAGCGCGGTGGTGGAGGGTTGCCTGGAAGGGGATGTTTCCGTGGGTCCGGGGGCATATGTGGGAAAAGGCTCTTTCATCGGGGCCGGCACGCGCATCGAAGCCAATGCCGTCATCCAGGACCACGTTTATATAGGGCGCGATTGCGTTATCCAATCGGGAGCCGTGATCGGTAGCGCCGGTTTCGGCTTTTTCCAGACCTCAGCCGGCCTGCAGGCCATGCCTCATCTGGCCGGTGTGGAAATCGGATCCGACTGCTGGATCGGGGCCAATGCCGTGATAGCCGCCGGCGTTCTCCATCCCACCAGCCTGGGCCGCGGATGCAAGCTGGACAGCCACGTGCAAATCGCCCACAACGTCCGCCTCGGGGACAATTGCCTGTTGGCTTCGCAATCCGGCATCGCCGGTTCCACCGTAGCCGGGAACCGCTTGCGCATGGGCGGAGCTTCCAGCGTGGCCGGGCATTTGCGGTTGGGGGAGGATATTTCCATAGCCGCCTGCTCGGGAGTGACCAAGGACCAGCCTGACCGGGCCGTGCTGGCGGGGTTCCCGGCGCGGCCGATCCGGGAATGGCGCCTGCAGCAAATCGCCTTGAAGCGCGGGGACAAGACCTGATTTGATCACAGGAATCCATGCTGCCCACCCATCCATGCATTCTCGCCGGCCGAGGCCTTCATAGCGGGCTTCCGGCCCGGTTGCGTTTTTCATTGCGTGAGGCATTGCGAGAGCCGCCGGGAGGGGGCCCTCGGTTCATTTTTCCCGGAAATGCGCCTTTGCCGGCCGATCGATTGGGGACGCTGGCGCGCCATGCGGAGCGCTCCACCCGCTTAGGCGCGGGCGAATCCTCCATCGGCACCCCGGAACATCTTCTGGCCGCCCTGTTGTTCCATGCCGATCTGCCGGTGGATATCGCCTGCGACGCCGCCGAATTGCCGGGGCTGGACGGCAGCGCCCTGCCTTTCCGGGAAGCCCTGGCGGGCATGGATCCGACCGCAGCCTCGACCCCCCTGTGGAGGGAATACGCCGCTGATCTGGACTGGGAGTATCATTGGAGTTACGGGCATATCCGGGTGCGGCCGGCCGCGGGTTTCCGATTGCTTTGGGAGTTGGACCGTTCCCCGTTGCGGCAATCCTTCCATTTGGAGGATCCCGCCACGGCTTACCGGGAAATCCTTCCCGCCCGCACCTTCGCCTTCCATCGCGAATGGCGGCAAGCGACGGCCGGGGGCCTGATGGCGGGAGCCGACGAGGATTCCGGCCTGTTGCTGGCCGAGTCGGAAACGGAATACCGCGAGGTTCTGCGCGGCTTTCCCGGTTGGTCAGGTGGGCCTTTTCCTTTACTGAACAAGCTCGCCTGGCGCATGGCCGAGGAGCCCGTGAAGCATAAAATCCTGGATCTGCTGGGCGATCTGGCCTTGGCGGGCCTGGCATTGCCGAAGGCGGAAATAGAAATCCGCAACGGCGGCCATGCCGTCAACCATCTCCTGGTGGATCGCTTGCTCGCGTCCCGCCCGTTTTGAAGCGGGCAGCGCCGGGAACAATCCGACGCGAATAGAGGGCGCGGAGAGATACTAGATTTACCCTTCCTAACACCATTCGATCGGAGAGCCCCGCATGGGTGAGATCCCGGAATCCCTGTTCAAATCGGAAAACCCCAAGTTCATCATGGATTTCGCGGGCATCCTCAAAATCCTGCCGCATCGCTATCCGTTCCTGTTCGTGGACGGCATCCTGGCTTTCGAAAAGGAAAAATCCATCATCGGGCAGAAGAACGTCAGTTTCAACGAGCCGTTTTTCATGGGCCATTTCCCCAGCGAACCCGTGATGCCGGGTGTGCTCCAGATCGAGGCTTTGGCCCAGATCAGCTGCATCCTGGTCGCCCTTTCCTATCCCGAAGAGTCCGCCGGCAAACGGCCCGCTTTCGCCGGCATCGAAGAAGCGCGCTTTCGCAAGCCGGTGCGTCCCGGGCATGTGCTGACCCTCAAGGGCGAATTGGAAAAGTACCGCCGCGGCTTCGCCGTAGTCCGCGCGCGCGCGGAAATCGAGGGCGAATTGG
>JBDSWM010000052.1:0-11987 GCA_039926685.1 Fibrobacteria bacterium | reverse complement strand
CATAGCGGCCGTCCTGATCGACCAGGAGATTGCTAGGCGTTTCCACCGCCTGTTGGACTGTGTGATAGCGATCCAGGCGGCTGTAGTCGAGGTCCAAGGTGGAAGTATATAGGCTGTTGTTCGAGGTGAAGGCGAACTCCAGCTCATGCATGAAGAACAAGAACAAGTCGGCTTCATCCGCGGATGGATCCAGGTTGGGCGGAATGACCACGGCCCACGCCGCCGGCCTGCCCCCGGTGTGCTCCATGACGACGGTCTTGCAGCCTTCCTGGTTCTGGATCTTGAAACCGTCGAGGGTGGGATTCGTCCCCATGTTCTGGTTGGTCACGTCCAGGAAAGTCAGGTCCAGCCGGATCTCGATTATGTGGTTGTTGCCCTCTCCGTAGCTCACGTCGGTGATGCGCGGGTCCTGGTTTCCCTTCAGGACGCCGAAGGTCGGGCCTTTCGAAAAATCGGTGTTCCGGATGATTTGGAATTTCTGCGTCAGCGCGAGGACGTCCTGGATTTTTACGTCGAGCTGGACTTCATCCGCGATCGCGTTCACGTCGAATACATGTTTCCCCGTCCGGCTGCCCAGGACGGGATCGGATTTCGAAAGCCCGACGAAGGCCTGCTGGAGCAGGAAATGCCCCGGAGTATCGTACAGGACCACGACGCGGAGATCGTCACCGGGCGTGAACGCCTGGGGCACGGCGATGCCGCTGGCTTGGCCGCCTCCGCCCGGACCGGCGACCCGGGTATCGGCAACGGGATCGTTCCCCGCCACCACATCGGAAGCGTCGCCCAGGCTCTGGCCGCTCAGGGCGTCCCGCAGGGCTTTCGGGCTGACCAACGCGCCGGAGCTGACCTCTTCGCCATCGCGCAGAAAATTGAAGCGGACTTTGGCGGGTAAGGTAGCTGGATCGACGGTGAATATGATCTTGCGGCCGTCCCGCTGGGCTTCGTCGCCCTTGATGGTCCGCGCCACTTCGCCTTGCGCGTCCTCGATCTCCAAGTCAAGGCTGTCGGAGTCGGAAGTCAAGGTGGACGCGATCTGCAGCAGGGCCCCCGCGCCGCCGCCCACGGCATCGCAGGGGATGTGCGCGAAATCGAACAGCCCTTTCGCGCCGTAAATCTGGCAAAGTTCCGGTTTGCATTTCCCGGGCGCGGGGTGGCAAGGCAAGGCGGGGGGCAAATCCTGCGGATCGAAGAACAGCAGTTCCACCCGGCGGTTGACCGTGCTCCGGAACTCGTCAACCAGGGCCTGATCGATCGGGTGGTTTTCCCCGCAACCCACGGTATTATGGGCGTCGTCCAGGAATTTGATCCGGCCGCGAGCGGCGATGAGATCTTCTTCTTCCGCGTCCATCAGTTCGCGTAAGCCTTGCATGTAGAGATCGAAGAAGCTTTCCCAGGTGGCCTTGGTGACGGTCGAGTTCACGGGAATGTTCTTCTTGAATTCCTTATTGTAGCGCTGCTGGAAAATGCGCACGGCCTTGTTCGTCTTTTCGCCTTGCGTATTGTCGATCTCACCGGGATCGGTGCCCCATCCGAAGCGTTCATCGATCCATTTAAGGATGGCCTGGAAATCCTCGACCTGATGCTTCTTGTCGCAGTTATCCGCCCATTTCGCGCGTTCCCCCGCCAAGGCCAACCGGACGTTTTCGGATCGCTGCGCGCTCAAGGTCAGGTTATAGTCGGGCTTTCCGGAGGTATCGGCATGCCCCGCGATCAAAAGTACCTCGGAAGGATTCTTCTCCGCGTGCAGGTAGCAAGCCCGAAGCACGGAAAGGCCGGTGATGCGATCTTGGGCATCGATGTCGGGGTTATTGCCGCAGCGGGGATCGGGAAGCAACACGGCGCTGTCGAAATGGAAATTCACGTCCTCCATCTCGATCAGGCGGCCCTTGCCCTTTATGATGGAGAGCACGTGAGGGACACCCATGGGGATGCGGATGCCTTTTTGCATTTCCCGGAACGTCGCCTTGATATTGGCCATATTAGCGGTCCCCTATGTTCTTTTCCCAGGGCAACCGCACAAAAGTCGGTTGGACCTGGGCGAAGAATACTTCCAGTGAATCGCGTTCCCCCTCTCCGGTGAAACGCAGGGTCGCTCCGTTCGCGAGCATGTCCATACCGCTGCGCCAGGAGAGATCGAGGCCGTTGATTTCCTTGCGGGTGAGGCCCCTGCGTAACGAAAAGGTTACGGGTGCGTCCTTGAATCCCTGTGGCTGCGTGTAGGCGATTGCGCCCCGGAACGGCCGGGCGGGCCAGAAGTCGACGTCGCGATGGAAGAAGGTGAACCACAGGGCCGCGACGTGGGGGGCGCTGTCCGGGAAGGGATAGCTCATGGTGGCGACGATGCCCAGGCTGTCCCAAACGGCCATGCCTCCGGCGCGGTCGAGGCGGCGCGAGGGCGGGCCGAAACGCTTCGTCCATACGGAGAGCGGGCCGCCGAGGAGGATTTTTTCACCATTGAGGATGAGGGTGTCGCCGATCATGCGGATGTCGGAGGTCGCGTGTTCGGCTTTGGCGTCGCAGGCGGTTGTCATGGCCAGGGCGATCAGTGCGGCCGCGCAGGCGATCGCGGCGGTCTTTGCGCCGCGCATTCGGCTTCTCATTGCCACCCCATATCCCCGGCCGCGGAGATTTCGATCTCGTCGAAGATGAATTCGCACTCGTCGGCTTTGGATTTACGCGGGACGGGAATGTGCCCGATATAACGGATAGGCTCGGGATCAGGGCCGTTTGGATTGCAACGCAAATCGGCGGATACCCACGCGCGGAACCCGTCCGGCGAACGCAACGGGAGCGACCCGGATACGAGAGAGCTTCCTGGACCGTCTTCGAATGTCGGGTTGGCGGGGAGAGCATGTTGGATTTCGCGGTACCGGACAGGGGGCGTCAACGCCGATCCGAACAAGGACACCCGGCACCGGTTCAACCTGACCCTCAGGGAAGTAACATATTCCCTTCCATCGGGGGTGTAGACCGCATAGAGTTCCAGTCCGGCCGAATCCCAGGCATAAGCATGGTTGGCCCCGATTTCGCGCTTGCCGGACGGCTCGCCGAACGCGGCCTGCCAGGTCTGGATGCGATCGAAGAAGCGCAACGCATGACCCTTGTACTGCAGCACGTTTCCGGTGATCGTGAGATCCGCGGCAACTACGGCGGGAGCGGCCGACCCGCGATCGACGGTCAAGCAAAGGAGCAACAGCATCGAAAAAAGACGCATCTCAGACCGTCTCCAGCTTCATCAGTTCCACGATCCGATCCGCATTCGTATCATCGAAGGCGTACATCTCCCTGGCGGTCTTGAGGATCTCGGCGTGCTCTTGCCTGGCCTCGCGCAGGAACCGGGCTTCGGAATTGGCCCGGTTCAATTGGATCAGGACGGCGGGATTCTTGGCCGCGAAAGCTTTGATCATCGCCAGTATGGGGGTGGCCGCCGTGGGCTGGCCGGGGTCGATGTCGTTGGGGTGCACGAAGAACTGCTTCATCAGCGCGACCACTGCGTCGGCGGTCTTAGTCCCTTGCCATGCGTCGCGTATGGCCGCGCCGATCTGTTTCACGGTCTCGCGCGCGCATTGGGCGGCGATCGCGTGCAAGGGATGATCGTCGTGGTCCTTGGCGAGCATGCTATGGGAAGGGGCCGTCTGGTTCGGATCCTTGAGCACGGCCTTCTCGTATTGATCGACGCGCTTTACCTGTTCGCGCAGCATCGCGCCCTGGACCGCGCGCAGCTTGTCCATCAGGGGCGAGATGGTGCGGCAGAGCGCGGTCGCCAGCTTGGGGTACTTTTTCTCCAGATCCTTCAGCCGGGTGAACAGGCTTTCCAGCGCCTTGCCGCCATCCTCGGTCAGGAGTTTGACCAGCTCAATACCGACGATGGAACCCTTGCTGAATACCCCCGCTTCGCACTTCGTCTCTTCTTCCAGGCTCTCGCCGATGGCGCTCACCGCGCTCACTACCGTGTCCACGCTGCCGAAGGTGCCCGTGACCATGGGGAAGCGCTTGTCCGGCTTGCCGTTGCGGATAACCGTCATCTCGGTCTTCTCCCCGACCCATGGGAATACCGAGGTATTCCCCAACTTTATCAGGGCCAATTCCACGAAATTGCTGTGGGCGTAGAGATCCTCGACCGTATGCAATCCCTGGCCGAAGAGGCGGCGGCCTTCAGCGTCGAACCCCTGCTTGATCGCGGCCCGGAAGCTTTTCTCGACGAACTCGATGGCCGTCGCGTATCCTGGCCCCGGCGTGGCGATGTAGTTCTTGATACCCGTATTCGGGTCAATGGCGATCTCGTTGGGCGGTACCGCGCCGTGGAAAAGCGGATCGATGGCGGCCCCGTTGGTGATGCCTAGGGGATTGTCTATGTGCTCCTCGGCCCGGTACACGCCACAGTTCGCGGTAGTCACGTGGAACACGCCCTTTTCATGCACACCGGGGGCCACGCCGGGATCGAATTCCGACTTGGACATGAGATCGAGGTAATTGGTCATGACCTCGCGGGCCTGTTTGGCTTTGTGGATGAGCGGGTTCTCGAAGACCTGCATCCAGCTCGGATCGAGGAACTGCGAATAGTCGCGCAGCCAGTTGCCGAAATAGATTTGATCGCGGATGCGTGTCGAGGCATTGTTGCTGAAGAAGACCGGATCGGCATCGCCCAAGCCGTCCTCGATGCTCTGGTGCCCGAAGGCATCATTTGGGAATTTCTTGTTCTTGGACCCGCGCCCCGCGCCGAAGAACTCGACCGTCTCGCGTTTGGCCTCGATCTGCGCGTCCGGATCGTTGATGTATTTCTCGGCCGCGTCCTTGAAACCGTCATAGGTGATTTTGAGTTCGGTATCGACGCCGTCCTGGGTCAGGGTGGCGAACGTGAAACCGTCTTCCTTGAGTTGGGTGACGGCGGTGATGGCATAGGCGAATTCGCCGCCTTCTTCACCGGGCGCGTCGCCGCCGACTTCTGAATAATGCTTGCGCAGCAGGTTGTCGACATGGTGGCCGAACTCGTGCATGAGCAGGGCGCATAGCTCGCCGCAGGCATCGTCGTCTGTAGGCGCATCCAGGGCGATCTGCTCGTCGACCCCGATCATGCGCGCCGCGTCGTCGTAGCCGCTGGGTTCCCCGTCCACGCCGCCCGGGACCAACTGGATATCGGGCGGATCGAGCTTGCGGCCCTTCAGGTCCTGGTACAGCTTGCGGTACGCATCGAGGGGGATGTCGGATCCGAATGACACCGTGGCCCAGGCGGCGAAGTCGTCTTCCTCCATGCTGTCGGTGAGCAATTCGAAGCGCTCCAGGGCGTAGCGCGAGACCACACCCGCCGAATCCGAGTCCCCGCCCAGAACCACGTCGATATTGCGGGTCACCTGCTTGAGCCATTCCGGATAGTCGGCTGCGCCCTTGGCCGAGGTCTTGCCTCCGGGCGCGGGCGTGATGGGCCCGTCGAAGAAGAATATCTCCACCCGGCGATTGTCGGGATCGCGCTTGCCGTCATCCGTGCCGTCGACGGGGAAATTCTCGCCGCATCCGTGCGTGGTCAAGGTGGTTCCCGAAGGCAACGAGGTGCCGTCGAGGGCCATGTAAGCCTCCACCAGCGCCTTGCGGGTATTGGGCCCGGCGATGCCGTCGACCTTGAGCCCGTTGGCGGCTTGGAAATCCGAGACGGCCTTCTTGGTGGCCCCATCCCTCACGCCGTTCTGCGGGCCGGCGTAGTGGACTGGTCCGCCGTCAGGCAAGGCCGAGAGCATGCCCTGGACTTCCTTGGTACCCCATTTCTTCTCGGCCGCGGGGTTGTCGAAGAATTTCATCCACGCGTCCACATTATCGGTGAGGAAGGCGGATACGGCGTCGGCACGCTCCAAGGAGAGCGTGAGGTTGAAATCATCCTTGCCGGAGGTGTCCGTATGCCCGGCCACGAGCAGGTTGCTGTTCGGATGTTGATCGTACAGGTCTTTGATCTCCTTGATTCCGTGCATGGCCGAAGGCAGCAGGAAGCATTTGTTGAGATCGAAGAACATCCCCACCAGGCGTACGCGCCGCGCGGCCAGCAAGGTGATGACGTGGGTGTCGTCCACTTTGAATTTCTTCCCCGCGGTGAGTTCGGCGAAGGTCAGTTTGTGCTTCGTCATGCCGAGGCCTTGGGGTCGATCACGAGGAGCAGTTCACCGGACTGGGTATTGTCCGGGAAGCTGATTAGCCCGGCGGAATCGGTTTGTCCGGTCCCGACCTCGCCATCCGGAAAAGTGACGCTAAAAGCGGTCTTGGGCATGGGCAGCCCATTCGCGTCCACGACCTGGATTTCAACGGGGATTTTCGGTTGCGGCGAATCGTCCAAGGAAGGCAATGCGCCCAGGGTAGGCAGCGCGGTCGCCTCGAGTCCGGTTTCCGGTTCCCGTACAATCAGTTCCTTGGGAATACGCTTCTTCGCGTTGAAGACCGGCTTGTTCCCGTCGGGCCCATTTATGCGCTCGTGCTTCGGATTGGGGAAGAGCGAGAGCTGCGCCTCGCCCCCGTGGATATTGTCCTTGAGGCGGATCCACCCGTCGGCACCGCTCTTGCCCTGACTAGCGGTCCCATCAGGCAATACGACCTCAAAAGGGATGCCGGAAAGGGCCTTGCCGTCGAGATCGACGAGCTGGAACTCGATGGGAAGCTTCTTTTTATCCTTCTTGACGGGAGAGCCGAGGTTCACCTCTTCGCCGGCCTCGTTTAAGGCGACCAACGGCTCGAATTCCACTTTCTCGCGAGCCGTGGCTCTCGGACCTGTGAGCTTGCGGGACTCGGTTCCGGTATGCTCATAATACCGCAGGTTATCGTACGGGAAAGTACCGTAGTTGGAGAAAAAAGGGCTGGAAATATCGAATCGGGCCGCCGCGAGCTGGCTATTTACGCTATAGACCACGACGACGGGGCGGTAACGGCAGGCGCGCAAGGCATCCATCCGACTGACGGGACGCCAACGGATCCAATCACGGGCGATATCGGCCGCATCCAGCGAAGGAAAATGGCTTTCCAGCACGAGTTCTCCGGACTCCCCAGGCATGGGGGTCGCTTGAAAAGTAGCTATTTGGTGTGCTGGTATTCACCATTTGGGCGGGAACACAGGGGCGAGGTGACCCTCGTCACATCGGGGCCACTATCGGGGTCAGGAGGACGGGAGTGGAAACAGCCCGCCTTATTGCGCCGAGAGCACGAAGCGGTGGCCTTCGGCCTTCAGGCCGTTGCGCCGGATGAACGCGTAATAAACCCCGGCGGGGGCGGGAGCGCCGGCGATTCTTCCGTCCCAGGAGAATTCGGCCAAGCCCGACGCCAGGGGACGCGATCCGAGGGCGGCCGCGCGCGAACCGTCGGGGCGGAGAACGTCCAAAGACACGGTTCCCGAGGGAGCGAAAATCGAGAACTGCAGCGTTCCGCCGGCTCGGTTCATGCGCAGGGTGACGCGTGCGGGATCCGACGCCGGTGCCGCGTGGCCGGATATCCCGGTGCTGTTCCCGGTGAAAATGCGCTGAGCGTAATTGTACAGGCTGCGGTTCCAGACCGGCTTATTATGGTCCAGGCCCGGCTCCATTTGAAGCATGTGCTGGGTGAAATTGTTGGTCGTCACGAAATCGTGGTAGTTTTTGCAATTGTTCAAGGCGAAATCGGGTTCGGCGGTTCCGCAGGAAAGCCAGAACAGCTTCAGGTTGGCGCGGATGGTACTCACCTCGGGGAAATTCGGGGCCGGCTGGCCGGCAATCGGGGCCGGCGAGAAGGCGCCGACCCAATTGAAGAAGGCGCTGTTCTTGGGCCCGAAATTTAGGGTTTGACCGCCGCCCTGGGATAATCCGGCTATGGCGCGGTTCAGTCCGTCGGTGGCGGCCGAATAGGTCGTCTGGACGTACGGAACCAAATCGTTCATCAGCACATCCCCGAAGTTCAGCCAGGTGTCCCCGGTGGTGTTGGTCATATTGCCCATGGGCATGACGATGATCATGGGTTTGGCCAGATTCTTCGAATACAGGAAATCCATGACGTGCTGGGCCGTGCCCTCGTTGCTCCCCTGGCCTATCCAGGAGACCTGATTGCCGCCGACGCCGTGCAGCAGGTACAGGACGGGGTATTTCGTGGCGGTCGAATAACCCGGCGGCAAGTAGATGGAGACTTGGCGGTTCCCATGGTTCCGGGTCGGGTAATTGATGGAGGCGGTCACCGTCCCATGTGGGATACTGTTCTGCGCCACGTCGAACCCGGAGGGTGGGACGGGCAAGGCCTGGTTCGTGTCCGCAAATGCGAGTGCAGGAATGATAAAGCATATGGCGGCTAATGATTTTCTGAGCATGGTTTTCCCCTATTTTTGATCCTCATTAATCTAGGGGTAAACCCCCATTTCCGCAGAACACTTCCGTGCTAAACGTGTCAAGCCCACGCCATCGGCTAATTCTTAGGCATTTGGTGCCAGCCTTTACATTTTCAGCCTCGGAGAGGGAACTGTTTTTCCTATAGGGAGAATGAAACAAACGTTGACACAATTCTGGTAGACCTTGCCCGGGGATCTCCTGTTACTCTGTTCGCGAAGCCCATTTTGAGCACGGATCGACGCGGGCCCCGCGGCCTCGGTAGGCTAGGCTTTGGCTGAACCTGGATATCTCCACCATAGCCGTTCTTTTTCCCCTATATTACCCGGGAACCGCTCGCATCCACCACGAATTTGCGCGTCTGGAGAACCGGCCCGCCCGGCCAAGCCAGTCTTGTCTGGACTCCCGTTACCGGGATCACAGGATATCGCGCGCAGATGGCGACGGATTCCCTTTTCCGCCATCCGGCTGTGGACGACTCTGCCTTGAATTCGCCGATCGTGCAGGTGGATTCCCTGGTCCCGGGCCCGCGATATTTCTGGCGCGCGGGTGAAGGCGCCCCTATTCCGCCATTCGCGGTTACTCCCCGGATCGTCCGCGGGTAATTACAAGAAACTCCCGATTAATCCCCACCGGGCACCGTAGTCTCGCAGGCGGAATCCCGGCACTCGCGTTATGATATGGGCTCGGATGCCTGAGCGCAGGTGCAGGGAGGCGGATCATGGCCGATATCAGACGGAATTGGAAGTCCAATACATACAAAACCAGCGGGATATGCCTGCTGACGATCGCATGCGTTACTATGTCGCATGCCCAAACGGCCTGCCCGGCCCCCGTCGCCGCCGATTTCCATGTCGTGGATTTGACCATGACCGGGTTGACTACGCCGACGGATATGGAATTGGCCCCGGATGGGCGCATTTTCATATCGGATATCTATACCGGAGAACTCAAGATATTCCGTGATGGCGGAACCCCGAGATTGGCGACCGCCGGAAAGCTTTCCGTAGCCAACAGCAATGAGCATGGGCTGGTGTGTTTCGCCCTGGATCCGAAATTCGCGAGCAACGGTTGGATCTATATCCGCTTTTCCCCCAAGGCAGGAGGGGAAGATGAAGTGGCCCGTTTCAAGATCACGGGGGATGTTCTCGATGTGAACTCAAAAAAAACGCTGCTGAAAATCCCCAAGGAAACCAACGCCCACCTGGGCGCGGGCATGGCCTTTGACAGCCATGGCAATCTCCTCATCTCTACGGGGTGCGATACCAGTCCTCAGTCGAATAGCGGGTATGGCGCATTCGATATCAGGACGCCAATCAAGGATGGCGGCCGCTCCGCCGCGAATACCATGGATTTCCGGGGGAAAATCCTGCGAGTTACCCCCATCCCCTTTCCCGATACCCAGTCCCCGTCGCCTGGAATCGGATCGACTTATGAAATTCCCACGGGCAACTTTTGGGAAACGATTGCGGCGACCCTTCCGGCAACGGATATGAAGTTGGTGCTGAAGGAGATATATGCCATGGGATTCCGCAATCCCTACCGGATCTCGGTAAAGCCCAATACCGACTGGGTCTATTCCGCCGAGGTCGGGCCGGATGCGGTCGCGGATGACAATACCCGGGGCCGCGCCGGACACGATGAACTGAACCTGACCAAGCCGGGCGGAGGCTTTTACGGTTGGCCCTATTGCAACGGCAATAATTTCCCCTACAACAAGGTGGACTACACCGGAGGCGGCCAAGTCTATCTAGCCGAAAAATGGGATTGCGCCAATCCCGTGAACGATTCCCCGAACAATAAAGGCATCACCAAACTTCCACCGGCCACGGCGCCAATCGTGTGGTATGCCGGTAACAATAAAATCGACTTCAAGGAACTGGGTACCGGCCAGGAGACCGGCATGGTAGGCCCATTCTACCAATACAACTCCGCGCTCAATTCCACCGTCAAATTCCCGCCCTACTACAATGGAAAAATGGTCTTCTGGGACTGGAGCCGTTTCTTCCATACCATGGTGAGCCTGGATGCGCAGGGAGGCTTGGCGAAAATCGAAGACATTCCCCTTACCGACCATAAATGGGGGTCGGATATCGATATCATCTTCGGGGCCAATGGTGCCATGTATGTGTTGCAGTGGAGTACCAACGGATATAGCGGCGGTGCGAAAGCTTTCTACAAAATCGAATATAGCGGACCTTTGAACGAGTCGGTCTGCCCGGTCCCCATAGCACAGATAGGGAGTCAGCCGAAGGGATTCTCCAAGCAAGGCCGGTTCGTACCGGTCTTTATGGGCGAATCCAGCTTCCAGCTTCCGGCGGGCGCATTGGGCGCGGACATATTCACCTGGGACGGCCGCAAAATCGGGTTCTATTCCAGAACGGGTGATGTGAATCTTGAAGAGCGGGTGGTATTGCCGACATCACCGGGCAATCAGGTGGTCTGGATCCGGGTCCGATAAGGACTTTAAAGGACTTATCGGTCCATGAAAGTTGCCCTGCATGGCCCCGCGATGGGATCATGCTGTGATATTTATGTTCTTTCCGATTCTAACCCGCAACGGTATGGATAGCATTGTGAATATTGAGGTTGCGCCGGCTTGCACGCGCATTTTTATTACTCGGACGCGCACGGGATCTTCACTCGATATGAATAATGAATAAAGCTGTAATGGGATCGCGGACAACCACGACTCAATCTACGCATGACTTTCAATTCCGAAGCTCATGCTCGAAATGGAACCGGGGATCTCTTCCGAACATTTCGAATCTTAAGTAGTCAAATCCCAAAACAAGGACAATAACATGAATATCGCAAATGCCTTTTCCACCCTTTCCCTCGCAGTCGCCATTGTCGGCGGCGCCTTCATGCTCACCCCGTCTACCTCGCATGCGGGGAATTCCGGGTTCATCAGCAATCCCGCCCTCGGACACAACAACATCCCTTGCTCCGTGCGTAACGGAACGTCCAATAATTGCCGTGTGGGCAAGCCTGCCAATCCCCCCCCAAAAATACGCCCTTGCCTCAAAATCCAAAAGTGCCGCGGCTAAGAGTCCAGGCCATGGGGTCTCTGCAAGCAGAGACCTATGAGCGGACCCCCGGGGCCCCGGGGGTTTATCATGAATCCACTCCACGCATCCTATTCGGCAATCGCCTTGCCGGCCGTCGACTACCATTTCTGCCGGTTGAGTTTGGGCATCGAAACCACCTCGCCTCGATCTGATGATTTATAAGCCGACCCAGGCAATGTCACGCACCCCTCTTATCCCTTCCACGATTCCAAGTTCATGAAGTCCAAGCCGAACCCGGGCCTCGCCCCCGAGATCCGGACGCGCGCATCCTGGCCGTTGTGACCGTGCTTGTTTGCACGAACATTTTTATTACTCGGATAGGGCAGGGTTTTATCATTCTATAGTAATGATGAATGAAGCTGTAACGGGACCACGGTCAGACACGACTCAATCCCTGTATGACTTTCACTTACGAATCTCATGCTCAAAACCGTTCCGGGAATACCTTCGGAGCAGTCACACACTTCAGTAATGAAAATTGAAATCAAGGAGATTAACATGAATATCGCAAAACCCCTCACTTCCCTTTCCCTCGCAATCGCCATGGTGGGCGCCCTCGTCATGATCGCCCCGTCTTCCGCGGATGCGGCAGGCAAAG
>JBDSWM010000051.1:0-18556 GCA_039926685.1 Fibrobacteria bacterium | reverse complement strand
GCCTGTCGCGCATCTTGAGCGATGAAGAGAAGAAGACCACCGCCTACCATGAGGCCGGGCATGCCGTAGTCTCCCTGTTGGTAAAGTATTCTGATCCGCTGCACAAGGTAACGATCATCCCGAGAGGTCGAGCGCTGGGTATCACCTTCCAATTGCCCGAGAAGGACAATTACACCGTCGATTCGCGTTTCATCCTCGATAAGATCGCCATCCTGATGGGCGGCCGCGGTGCGGAACTGCTGCTCTTCGGGCAGAAGAATACGGGCGCGTCCAACGACATTGAACGGGCCACGGAACTGGCTCGCAAGTACGTATGCGAATGGGGCATGTCCGATCTGGGACCGCTCTCTTACGGCAAGAAGCAGGAGGAGATCTTCCTGGGCCGCGAGATCAACCAGCATCGCGACTACTCCGAGGCCACCGCCATCCAAATCGACCGCGAGGTGCGCAAGATCGTGGACGGGCAGATGGATCGGGTGACCCATCTGCTTTCCGAGCACAGGCAGGAGCTCATCAACCTGGCGGAAGCCCTGTTGGTGCATGAAGTGCTGGAAGCGGACGAGATCAAGAAGGCCATGACGGGCGAATTGCTCAGCGACACGCGCAAGAGCCGCTCCTACCTCAAGGGGAAAACGGAGCGTCGCTCCCGCTCGGAGACCGCCGGGCCCACCGGTTCCTCCGGCCCAACCTCGGAGACGGACCCTTCCGCTTACGGCAATGCGGCCGACAAGCCCAAGGAAGACGGCAAGTCCGACGAGGATGACGGCAATAAGGGCGGTCGTTTCGACGCCACGGTGTGAACCCGTCTCCGCCCTCCTCCTGGGGTGAACCCATGCGATCGGTCCGGCCCCGCCCCTGGCACGCCGGGAACCGCGTGCTGGGAGGGGATCGCCCCCTCCTCCTGGGTATCCTCAATGTTACCCCAGACTCCTTCCATGACGGCGGCCTGCATTCCAACGTCGAAAATGCCTTACGACATGCCGAAGCCATGCTGGAAGCCGGCGCGGATATCATCGATATAGGCGGGGAATCCTCCCGTCCCGGCGCCGCATCAGTACCGGAGGCGGAAGAGCTGGCGCGCACGCGCCCGGTGGTGCGCGCCATCGTTAAGCGCTTCGCCTGCGCGGTCTCCATCGATACCGTCAAGGCGGGCGTGGCCCGGGCCGCCTTGGAGGAGGGGGCCTGCATCGTCAACGACATCAGCGCCATGACCTTCGATCCCGGGATGGCGGAAGTGCCGCAGGCTTTCGGGGCGGGCGTGGTGCTGAACCATATCCAAGGCACGCCCCGGGACATGCAGAATGCGCCCGCCTATGGCGATGTGGTTTCCGATGTCACGGCGTTCCTGCGGGAACGCATCCAAGCGCTCACGACCGCTGGCCTGGCCAAGGATCGCATCGCGGTGGATCCGGGCATCGGATTCGGCAAGCGGCTGGTGGATAATTACCGCCTGATCGAGGAGCTGGAAGCCTTGGACGGGTTGGGTTGCCCCATTTTGGTGGGCGCCTCGCGGAAGTCCTTTATCGTCAAAACGCCCGGGCTGGAGGGTTCGGATCGATTGTTCCCCAGCGTGGCCGTGGCCCTGTATGCGGCCCTGAAGGGCGCGTCCATTCTGCGAGTGCATGACGTGGGCGAGACTCGCGAGGCCTTATTGATGATCGGCGCATTGCGCCAGGGCGGACCTGCGATTCGGGGCTTTTCCGCGGCGCCGGTGTCGGATCGCTGACCGGTTAAAAGAAGAAGCCCAGCCTCGCCAGCCAATACCAGTCTTTGGGGGTGACGGAATAGGCCTCCCATTCCTGGCCCGGTGAGAGCAGCATGCCGCCGGGACGGGAATGATCGCTTGCCACTTGCCCGGTGAATCGCAGGTGGCCGTGGGTTTTCACGGCTTGCACGCACCATTTCCAATTATCGCGGGAAACATCCAATCCCTTGCTGTTCACGACGGGAAGCGGGGACTGGTAGTCGCCCGTGGTGGATTGCAGGCGGGACAAATCATCCATCACCCTGGAACCGTACCATTCCACTTCCAGCGACAGATGATCGAGGTAATTGAAGACCGGGAAGTTGAAGCCCACCATGACCGGCATGCGCTGCGCCAAATCCCCGTATATGGCTTTATACGCCTTGCTCCGATCCAATCCGATAATGGCGACCTCAGCGTAAAGCCTCAGATCCTCGGCGCCGAATACGTCCCCGGCAAACCAGGCCTTGGGGTCGAAAACGGCATTGGCCATGACCTTGGTGCCCGCGAAGGAAAGGAAGGTGGTGTCGTGGGCCAGGGTATCGACGTAAATCTGGGTCCGGGAATTGGGATCGCCGTTGAAAGGATCGGGTAGGTCGTTGCTGCCGAAGGCATGGGGCGAGGTGAGTTTTTTATCGTTGGGAATGAGATGGTAGAAATTCACCCCGGTGCCTATGCGCAAGGCCGGGCCGATTTTCACGCCGGCGATGTAGGCCAGGGAGATGTCAAAAAGCGGGTAGTTCTCTATTTCGCTCGCGAAGATCAGGTTCTGCTCGAAGGGACCCGCGACATGCTGCACGCGCAGGCCCATGGTATTGGCGATGGGCTTTGTGTACTTGGAGTCGTAGCCGGAGACGAGAACGCCCGGATAAACCGGTCCGCGCAACAGGTAAAGGCCCAGGTCTTTGACATCGGAATTGTAGCTGTACGGGAAATAGCCGAGGGTTGCCGATAGTCGGTTTTCCTCGCCCCCGATCGTGTAATCCAGGCTGGCATTGGTGATAAAAGGCGACCAGACGAACGGCGTGCGTCCGCCGTTATCGGCGATGCGGCCGGAAAGGTAATGGCGCTCCAGGATGCCCATGCCCGTGTTCACGGCGAGGCCCCCATCGAAGACGTTCCGCATGGACAACTGCGCCGCCACGTTTTGGATGCGGTTTCCCGTATAATCGAGCTCGGAGGCGGCGTGCGAGCGCACGAGTTCGCCGTAAGCGAAAGACGCCCCGCCGGAGAACGTCATCCCTTTTTGCGAATCGGATTGGGATCCGGTTTGCGCGCAAAGGGCCCCACCTGCCCCGAGGACGGCCATGATAGTGGATTTAATGGCGAAGGATCTCATGTTGCTCCAGCGATCCCCTAGAAGAAGTAGGTCGATTTGAACATCCAGTACCAATCCTTAGGCGTGCCCAGTGTTTCGGCATATGACATGAACCCGATATCCGGAGGCCCGAACATGCGGAGATGATCGTTGGCGACTTGGCCCGAGAGGCGGAAATGGCCGAGCAGGACCTTGGAGAAATACAGCGACCACTTCCAATCGTCCCGGGCGCTGTTCGCGCCCGGCACCGGGCGCGGAACCCAGGAATAATCCAATTCGGCCTTACCGTAATCGGCGAAGTTCTTGGAGGCGTAGTACTCCACTTCCAGGGAAAGCTTGTCCAGCCAGCCGAAAGCGGGAAGGTTGAATCCCGCCATCACCGGCATGCGCCGCTTGATATCGTTGTAGTACTTGGAGTAATCCTTGAGGCCGAGAACGCCTACCTCGCCATATAAAACCAGGTCCTGCTTTCCGAAGGGCCCCTCCCACCCGAACAAAAGCTTGGGATCAAAGCGGAAACGGCCCATGAGCTTGGTTCCCGACATCGATCCGTAAATTGTGTCCACGATCGCGGTCCGCGCCACGGTATCGACGGAGAGGGTGTCCTGGATGAAGCAGACTTCGTTATCGATCTGATCGATTTGCGCGTAGTTGGTGGCGGCATTCGAGCAGGGTTGGCGCGGTGAATCGCTCTTCTTGTTCCGCGGCAAAACGCGATAGAAGTTCACGCCCGCGCCCAATTGCAGGGCCGGGCCAGCTTGCCACGAGACGAGATCCGCTATGGATAAATCGAAGTAGGGGCGGTTTTCCGTTTCCGAAATCAGGAGCAAATCGTTTTTCAGCCCACCCACGCCATAACTGAACATGCTGCCGAAAATATTCGCCGCAGGCGTGGTTCCCCTAGCCTCGAAACCCGATACCGGCGCTCCCGGATAGACGTATCCGCGCAGCAGATAGAGACCCAGATCTTTGACTTCGGGATTGTAATTGTATGGGAAGAATCCCAAGTTCAGCTGCAATTTTTGCGACCCTGGGAGCGGAGCGTTGAACGTGACGCGGGCCTCGGACACGAAAGTGCTCCAGATCGGGTACCAATTATTCGCGACACTGACGTCGCCGCGGGCATTCTCCGACTGGAGGACGCCCATTCCCATGCCTCCCTCCCAATTTTCGCTGAGCTTGGCCGAGGATGCGACCTGTACTCCCCCGGCCTGTATCCAGTTGCCGTTCATGTTGTTCGATTCGCCGCCGTTGACCAGGGCATAGGTGCTATGTCGGACGCGTCCGAATTGAAGCCAGGCCGAGCCCTTATATTTAACGACCAGGGAATCCGGCGCTACCAGGGTAACCTGGGTCCCAAGGGTTCCCTCGGCCCAACCCATTCCGGCCAGGGCCGGGAGAAGGGCAAGGGCAAGGACGCATTTCAGTCGCAAACGCATGATCGATTTCCCGTCCCGGCCCTAGAAGAAGTATCCAACCCTGCACATGAAGTACCAGTCCTTCAGGGAGGAAAAAACCTGCGCAAGGCCGCCGGATTCGCTGATCGGGCCACCGCGTACCGGGCGGGGCACGAAATGATCATTGGCAATCTGGCCGCTGAACCGGACATGGCCGACCAGGGTCTTCTCGGCGTTCACCGACCACTTCCAATCGTCCGCGGTCAGGTTTTCCGGGTCCAAGTCCGTGCCCTTGACCTTGATTATCTCGCCGGTCTGGACGTTCAGGAAATCGCCTTCGGGCGTAATCGTGAAACGATTCCCGGCCAAATCCTTGCTGGATATGGGTATCGCGGAGGGTTGCCTCTGGGCCAATAATTGCGTGGGCGGGATGTTCTTGAAGTATAGGGATTGGTCGTAACCCAGCTTGCCGTAATCGGCCTTGTATTTGGCCGCATAGTGCTCCACTTCCACGGATAGGAAATCCAGCCAGCCCATGATGGGCAAGTTGAACCCGAGCATGAAAGGTATCCGGTCGGTGATATGCGCGTAAATCGTCCCTTGGTTCTTCACCCCTACGATGGCCCCTTCGCCGTACAGGATCAAGTCCTTGCTCCCCAAGCCGGAGGAAAAACCGAACACCTTTTTGAGGTCCATATCGAACATGGCCATCACCTTGGTGCCTTGGTGGGTATACACGACGGTATCGCCGGGAGCGACTATTTCCATGTATTTGAGCTGATAGGAATCTACTGGACCGCCGGCCGCGTACAGGCTGGAGTCCGGGGCGAACAGGCCATCCACCTCATGGTTGTTCGGGGTGGTGATGTCGGAATTATCGGGAATGAGATGGTAAAAATTGACGCCGGCGCCGAATACCAAGCCGTCCAGGAGACGGTATTTGGCCACATAGCCCAGGCTCCAATCGAAGCTGGGAGGCAAATCCCTTTCGCTGTAAAGGATCAGGTCATGCCGGAATTTCCCGAAGGCATTGTGCAGATGCAAACCCAGGAAAGACGCGCGGGTGGTATCGGTATGGAATTCCTTGAACCCGGAAACCAGGAACCCCGGATAAACCGGGCCGCGGAACAGGTAAAGGCCGAGATTCTTGACCTCGGGATTGTAGTTGTAGGCGAAATCGCCGACAGTGACGCTGAAAAACGGGTTCGCTTTCTCGCCCAGGGAATAGGTGACCCTGGCCTCGGAGACATAATTGATGAACTTCGATAAAGTGAACTTTTCCTGCTCCAGGTCCCCCAGGGAATGGTAGACCTGGTTCATGCCGAACCCGAAACCCCCTTCCAGGTTTTCCCCCAGGTCCACGATGCCGTTTATCTGCATACCCATGGACTGTTCCCAATTGCCGTTCATATTGACCTGCAAGGTGTCGGTCGCATGCATGATTTGGCCGGCATCGGTCCAGGCCTTGGAGTGCAATTGCAGGGAAACCGCATGACTGATGGACGGCAAGGCATAAAGGCCTAAACCCGCCACCAAGCTTAACGGTTTGATCATATCCAAGTTTCCCGCAAGGAAGTTCCCGTTCCCATAATGATAACCAGATCGGATCCGGGACTAGAGGCGGCTGAAGCGAAGGTGCGCTACGCCACGCTTGCTTTTCAAATCCGCGATCAAGACGCCATGCACGGAGTTGCTCAAGGCGTGGCGGAAATTCCCGGCTGAGCCGTGGAATTTTTCCAGTACATGCCCGCGCACATCCGATAGGGTGATGTCATAGTCCGCGTCCAGGCTGCCGATCAAGGTTCCATTGGCGAGCTTAAGCGACGGGGCGGCCACATATTTCGCCGACTTAAGTCCGCCGTCAGTGTGAGTGGGGGGGGCTTTGGGCGTTCCATCGGCATTGAGGGGGCGTACCTTGATATTGCGGTACAAGTTATAGGTGCCCGCTTTCCAACGGCCGGCGCCGTGGATCTGCAGGGCGATCCCGTTGGCGGGCGTCACTATTGCCTCCGATTTCTTATAGGTCGGGACCCAATTCGGGGCGCCGACCTTGCGGAAGAAATTTTCCATGGTGACGCTACTGCCAACGGTCAAGCCATTGTAGAATTTCACCCGAAACTGGTTCCAGCCGTTCACGTCCCATGTTTTTTCGAAGTCGGAAGTGACGCAGCCTCCTGCGGAGCACCCGAAACTGGTCGGGTTCAGATCTTTCGTGAAAGTGGTCCAAGTCGAAATGGTGGGATTGGCCGCAGTGCTCCCCACAAAGAGGTACGGGTCATCGTTCACGGTGCCCGACCTCCACGACTTTTCATTGTAGCTTCCGCCTACGCTGCTTCCGCTGATGTAATCGATGGTCGACTGCCAGCAGGATCCGGAAGGGGTCACCCGATTGAAAACGCCTCCGTCATTTCCGTAAGTGGGCCAGACGTCCAGGATGATTTCGTAATTGTCGTATTTTTTGTTGGTCACGAGAATGTCGCCGTCGGCACCATTCTCCTTGGAGTACAGGATATGCTGGCTCGGATCGACGATCCAGATCCCGCCCACAGTTTTATTTATCGTATGGGTTTGGCAGTCCTCCCACCAACCGGTGAGATCCGTACCGTTGAAGATGGAGACGAAGCCTTCCGAATCCGGGGCCGCGGCAACGGTATCGGGAAGGGCGCCGTTCATCTTGGGGCCGTCTTGGCAGGGGGCATTAGTTACGGGGATCGAGATGGCAGGTTGGTCCGCAAACGCAAATGCAAGGGCGGCCAAAGAGATAGCTGGCCAGAAGTTTGAACATACTTTCATTTGAAAATTCCCCACCGAGAGTTTTATAGCCAAAGCATGGCCTGGACGCTTGATGCCAATATAGTCGGAAACCATTTAAATGCTGGTCAAAAACCAAGCTTACGGATCCGGAAAAATGCCGTCCAGGTAACAAAATGATCGTCAGTCGTCTGCTTTGGGCGGATGCGGGGATTTTGGGGCAGGACCCATCTTGCGAGGTGCCAGAGGGGGTTTGAGTTTAGTGGGGAAATATGGGCGTGAAAGTCTCCGGGGATTTCTCTGTCAATCTTAACGATTTTTCAGGAAAAACCCTGGCCTCGCGGCGCGGCCAGGGTAATATGCATGTTACCCTGGGGGAAGCCCTCGACCCATCCACCTTTGCAATCCCGCCAGGCTCCGCGCGGTTCGGGGCTTTCACCTATATGCGTGTATGCGTGAAATCGGGCCATTCAGGTGAAACCCGAAGAGAGTTTCCGGAGTCCGGATTCCCAATCCGGGGATATCAAGTCGGGCAGACCCTCCCCGCGACATGGCGGATGGTATTATACTAGGGATATGCAACGAACTGATTGGGTGGAACGGTATCACAAGGACGGCTTCGCGCATCTGCCCGGAGTCTTCACGGCCGCCGAGGCGGGCGAACTGGCTGGCTATTTCGATGATATCCTGGCCTTGGGGCAAGGCCTCAAACAGGTCACCAAACAGGGGTTGGCGGAATTCCGGGTGGTGCCCATCGACGGCAAGCCCACCTTGAAATTCGCCAAATGGGCGGCTTCGCTGCATGCGGGCCTGGATCGGTTCCGGCAATCGCCCCGCCTATTGGAAACCGCCATGGCGCTGCTGGGCCCGGACCTGAGGCAGATCACCAACCAGATGCATTACAAGAATCCCGGCGACGGGGTGAGTTTCCAATTCCATCAGGATTGCACCTTCCGCAAGCCGGATGCAGCCTACCGAAACCTGGACCGGAGCTTCCTGCAAATCGCCCTCGCCGTGGATCCGGCCACGGAGGAGAACGGTTGCCTGCAATTCGTACCGGGTTCGCATCGAGAAACCAAGCCGCTGCTGGCGGGCGGGTATGAAGGCTGGGAGGCCAACGGCGGCAACCGCGCCGTGCTGGATCGTTTTCCCGCGCCCATCAACGGGCTCATGGATCCTGGTGATTTGCTGGTATGGAGCCCGTATACCATCCATGGTTCGCGGCCGAACCGCAGCGACAAACCACGCCGCGTTTACATCAACGGATTCGCCCGCCTCGCGGATTGCGACCACGGCGTAATCGCCGCGGAAGCGGGCCAGGCCGTGCCTTTGGAATGGGATTCGCACACGCGCTGGGATGCCGTGGAGGAGCGTTAAGGCCCCGAAGCTTCTGGTTACACGCCTCGCGCTGGGTTTTTTTTAGGCCCGGGCGCGGCCCCCGCACCGAAACCATTTCCAGCCGCCATTTCCAGGTAATACAATGACGCTGATCGCGGCCTCAACGGGCCAACAGCGGTGTTGTCATGGCCCCCGGCTCGGGGGCGGTGAGCGCGAGAGGTTTTGACAAGGTGATTGGCCATGAATTCACGTCTGCTTCCGCTTCTGATTTTCTGCGTTTTAGTTTCCCATCCCGCGCACGCCGCCATCCCGGGACTGAAACCGGATGGCCATCTGGATTTGGCCATACTGCGCACTGCTTATTTCGATGGTGATTTCGGAAAGGTGCGCGCCGCCTTGGACGGATTCCTGAAAAAGCATCCCAAGGATGTGACACGAGACGAGAAAATCTTCACCCACGAACATCTCGGTATTTTCTGCGCCGCGGATCCCAACACGCAAGCGCGAGCGGAACGGCATTTCCTGGCGCTCATGCAGCTTTCCCCGGAAGCCGGGATCGGTGATTTGCTAGTGCCTCCGGGAACCCTGGATCTGTTCGAGCGCATCCGGCGGGACTATTTCGAGCGGCAGGCGAATTCGGCCCCGCATCCCGCCTCCGCTTCCGTCGCGAATGCCAGCACGGATCCGTCGGCCGGACCGGCTTCGCCTTCGGTGGCGGCTTCCGCAGGGGCATCCTTGGCGGCGGCAACTACGCCGAACCCGCCCATGGGAGCCGGGACTGCCTATGGCGGAAACTCCCCGGAGGAATTCGACACCATGTCCGCCGATAGCCCATCCCAAGACGCGGCTTGGAAAGAAAGCGGCCATGCCTGGGTATGGTGGACGGTAGGATCGGCCGCCGTGGCCGCCGCCGGCATGGGCGTCTATGCCTTGGTCGCCCCCGACGCCTCTCCCGCGCCGCGCCGCGCCATTGCCGACGGGACCTTGAAATGAGGCTACGGCTGGCGGCCTGGGCGCTCCTGATCTCGCTTGGCGTGTGGCATTGCGATTTCGCCGGCCCGCGAACGCCCGATAACCTGCTTTCCATCAAGCTGGACGACAGCCTCGCGCGCTTCGACACTTTGCGCATCGACATCCTTTATTCAGACGGCTCCCCGTACAAAGAAGCGGTTTTCTACGACAAATACGCACCCGCTCAAGATCACACCCTCCGGGATCTGGATCTGGGAGCCCACCCGCCCGCCGTGTACCAAATCCTGGTCACGGGCATCCGCGCCGGCAAGCCCGCGCTCGTCTATGCCGTCGCCATGGATTCGGAGGGTTCCCAGCCTCCCAAGATCCTGGTGCGGGAGACGCCGCCGGATACTTCGCGTCCTGCCGCCGACACATTGCCCACGCGCATCGAACTCCTCACCCCGTCCCCGCTGCTTTTGACCACCCTTTCCATGGCCTCGCCTATCCGCGCCCGGGTATTGCCCGCCTCCGCCGATCAGGCCATCCTATATTCGGTGGCCGATTCTTCCATCGTGCGCCTGGACGCGGGGGGATTGATACGACCGGGCCGGGCGGGGGAAACCGATGTGATCCTCCGCGCCAAAGGGGATCCAGAGGTCGCGGCGGTATTGCGGGTCAAAATCGGCGAAGCGGTAGAGGTCAAAGGCGTGAGCCTGGCGCCCGGCAGGTTGAGCCTCTACACGGGTGGGGCTGCCTTAAAATTGACGGCGTCGGTTTCCCCTCCCGAGGCAAGGGTGGGAGTGCTGTTCCAGAGCAACGACGAAAGCGTGGCCCGCGTCGACTCGCAAGGTACGGTAACGCCGGGAATACCCGGGCAGGCGGATATACGCGCCTTCCCCTCCGGTCATCCCTCCCTGGCCCTGGTCTGCAAGGTCACCGTCGAATCCGACCCTCCCGTGCTGGACGCGGGAAGCAATCGCGAAGTCCGCGCCGGGGATACGCTGACCTTCCCCCTGACCGTCACGCAAAAATACGGCGGCGTCGCCGCCTTGAAATGGGATCTGGACGGCGACGACGCTTGGGACGACTCGGTCCGGCTGGCGGCGGCGGTCCCGGCTCCGCGGCATGTCTATCAGGCCAAGGATACCGCCGTCACTGTGCGCTTCTATGCGCGGGATACGGAAGGCAATATCGTCATCGTCGCGCGCCGCGTGCATATCCATCCCGTACTGGCGGCTCCGCATTTCACCGACGCCACCTCGCCCACGCCCACCTTCCAGGCGCGGCCCACTTGGGCCTGGACCGGCAACCCCGGGGGGAGCGGTATATTCCGCTACGCCTTGGACGAGGGTCCGGAAAAGGAAACCCGGGCCATGGTCTTCCAGTCCGATACGCTGAAGGAAGGGCTGCACGCCTTTTCCGTGCGGGAGCTGGACGCCTACTGCGCCCTTTCCGAAGCGGCCGTACGTGTCATCGAGGTAGCGCTGGGCCCGGTCGTCACCATCACTTCGCCGGCGGGAGGCCTGCTTACCAACGCCGCTTCCGTCGCCGTCACCTGGAGCCTGAAACCCGGTCAAGGCGCCATCGTGAACAACAGCAATACGGAGAAGCTGGGCGGGAAGCAAGGCGCCATCACCATCATACGCCGGGAAACCGATGCCTTTGGCAATCAAGCCGCGGATACGGTGATCATTTTCCGCGACACCGTCGCGCCTTCGGCGCCGGCCTTCACGAGTGAATCCTCACCCGCGGCCGTGAACGCAGGCAACGGGACCTTGCTGCAATGGGCTTGGGCGCGCGACTCCGCCGACCATTTCCTGGTGTCCTTGAACGGCGCCAACACAATCAAGCTAACCGTCCCCGTTTTCCAGCTGGCCAATCCCTTGGACCAGACCTATATCCTGGCGGTGACGGCGGTGGATTCAGCGGGCAACCTGTCCGCTCCGACGAGCTATTCCATCTTCGTGGATCGCAAGGCGCCGCCTACTCCCGTAGTCTCCGGGAATACGGTACTGGGGGCGCCCAGCTGGACCTGGTCCGCCGCGGCCGGCTCGGACGGCTCGCGCCTGTTCCGCTACCGGTTCGCCACGCCTACGGCCACGATCGCGGATTATTCGGCGGAAACGGCGGCGACTTCCTATTCGCCATCGGGCCTGGCGCCGGGGCTCTACAATTTGCAGGTGCAGGAGCGCGATTTGGCGGGTAATTGGTCCGTGGCGGGATCTTTCCAGCTCCAGGTTCAATAAACCAGGATGCGTTGGGCGTATTTTCCCGTGGCCGTGCCGATCGTAATGAAATAGAATCCGGGTTTCCTGAGGGTGGGAACATCATAGGCTGCCCGGCCCTCGCCTTGGATGGCGTAGAGCCGCGTTCCCGCCGCCGACAGGACGGCAAGTTCGTACTTCCCTTCCAGGGTGACGGAAAGTTCGCTGCTTTGCGTGACGAAGGCGAGGCCCGCCTTAGGGACAACGGCTACGTCCTTCATGGCCACGGGGGTCGGATCGCCCGATACATATTCCAATGCGCGCAGGATAAGGGTCCGGAAAAAAGGCGTGTTGACGGCAACGGCCTCATGGAAGCAGGTCGAATAGAAGTAACGCGTTCCGATCTCGTCTTCGCGATACCATGCCACGGGGTGGATTGGATAAGGGGCGCGATTGAGCGCCTTGGCATTCTCCAGAAAATACATCGGCTTGATGTCGTGATAGGTGATCGCCAGGGTATCGTACTGATACCATTCGTCCGTGGCGGCGAATGAGTCCGGCAAATCCTTCATGATCGGATTCGCCAAAACCGTGGTATCGGTGGTTTTTACGATGGTGCCTCGCGGGATATCCGGATGCTCAGCATTATACCGCATCGACGTGACATGGTCCTGGTACCAGGGCCATTCGGCTTTGCTCCATTCATTCGCGCCCGAGGAATGGTACCCAATATAGCCCTTTCGCGGCGACTTCAGCCAATCCATGAATGCGTTCTTGGCGGCCTCGGGAAACTGGGCGGCGAGTTCGGTTTGGAAAAAATAGTTGAAGACGATGATGTCGTACTTGGCCAGCAGGGAGGCTGTCAATTTCGTGGCGTCCCCCTTTTCCAAGGCGAAACCCACCGCCGTTTGCATCGTTTGCAGGTTCGTCCAGGCGGCCGATTTGGCGTCCTCATGGCCCGAAGCGGTTCCTTCCAGAACCAGGATCTTCTTGTCTTTCAAAGGGCTTAGCGGATTCGGGGCGGCCATTTGCGTTTGCGCCATGATCAACCCGATGGAGACTAAAACCAAGGTCGATCCATTCCCGAGGATTCCGGGCAGAGCGCGGCGCAGGCGTTTCCCCTTAGTGGGTATGGGATAGGTAGGCATGAGAACAACATAATCCCAAAAAAGGTTCCCAAAGGGGGAAATCAAGTCCGTATGCGGGCGGAAACCACTCTCCTCGTGCTCAGTAAGGGGGTCGCCGAGTTCTCCCATAACGCGCCGGTGCCTTCTTGCCGGGGGGTTGGGCCGAACGTACTTTCGCTACCGAAACGAGAACGGGTACCATGTACCAAACGAAAGGAAACGGCATGTACGTTATCACTGGAGCCACGGGGCATATCGGAAGCAAAATCGCGGAGCAATTGTTGGCGGAAGGGAAGCAGGTCAGAGCCATTGCCCGGGATGGCGCGAAACTGGCCACCTTGAAAGGCAAGGGTGCGGAGATCGCCCAGGGTAACATAGAGGATACTGTATTCCTTGCCAAGGCCATGGTGGGGGCGGAGGGGGTCTTCATCCTCATCCCGCCCAACCTGCAAGCGGAGGATATCGCCGCGGAGCAGGATCGCGTCGGCACCGCCCTCGTCAAAGCCGTTTCCGAATCGGGCGTTCGCAATGTGGTGTTCTTGAGCAGTTTGGGAGCGGAGCTGTCCAAGGGCAACGGCCCCATCGCCGGCCTGCATCGCCAGGAATTGCGGCTGAACGCGCTGACGGGAGTGAACGTGCTGAATTTAAGGCCGGGATACTTCATGGAGAATCTGATCAGCAACATTCCCATCGTCAGGAACATGGGAATCAACGGTTCGGCCGTAAAGGGCGATCTTCGCATTCCCCAAATCGCGACCAAGGATATCGCCACTTACGCCGCCGGCCGGTTGGCGCGCCTGGATTTTTCCGGCAAGGAGGTGCAGGAACTGTTGGGCGAACGCAACATTTCCATGCAAGAAGCCACCAAGGCCATCGGGGCCGCCATCGGCAAGCCGGATCTGCCTTACGTTCAATTCCCCTATGAAGACGCGCTGAAGGGGATGATGGGCGCGGGCCTTTCCCGCAGCATGTCGGAGAGTTACGTGGAAATGAGCCGGGGGTTCAATGAAGGACTGCTGGGCAAATCCCCGCGCAATGCCGGCAATACCACGCCCACGAGCATCGAAGCCTTCGCCCCTGAATTCGCGCGCGGATACGGGGCCTAAGGAACCTTTGGGACCTAATGGGCACAATGGGCTCATTGGCCTTTTTCCGGGGTGCCGCCGCAAGAAGGCGGCCCGCCGGATCCGTAAATACGCCTGCCTGGAGGTTGCAGCGAAATATTCCCCAATTTTCCGGTGCCTTGGGACTGGCTTTGGTCTAAGTTAAGGCCGGACGAGTATGTTGAATCAAGTGTTGCCAATCCTGGCCCTAACTGGGCTTTTGACGTTTGCGGCCAAGGCCCAAGGCGCGGATTTACATGGCCGCGTTATCGATCGCGGCACCCTGCGCGCGGACGGCGCCGCCAAAGGCGTGTCCGGGGTCCGGATTACCGTATATGACGGCAAGAACCTGATCGCCTCGGCCACCACCAACGGCAAGGGCATATACCGTATCCACAAGCTGGCGGCGCCCGGGTTCCGGGTCATTTACCAGGCGCGCGGTCATTTCCCCTCCCGCACAAGCCGGATCTATGGCCTGGCGCCGGTGGATACCGCCGCACGCGACGTATACGTGGACGCAGCTCCGACAGAACCGGTGGATAAGAATCCGGCCGATAAACCCCCCGAGAAGGCGAAACCAGGCAAGAAAGCGCGCGCGGGATACTATGGGGGATTGGCGCATGGCATGCTGGCGCTGACGCGCCAGGAGGCTTTTTTCCGCGAGAACCGGGAAGATTCGACCGTGGATCTGAGCGCCTTTTTCGACGGGCGGGACACCTCCGCGGAGTATGCCGGCGCCATGTGCGAATTGCTGTGGGCCGAGTTCCTGTCCCAGGATCGCCTGCTGGAAACGCGTTACTACCTGGCGGCGGCGTTGGCTCCGGTGCTTGACTCCCTGGGCTGGGGACGCCCGCAAAGCCTCCGACGTTACCTGGATGTTACGCCGGAGGCCGTGCGCCTGGTGGCCAACGGCATGCGCGAGGCCCTCCGCAACCCCAAGAAGCTTCCCGGTCCCAAGGAGGTGCGCAAGGCCAAGGTCCCCTTGGAGCTGGCTTCGCAAATCGCGTCGGAAATGCTCGCCGACGGGGACCTTTCCGAGCGCGGCAAGGATCGTTTCCTGGCGAAATGGAAAAAGGCCTGGGGGAAGGAACCTGTTTTCCGCGAAGAAACCGAAGAATCCGCTTTTAATCCTGGCGCCCTGATTGCCAGGCTGGCCGCGTCCAAGCCCGGCAGCCCCGCGGTGCAATACCTGCGGGGGCGGGGATTGTTCGCGGCCGGGGATTATGCCGGCGCGGCCGATGCCCTGGGGGACGCCAACCGTTTGCGCGGGAGCTATCCGGCCGCCAAACTCCTGGAAGCCACCAGCTATATGCGCCTGGGCCGCGATCAAGAGGCTTTGGGCCGGTTCCAGGCCTTGCGGGAAACGCCCGATCCTTATTGGAAGGCGCAGGCCTATTATGGCTTGGGCGTGCTGGACGAAAAGGAGCAACGCCATTCCGAGGCGGCCGCGAATCTGGCCAAGGCTGTGCGGCTGGCCCCCAATCCCGAACAGGTCTACCTGCTGGCCGAGGTTTCCCTCAAGCTCAACGACCGGGCCGAAGTGGAGAAACTCCTGCAGCAACGCGCGGCACGGGGCGAACCGCGCGCGCATTATTGGCTGGGCCGCTTCGGGGAGGAAGATCAGCAGACGGGCGTGGCCGAGGATCATTATCGCAAGGCTTGGGAGGGGGCGCCGGCGCCGGAGTACGCGGAAGCCTTGAGCAGGCTGTACTTGTCCCGGGAAGAGTACGGGCCGGCGCTGGCCATGCTGGAACCCATCAGGGCGCATTTGACTCCCGGAGGCCGCCTGCAATTGGCGGAATGCCTGTTGCAGGCGGGGCGCTCCGGGGAAGCGGCCAAGGAATACCAGGCGGCTTACAAGCGGTCGCCCGCCCCGGAAACGCTGGCGCGCTATGTCGATGCCCTGGTGCAGGCCAACCGCGCGGCGGAAGCGGTCACGGTGGCCGCGGCCTTTCCGGACGCGTCCCAGCCCAAGGCGCGCTATGCCCTGGCCAAGGCGAACATGGGCAACCATGAGCCGGACAAGGCGCGCCCCATCCTCGAGGATTTGATCAAACGCGAAGAAGCCAACGCGGATTACCATCACCTCCTGGGATTGTGTTATTACGAGGATCGGAACTACGCCAAGGCCAAGCGCGAATTCGATGCGGTGCTGAAGTACCGCCAGGATCATCTGGAAGCCCTGTATTATACGGGCCTGGCCGGGGTGAAGCTTGGAAAGCCGGACGCTGCGCGCGACTATTTCAACGAGCTGGCGCAACGCACTTCCACGGAATGGAAAGCCAAGGGACTGATGGGCATGGGGATTTCATTCGCCGCGGAGAACAAACCGGAGGCCGCCGAGAACTTCTACCGCAAGTCGGTGGACGTGGTGGAAACGGCGGAGGCGGAGGCCTTGTTGGCCTTGAGCCTGCGCCGTCTGGGCGCGGCGGAAAAATGGGCGCCGCTGGCGAAGAAAGCGTTCGCCCTCGACCAGCATCAGCCCAAGGCGGTGCTGGCCATGGGGGAGGCGCTGTTGGCCCAGGGCAAGAAACGCGAAGCCCTGAAGCATTTCCAGGAAGCCCTGGTCGACAACCCCAATTCCTGCGATCTTTTGGCGGGCATGGCCAAGAGCCAGTTCGTGACGGGCGCCTTCCAGGACGGCAGTAACACCAGCGCTACTGCGATGTCCCTTTGCCCCGCGGAACCGGAGCCTTATTATTACGCCGCCGTGACCGCCGACAAGCTCAAAAACAAGAAGGATGCGGAGGGCTATTTCAGGGCTTTCCGCAAGGCGGGCGGCGATCAGGGCCTATTGCCCCAGGAATACCGCTGATCGCGGACAGGGCCGGCCCGTCAGGACCGGGGACTCGCCCGTCCGGCCCCCGGGGCTGAGCCGGCCGACCCCCGGGGCTGGGCCGGACGTGGAAAACTCCGGATATTATGCCCATGGATGCAGGCGCTCTTTTCCAGAAGCAGAAGCCGAAGCTTTATATCGGATATGATCATTACGCGGATGGACCTTACTTCGAAGGGTTCCGGCGCCTATACGGCTCGCTTTACGAACTGACGCGGGACAATTCCCTGGCCCGGGAGATCGACGGCGATGATGCGGAGGATTTCCTCCGCCAGGCGCGGAACGGGGCCATGGAGGCCTGCGCCGCCGCTGTGATACTGTGCGGGACGCGGACCCATCTGGACAAGTTTGTGGATTGGGAAATCAAGGCCGCCCTTGACCGCAAGCTCAGCCTGATCGGCCTCATCCTGCCCACCAATCCCGGTGAGGCGGAGGGTCGGCCCTGGCTGCCCCAAAGGCTGCAGGCCAACTTCGAAGGCGGCTTCGCGGTCATCTGCCGTTGGCGGGAGCTGGCCGATACCCAGGTGGATTTCGGATCGCGCCTGCGTTTCGCCATGGCGCAGCCCGTGGATAAAATCGACAATTCGCTGCCGCTCCGCTCCCGGAACGGGTGATCCCCAGGGGCCACCCCTATTGGCGCGGAGGCCCGGACCGGCGCTAGAAGTTCATCCGCAGCATCACATCGGCGTCGTGCGTCAAGTCCTTCTTGCCCACTTCCTTGGTCACGGGCTGGAGCACGCCATAGTCGGCCAGGACGCTGATCTTGGGGGTGAAGAAATAATTCACGCCCAGGGTATAACGGACCTTGCCGTCGTTCACGGCGTCGGCGCGGAAGTCGGGATCAAGGGCTTCCGTTTTCAGCACCAGTTCGCTGGCGCGGCCGTGGGTGTAGTCTTCATGCCACACGCCCATCAGGTAAAAGGCGAAATAGCCGGAACTTCCGTCGATTACCTTGGCGTCACGCTTGTCCTGATTGTCGCCCCAACTGGCTTCGCCAAGCACGCGCAGATGGTTGTAGTTGAAATCGGCGCCCACCTCGTATCCGGTGTTCACCGCGTATTCGAATTCCCGCGGATCGCTCTTGTCCTCGGCCGCCTTGGTGGACACGGCCGCTTCCAGCTTCAGGATTTTGAAAGGCGCGAAGGTGAGGCGCATGACAACGTCCTTGGCCTTGAATCCCTTATCGATATTCTCATGCTGCTGACCGTCATATCCGGCCGAATCGCTTTGCTTGCCGTTGAACACGCCCAGCTCATAAGTGAGCGAACGCCCGTCTTCCGTGAAGCCGCCGGAAGCGACCAGGCCCAGATCGAAGCCGGAGTATCCGGTGGTGTTGGCGAGGAAGGCCTGATAAAGCTCGCCGCGCTCGATCGTGTACAGGGATTTCGAGGATTGCAGCGCTTCCTGGGAAAAAGGACGCTTGAGCTTACCGCCCCTGAATTCGACCAGGTCGCTGAGGGTATAGAAGAGATAGGCATTATCGACACCGAAGTCGCGCCCGTTGCCGTCCACCAGCAGCTCTCCACGGAAGCCGAAATGGGCGTCGAAGGCGCCTTCCAATTCCAGTTTGAAGCGGCGCAATTGCAGGCTGAGCTTTTTGTCGGCGTCGCGCTCCGCGTCCATATCGTGGTACAAGGCCTTCAATTGCATGGTACCGGAGAGATCCAGGCGCGCCAGGGAATTGTTGTGGATGGTGAAGGCATCCAGCTGGGAGCGCGCGGCGGCGGTATCCAGGGCCGCGCTGTCCGCGGCTTTGGGGGCCGGGCCGGCTTCGGCGGCTGGCG